>JAFGRJ010000147.1 GCA_016935235.1 Candidatus Cloacimonadota bacterium
AAGAAAAGCTTAACCAGATCAAATGCATGAGGATAATTATAATTGAGAGCTGCCTTGAAAAAGCCGTAACCTTTGGCACCCTTACCGGCATTGAAATGATATATCTTGTTCGTCTCATTGCCATACAATGCTATTTCAGTATACTGCTTATCCAGAATTTTTCCTTTAAAATAAGCCAGCGCTTTTAATTTTAAACCCCACTGCCGATATCTTACTCCTAAAATATCAAAAGCGAAAGCTCCGCTTAATACCAGATCCCCAGCAGTAAGGATCTCTTTCTCCTCATCGGACATTATATGACCATTATCGTATCTGTCTTTATCGAATATGCTAAGATTATCCAGGGAGATCAGGGAATTATCCATGTCCGCAATAAAATTTACTGCCGGAATTATTAATTCCCAGTTACAATCTAGCGGGTAAGCAGGATTATCATAAGCCATCGAAAGGTGAGCTTGCAAATAAAAAGGTAATAGAATAAAAACCGGTAGAGTTATTATATTAATTATCTTCTTCATTTATCAGATCCTCATTGATAAGCAGTTCCAGGAAAAGTTCACCGATCATGTGGATACCACCGTTCAATGGTTCCAGGCCTTCACTGAACAGATAGAAACGAGTGGCAATGAATACAGAGTCCTCCAGGAATACCTCTGTTTCATATTGCTGAATGACAAATTCAACTTCCCCGAAAATGGAATCATTTGTTGTTTCTATCAAAGGTATATCAAATATCTGCACTTCATTGGTATCAGGCGACACAATTTCATAAATATTATCCAGGATGAATTGTTCCTGTTCACTTACCAGGATCTGTGCAGCCATTTCCACACCAGTAGGATTGATATAGTAAAGTTTTAAAGAGCCGCTGCGGAAAGAATCGTACTGCTCCTGTTCATAATCCACTGTATCGAAGGTGGAGATTTGAATCTCACCATCCTCCTGGGGGATAATCCACAGTCCATTCTCTCCGGTATTAAATTGTATCTGCGAAGAGATGCTGATATCCAGGATGACCTCATCCTCCGAAGTCAGATCATATGTCTGGGTGGTATCCCCTATAGTACAGAAAACATCATAATCGAACAGGTCGGGCAGGATCGAGATCAAGGCGTTGATATTATATTCATCCGAGGTTAGATATATTTCAGTAGTTCCAGCCTCGATTTGAGCCGTTAGAGAATGTTCTCCCCCTCCTTCCCAGGTTTGGAGCATTACAGTAGTTGAATCATCCGAATTTTCTGCAACCAGGTCCAGCATTATTTCACCGGGAATAATTGAGTTAACTGTAATATTGATTTCACTGTAACCGGTAAATGCGATCTCACCTATTATCTCGGGATATTCGATCTCCAGTTCATAAATGTCTGAAATATCATCAATTTCCTGAACAGGTATCTCAGCACCAGTGATATCGCTTACATAGATATTTTCGTAGGTGATGTTAATATCCAGAGCGCTGTTGAAAAAGCTGTCATCTGTATAAACAAGTTCACCTCCGGATCCTGTGCTTCCTCCAGCAATCATTATATTAAGTGCATTGGAAAAAGTAATTCCAGCAAGATCGTATTCGACCAAAGATGTCTCTCCCGGCAGAATATCCTCCACTTGCAGCGATAAAATCAACTCGTTCGAGTATTGATTGAAAATTTCCGCCATGAGGGGAGCATTTTCCGCCTGATTGCCCAGACCAATTGCCGTATTGTTGGTCAAGCTGACATTTATTAGTCCACTGCTGAAAGTTGCTGATGCAAATTCACTGTAGGGTGTCAGCTCTTCAATTGTAGGTTCCATACCAAAAGAAGGTATCACCAGCCAGGTGTCCGGCGGGTAAGTATTCTGGAGAGAATCTGGCATCAATTCATCAACCGTCAACTGGAAATCCCGCTCTCCAGGCTCGAAAATCTCAATGTCACCCAGCATCTGAGATTCCTCGATAACCTCCATGAAAACCAGTTCACCATTTTGTACTATCAGAGCGGAATCTTCCTCAGCTATTTCCTCCATATCATAAATATCATTGAGGAAAATGACTCTCATGGTCGTATACCAGGAAGGCAATCCCAGATCTCCGGGAAAGGAACAACCTGCTAATATAATAGCAGCACCTATATAAAGCAGAATCCTTTTCATCAGCAAAACTCCTTTTACACATTTTAGCAAAAAAAAACTATCTTATCTGTCAACCATTTCATTGGTAAGATGATAGAGATACTTTTAATTGACAATCCTGAATCAGTTGAACTTTTTTAGACTCAAACAGGCTCAAGGAGATAATTATGAAGACTTTTGCACTTTTACTGATATTTTTCATCTTTCTTACCTTAGAAGCCGAATGGACAATTGTTGACATTATCGTACCCCAGGGAGTCGAAACCGGTTACCTCTACGGACTCGATTATCATGACGGCTATCTCTGGGTGGGAGATGACTATGAAGGCTGGATACATCAGGTAGATCCTGCCAATGGATCTGTTCTTTCATCTTTCCAGGGGGCACCTGAATCAAATCATGGCTTGACCTGGGATGGTGAATATTTCTGGGTAGCCGGTGATTATCATGCGGATGGAAATATCTATAAAATGACCGCAGACGGAACAGTGGTAGCAACCATTCCCAATCCGGGGGACGACTACAGCGGAGGACTCTGCTGGCACGACGGATATCTCTGGGCCAGTGTATACTATCCCAACACTCAACCTAATATACATAAACTTGACCCTGCTGATGGCACCATCCTAGAATCCATGTCTACGGTTGGTCTGCAGCCACAGGGACTTGTATTTCAGGATGAATCTACTTTCTGGAACAGCATGGATGATAATGACGGTGATCCCGAAAGATGTACGGCTTATGATCCTGCCACCGGAGATACACTCTGGTCCTTCCCGGTACCAACCACCAAACCAAGAGGACTGGCCTGGGATGGTGAATATCTCTATCTGGTGGCAAAAGAGGACGGAAGCTGGGATCAGGTAATCTACAAGATTGACCTGAGTGGTTCAGGTACACCGGAAATAAATGTAGGAATATCATTTTACAACTTCGGCAATACCATCATCGCTCAAGAAGCCACTCACGATATAGCAATAACCAACAATGGCACTGCTGATCTGGAAATTGCTGGCATCGATTTCACCGCTCCTGAGTTTTCCTGCGATCTGCAGTTCCCCTTTCTTATTAACCCCGGCACTTCTGAATATGTTACTGTTACTTTTCAACCCGGCAATTGGGGTCCCTACGAAGCTGTCATGAGCATATCCTCCAATGATCCTATAAATCCGGAAGTCACTGTTGACCTTCAGGGTTACGGGATATTCGCCGAGCAGGCACTGATCGTCTCTACAGATTATCTCGATTACGGTACTGTAAGAAACGGCGCCACAGTAGGAAAATACCTGTCAATAAGTAATCAGGGTGCAGAAGAGCTGATCATTGACGATATAGCAATCAGCGATGCCAGCTTCTATCTCGATAATACTGTGATGCTTCCTATTATTCTAGGTACCGTGGAAATTAGGGATTTGAGAGTCTGGTTTCACCCGCAAACACCAGGTGATTATCTTGTGGACATGAATATCTATTCCAATGATCCAGACCAGAATCCCTATGTAGTTCAATTGGCAGGCTTTGCTGAAGATACCGAATATCCAATAGGGACCATACTCTGGGAATACCTGATTGATACAAGCTGGGATAACAGCCCCAAAGCCATTACTTCCTGTGAGGATATCAACGGAGATGAGGTTGAGGATGTAATAGTATGCTCGGAAGATAATTACGTTCGCTGTTTCAACGGAAATTCCTCCGGAAGCGGGGATGTGTTATGGGAAACCGAAGTATATTCCGGAAATGTATATTCCCAAAAAGGCCTTACTGTGATTCAGGATATAGACGGTGACAGTTATGCCGATATCATCATTGCCACCACTGGCGGTGACCGTTCGATCCGCGCCCTATCCGGTTTAACCGGTGCTTTTATCTGGCAACATGACACTTCCGAGTATGGTAATGGTGGTTGGGTATACCAGGTTTTTGCCAAACTGGATTATAATGGTGACCAGGTTCAGGATGTGCTGGCAGCTACTGGTGATGATTCCGCCGATACCGGTCCGAAAAGGATCTATTGTCTTGATGGGCTTACCGGTGATACGATCTGGTCCTATTACGTTGGTGGACCTGCTTTTGCGGTTATCGGGATCGACGACATAACCGCAGACGGTAATCCCGACGTTCTGGCAGGCGCCTCCAATGAGAGTGAAACCGAGGGCAAAGTTATCGCTATAAATGGTGTTACCGGTCTGGCAGAGTGGAACTACATAACTCCAGGCTCATCGGTCTGGGGTCTGATGCAGATTGCCGATGTGAGTGGTGATGGAATTAATGACATTGCTGCTGGAGATTTTTACGGGAACTATTTCGGATTGAATGCCGTTACCGGTGGTTTTCTTTATAGTGGTTCCATCGGTGCTTATACATTGATAACCAGATTCGAGCCATTGGAGGACATTACCGGGGATGATCATCCTGATATTTTGATCGAGAATTCTGGCAATTATGCTGTAACAGTTGACGGTTTTACTGGAAATATCGCGTGGAACACCTATATCGGTGATAATTCGCTTTCAGTCTCCGCAATCCCGGATATCAATGCTGACAATGTGAATGATGTTCTCATCGGTTCCCTGAACAATAGTTCCTACTTCCTGGACGGTGCCACCGGTACCCAGATGTATTCCAATGCTCATGGTACACCTGTGGACGCCATCAAATCCATTCCAGACATAACCGGAGACAACTCCTGGGAAATGGTAATAGGAGGAAGAAATGGCATGGTCAGATGTATATCGGGAGGTACAGAGGTGATGGTTGCTAACGGGGATTACGAAATGGATAAAATTACCTCACCGCTCATTTTGCTGGGAAACTACCCCAACCCATTTTTCCCGGTTTCCGGTTACAGGGATAGCGGTACTACAATTCAATACATTTTATTGCAGGAACAGATTATTGATCTTGCAATATATAATCTGAAAGGACAGAAAGTCAGGAAAATCCTCAATGATCAATTCCAAGTGACTGGAGAACATACTGCCTACTGGGATGGTAAAAATGACAGGGGTAACCCGATGCCAGCGGGAATATACCTGTATAAACTTTCAACAGCTAAATATACGAATATCAAGAAAATGCTCCTGTTGAACTGATAGAGACAGGAGAAACTGATACCCGGTATTTTTTTGATATTGAAGTTTTAAGGAAATTATGCTTCTCATTATAAAATATTACTACAGGATGTAAAATGGCCAGGATATTAATTGTTGAAGATGAGCCTGTTATAGCCTTTGATCTTAAGATGACACTGATCAATCTTAAGCATGAAGTTTGCGCTATTTCCTATTATGGTGAAGATGCCATCCTGAAAGCTGAAACCTTTCTGCCCGATCTGGTCCTGATGGATATCAAGCTTGATGAGAATATGGATGGTATTGAAGCTGCCGAGCGTATTCAGAACAATTTCAACATCCCGGTGATATTTATTACAGCTTATGCTGACAAGAAAACCATGGAAAGGGTTAAAAAAGTCAATCCCTATGGTTATTTTCTTAAACCTTTTGATGAAAGGGAACTACAAGTTAATCTGGCGCTTGCCCTGCATAAACATAAACCAAATGAAAACCTGAACCAGGAAAAGACACTTACCCGGAACTTTGAATTTCCTGAATCACTTTTCCCGGCAGGATTAAGTTTACTATCGCACCTGAGCAGTATGTTTCATCTTTATTTTCCCGATGACAAGATCAGGATAAATTTCATCATCGAGTATCCCAAAATAAGGCTACAAATTGAAATCCATAATTCCGAAAAAGAAAAAGTCAACCGGCTTCTGGTAAATACTGGTCTTTTAATCCAGGATAAGGTGAGTCCTGAAAAGTTCTTCCGCTCCAGTACAGCCATAATGGACTATTATCATCAACTGGAAATCGTTAAACTGCTAATAGAGAGATCTATCAGTTCCCGGCAGAAAACAACCGGAAAATATAAGAATATCACCGAAGAGATCAAAAAGGAACTGATCTGGTTGAAAAACCATATCGGGATAATTCTGAAATATTCTGAAAATAACCTGGAAGGATTGAAAGGAATCACCATCGACACTCTGGAATCGCAGGGAAATAAGAATCCCGATATCATCGAGAAAGTCGATCTCCTGCAGTACAAACTGCAGAATGGCCTTTTCATCGAAGATGAAAAGGATATTAAAGTTCTCCTCAAATTTTTAAAAACCCGTAATCTCGAGATTTTCAGGAGATTGAGCAATTTCATCATGGGCTTGATCATAAAAAGCACTGTTACCGGACTTACTGCCAGCCTTATATACAAATGGTTGCGTGAGGTTTAGCAAAGAAAAAACCGGACTAACCTTTCTCTATTTGAAATTGAATCGGAATCCGCCCTCCTGCCAGGCGATTTTAATCACATGATCCTTTCCAGGTCTGCTGGAAAGCAGACGGAGTGCTATCTCGTTTTCAAGTTCTTTCTGAATCACTCTTTTCAGTGGCCTGGCTCCAAATTGAGGATCATAACCCATCTCAGCCAGTTTATCCATGACCTGATCATCATATTCCAGTACCAGCTTTTGGGCAGCCAACCTGTCTGATAGATATTGCAGCTGAATTTTCACTATCGCCCGGATCTGTGCTTGATCAAGACGATGGAATATGATTATATCATCAAGACGATTAAGAAATTCGGGACGGAAATGATTCTTGAGGGTATCCATCAATTTTGCCCTTAATTCAATTTCAGACAGGTCCTCCCTATCATAGATGAACTGCGAAGCGATATTACTTGTCATGATGATCACGGTGTTCTTGAAATCAACCGTTCTTCCCTTACCATCAGTTAATCGCCCATCATCCAGAATCTGCAGCAGGATATTGAAAACGTCGAGATGGGCTTTCTCGATCTCATCGAACAGGATGACACTGAAAGGTCTCCTGCGCACGGCTTCGGTCAAGTAACCTCCCTCCTCGTAACCGACATATCCGGGAGGAGCACCTACCAGCCGGGCTACGGAATGCTTTTCCATAAATTCACTCATATCAATACGGATGAGAGCTTTTTCGGTGTTGAACAGAAAACCTGCGAGTGTTTTCGCCAGTTCGGTCTTACCTACCCCGGTGGGACCCATGAAGAGGAAAGAGCCAATTGGTTTATTGATATCAGCCAATCCGCTCCGTGATCTCCTGATGGCATCTGAGAGTGCTCTTATTCCCTCCTCCTGGCCAATCACCCTCAGCGAGAGTACTTTTTCCATGTTAAGCAGTTTATCCATTTCACTCTGGACAAGCTTGGAAACAGGGATTCCAGTCCATTTAGCGACAATCTCGGCAATCATTTCCTCATCTATCTGTTCCTTCAATAGCTGCTTATCCTCCGGTATCTCCCTTAGCTTGGCTTTCAATTCTTCCAGCTCTTTCAATTTACTGCTCAAGACACCATATTTCAATTCCGATACCTTATCAAGTTCCCCCTTCCTCTCAGCAATTTCTGCTTCAGCTTTTATATTCTCTATCTCCTCCGACAGAGCCCTTATTTGAGCCAGTAACTGCTTTTCATATTCCCAGCGAATCCGGAGTTCAGATTTCTTCTCCTGCAGTCCGGACATTTCCTGATTGATTTTATCCAGTCTTTCTTTACCCGCCAGATCCTTTTCTTTTTTCAGGGAGAGTTTTTCGATCTCGAGCTGCCTGATCTTGCGTTCTATTTCATCCAGCTCCTGAGGCATGGAATCAATTTCCATCCTCAGGCTGGCGCATGCTTCATCAACCAGGTCTATAGCCTTATCAGGAAGGAACCTATCAGTTATGTAACGGTTGGAAAGTACTGCTGCCGCTACCAGAGCAGCATCGGTTATCTGCACACCGTGATGAACCTCATATTTTTCTTTTATTCCCCTGAGAATGGATATGGTGTCGTCAATATCAGGTTCCAGGATCATCACGGGCTGAAATCTCCTTTCCAGAGCGGCATCTTTCTCAATATGCTTACGATACTCATCAAGGGTTGTTGCTCCAATACAATGTAAAGTTCCCCTGGCTAAAGCCGGTTTCAGCATGTTGGATGCATCAACAGCTCCTTCCGCTGCTCCCGCTCCAACTACAGTATGTATTTCATCGATAAACAGAATTATCTCACCTTCTGCTTTTTCAACCTCTTTCAGTACAGCCTTCAATCTCTCCTCAAATTCCCCCCTATACTTGGCACCCGCTAATAAAGCCCCCATGTCCAACTCAACTATTTCTTTGTTTTTCAGATTTTCCGGAACATCAAGATCGACCACTCTACGTGCCAACCCCTCAACAATAGCGGTTTTACCTACACCAGGCTCCCCGATCAACACGGGATTGTTCTTCCTCCGCCGCGAGAGTGTCTGAATTGTACGTCGTATTTCCTCATCCCTGCCGATAACTGGATCGAGTTTCCCCTGACGGGCCAATCTCGTTAAATTCCGGGCATATTTTTCCAGAGCCTGATACTTGGCTTCCGGTTCCTGATCTGTCACTCTCTGCTCTCCCCGCAATTCCCTGATGGCGTGAAGCAATATATCTTTATTCAGACCCACTCCCAAAATTTCCTGAGGTAAACCACCTTTTTCAATTACCGCTAAAAGAAGGTGTTCAACACTCACATACTCATCATGAAGTTTACCGGATATCTTTTCAGCTTCATTCATGACATTGTTCAACTCCCGGGAAATCGTGACCTGATAGACTCCGCTGATGATAGGCTGTTTATCAAGAATTCTCCCTGTTCTTTTTAATAATTCCTCTGCATTGATACCGACCTTTTTCAACAGTGACAGGGTAAATCCTTCCCTATCGGCAAGAAGAGCCTGCAACAAGTGTAGCGGGGTGATCTCCTGATGCCCCTTTTCATCAGCTATCTGCCTGGCCTTCTCCAGAGCTTCCTGTGATTTTATCGTTAATCTGTTGATATTCATGACATCCCCCTAAATCAATTAATAATCAGAATGAATCAAAGGATACAATATCAGTAAATTCCTTAACCAAACGTTCTTTCCTGGTAACGCCTGGATATCCCAAGGGTATCAAGGCAACAACTCTCATATTTTCCGGTAAATTTATCAACCGGGCTATCCCATCCTGATAAAATGCACCAATCCAGCAGGTTCCCAGACCAAGTTCAGCAGCCTGCAGTACTATGTGTTCAGCAGCTATGGCTGCATCGACTGTATAAGCCTTTTCTCCACAGGCCATAATGTAGTCAGTATTACCTGCACATACTGCAATAGTAACCGGGGCTTCTGCTACAAAGCTTTGACCTCTGCAGATATCAGTAAGTTGTCGACGTTTTCCTTTATCACGAATGACAACAAAATGCCACTCCTGCAGGTTACGGGCAGATGGGGCCAGCCGGGCAGCTTCCAGGATAAGATGCAAATCACTCTCCCGGACAGGATCATCCCGGAATTTTCTTACACTGAAACGACTCTTTATAATATCCAATAACATTTTTCACTCCTTTGTAATAAGAAATTACGAACCTTTCCTGCTGGAATTCTTGGCTCAGTTGTCTTAAACCTATTATTATTTATTATATCTATTCCCAGAATCCAGTTATCAATCGCTTTGGCGAAAAATCCATCCCTGTTTCCCGTATTCCACTTCCTCTTATTTTTCAGTATCATAATATCACATACTATATATACTGACAATACAAAATATAAGCTGCATGACTCCAGTGTCAAACAATAAATTAGCAATCTATTGTCTGGATTGCTAATTTTTTTCTTGCATGATCAGAAAATTTATTTAATTTATTGTTATGAATATTATGAAGGAGGTTGAAATGAAGATAGTTCCATTCAAAAGAGAACACAGTCTCTGGCCTTCGGTCGACCTTTTTGAGAACTTCATGAACAGGTTCTTCGAAGACGATGCCGATATCAGTGACAGAATGATGGCAATTGATGTCATTGAGCACAATGATCGTTTTGAGATCAAAGCCAATCTTCCTGGTTTCAAAAAATCGGACATAGCCATCAACATCAATGATAATCAGCTCATTATTGAAGCAAAGCGTGAAGAAACCAAGGAAGAGAACAAGGGCACTTATTGTCGTTGCGAGCGATATCAGGGAAATTATCGCCGTGTTCTTTCGCTACCTGATCTATCCAACAGCGACAAGATCGAAGGTAAGTTTGAAAACGGTGTCCTGATCATAAATATCCCCAAGGTCGAGCCGAAACCGGCAAAAGAGATCACAATTGCCTGATCCGAATACAGGAAGCCGTGAGCTGATCCTCACGGCTTCCTTTTATTTTATAATATATTTGACACTGCATATTTCAATTTATTCTGAAACCTATATGGTATAAATTTGTTATATCATTAGTATGATTTTTAAAAAGGAGGTGCAATGTTGCGGCATAATCTGATCATAATGGTAATTATCTTATGCTCATCACTTTTTGCCAATCTGCCCCTGAACAATGATTACCGCAGTCCTTTTGTGGACGTCGTAAAGAATATCAGGGAATCAGTTGTAAACATCAGGGTTGAATTCATGGAAGAATATGGTAATGTAAACAGATTCCCTTTTGATGATGAATTCTTCCGTTTTTTCTTTCCCGATCTTCCCCGTTCCCAGGAACCCCGCACCAGAAAATCTCTGGCAATGGGCAGTGGTTTTATTTTTAAGAGGGACCTGAATCGGATATTCATCATTACCAACAATCATGTGGTTGAGAATGGCTCCCAAGGTGAAATCATTGTTACTCTGGCGGACAAAGCCAAATATACAGCCAGTATTGTGGGTCTTGATTCTCAGACCGATCTCGCGGTCATAAAAATCGAGGTTGATGCCAAGGAAGACATTGTTGTTGCTCCACTGGGAGATTCCGATGGTATCGAGATCGGTGATTGGGCCATTGCCATCGGTAATCCTTTTGGCCAGTTGGGATTGGAGCGCACCGTGACTGCCGGTGTGATTTCGGCAACTGGTAGAGCGAATCTGCAGTTCGGGGTTGATTCACCACTGTATCAGGACTATATACAGACCGATGCAGCCATTAATCCCGGTAACAGTGGAGGACCACTGGTTAACATAAAAGGGGAGGTTATTGGTGTTAATGCAGCCATCACCAGTACCAGTGGTGGAAATATGGGTATCGGTTTTGCCATTCCCATCAATATTGCCAAGAAAGTAACCCAGGATCTGATAGCTGGAGGGGTTGTTATAAGGGCTTATATTGGTATATTGCCACAGGACATAGATTATGAACTGCAGAAGAGTCTCAAGCTGGAAGAGATCAAAGGGGTTCTGGTAGCAAAAGTAGAGGAAGACACTCCAGCAGAAAAAGCAGGATTGAAAAAAGGTGACGTGATAATATCCTTCAATGGCAAGGAAATTTCCAATGTTGCCAAGTTCCGCTTAGAAATAGCCAATAGTCCAATTGGAGAAGAATTACCACTCAGTATAATAAGATCCGGCAAGGAAAAGATACTTTATGTAAATCTTATCCAGCGTCCTGATGATCTTGTTCAGATAGATAACAAAGTTTCCAGCTCCAGCACTTCCCAGATCGGGATCAGAGTGGAGGAATTTGATGGTCCTTATGCCAAGGAACATAATATAGATGAAGATCAGGGAATAATAATCACGAGCGTAGATCCTGATTCACCCGCTGCTAACGCCGGCTTAAGAACTGGTGATATAATACTGGAAATAAATCAGCAGGAGATCAACAGCATTACCGATTATAACAAGATTGTGGAAACACTGGAAGATGATATCATCCTTATGTATATAAAAACCCGAGAAGGGGTGTATCGTTTTCTCACAGTGAGTCTGGATAAGAATTGAAAATCATGAAAAAAGGGACACTCGTAAGAGTGTCCCTTTTTCTTTTCTCAATTAAAAATCAGGCGAAAGTGTCAGATAATAATAGGGTTTACTTACATCCACCAGGTTACTGTTCCAGGCGATATCAAATCTGAGAACAAAATAACCAAGATTTATTCTTGGTCCGAAACCAAAACCAAATTTGAGATCCTTTAATCTATCTTTCTGGTAAAATTGTAGTTCATCGTCATCTTCCCATATTGCGCCGGCATCAACAAACACGCTGCCCCTGATATTATAGACAAAGAGAGGTAACGGAAAAGCTATCCTGATATTATCAATAAAAGGAACTCTTAATTCCAAGCTTGCCAGGAATTTCCGTGTTCCTTCCAGATCTTCGTCATCGAAGCCTCTTACACCATTGAAATAATCGAAACTGAACCGCTGATTTGACGTTCCCAGGATAACCCCCCCCAAGGCTCTGGTGGCGATAGAATAGCGTTTGGCAAAGAACAGGTAGTTGCGATTATCAGTGTAGATGATGGAAGAGCTGTTTTTAGTTGAAAAACTACGATTGAAGAGCAGGGCACTTCTCCAGCCAGATATGGGACCAACTGTGCCATATATCGTGTTATCATGAATTATACTGATCTGGGGCGTATAGATCAATTCAGATTCGTACACTTTTTCATCAATCGTGTTAGGTTGAATATAGTTCTCTATCCATTCACCCTTGATATCATCCCACCAGTCTCTTCTTATCTCGTTTTTATAGATGACGTTCTCGAAATCTATTCTCCAGAAGCGATTAAAGGGATAACGGAAAATCGTATAGACCCCGAATTCCCTTTCCCGCTCCCGCATATAATCAATATCAGAGCTGTTCAAATACTCGATGCGATATACAATCTCATCATTGAGATAGAATCCACCCAGACCATAGTCTATTCTCCGGGCCAGATAGAGATAGTTCAATATGAAATTCGAATTATCAAGTTCTCCGGAAATCCCTACATTAACCCCAATAGCATGATTACCCATGAGATCGCTCAAACCGAATTCAATTTGAGCATAGGTCCCTCCGGAAGGAGAATAAGCCATTCCACCCCAGAGCCGGTCCAGAGTAAATTTAGTACGATAGGGACGTATCTGGGGTATGTTTATGGAATTAGGTTTTTCATCCATCTCATTATTATGTTTCCTCATAAGGCTGTCTGATTCCACCTGTTTGCGCAGATTTATGGTGGTATAATTCTTGGCATACTGACCTTGATATTCTCTCTTAAATTCGCGGTCCCTCTTGCCAAAATATCTGAATCTATTAATATCAAAACGTTTATAAAAATCATTAACGAATTCAATTGCCCGGGGTAGCTGGTAATCCTCGTAGACAAGGCCGGCAAAGGGATCGGCTAAAAGGTAGATGTCCCAACCACCATTGTAGAAACAACTGAAAATCAGAGAACTGTCATCGTAATTAAGATCGCCACTGAACACTCCGCCAATGGACCTGGTCATGCAGGCACGAGTCCCTGTGAAGATATCCACTACCTCGAAATTGGAGGCGAAAATACTCTCGGCAACATAGACAATTTTATCGCCAGTGCTGTTCCAAATAGGGAACTGATTATTGTATTCACCTATTGTAACCTGATAAAAAGTCGAATCGGTCAGATCATAGTAAAAGATGTCATTTTTCAATTGATAAAAGAGGTGATCTGTATCATCTTCGCGAATGGTCCTTTCCGATGTGAAGGTTATTTTAGTGTCATCCGGAGACCAGCGGGGTTGAAAATCATTATAATAATCGTTGGTGATAGTTACCGTTTCTTCGGTGGTCATGTCAAAGATATAGAGGTCATTCTGCAGGTTTTTTTGCCCGGTGAAGACTATTTTGCTGCCATCATGTGATATATCTATTTCGTAGATGGCATCAAATTCAAAGAAATCAAAGTATCTGATTATGTTACCTTTATTGTAATCCACCAGATAAATCCTGTCCCCGAAAGATGTCTTGGCCACAAAGGCGAAGGTCTTGCTGTCTGGCATCCAACTCAGATTGTTTTTCTGAAAATGAAATTCTTCATATCTGCCGGTTGATTCGCCAGCAATTAACTTTTTATTGGGTATAATGCCGATGGTTTCCCCTTTCCAGATGTCAGATCTCAGGTTTTTATTAGAAAAATAGACATAATGATGACCGTCCGGGGAAAACCGAGCAGCAAAATTGTAGTAAGAACCGTCTTCGGTATGATCTGTAGCTCTCTCATATTCTTCATAAGGGACCTTATAATCTGCCACATACTGAAAATATTTCTTTTTCAGATAGTTTCCCCAGCGTAACTGTAATTCCTTGAAATTCATGCCGAATACTTTATTAACGGAATTATCCAGGGAAGATGATATCCGAAGAGCATAAAATAATTCCATGACTATATCCCGCCCGTATTTCTCGCTGATATAGGTAAGGAAGGATTCTCCCAGGCGATAGGCATAATAACCACCAACATCGTTCAAATCCGGTAAAACGCTGTTAAGCAACAGATCGATAATAAACATGTTGTTGTAGTAACTTTTGCCACCGACTGACTGAAATTCTGGCAATCCTTCTGTTAGCCAGAAGGGTAACCCGCTCAAATTAAGGAACCTGTTCCGGAGACGGTTCAATTCATTAACATAAGCATGGGTAAGTTCATGAATAAATACTTCTTCAAGTTCGCGGTAACTGCCATTGAAAGGTACAGCTACTCTATTTTTTCCTGATTCGGTAAATCCACCTACTCCTTCTGATAGAAGTGGGAAAATCACATTGGTTGTAGCAAAGTCCTGATGAGATTTATAGAAAATAACAGGAATACGGTTTACCAGAGGAGTTTTGAAGTCCTTTTTCAGATAGTAATAGGCTTCTTCAGCCATAAGAGCTACAATTTTACCGAATTCTTCATCACCTTCGTTAAAATAAACATCAAAATGCATTGTTTCAATAAGTGACCACTTGAGATTTGTTTTCTGAATCTTGTTCTGACCAAAGCTGTAGGCGCGGATGGCTATACTTGATGTAATTAACAGGAACAGCAGTATTGCTTTTTTCATAAGTACCCTTTTTCTATTTAAAAGACAAAATAAACATATTTTCTCTTCTGAAAATTACAGAATCTTAATTTTGAAATATCGGGTGGGATTTTCCTTGATATCAAGCAGCAGGGAATCAAGTCTGGCGGTTACCCGGAGCAGATTATCGTATAACTCCCTGTCTCTGATAAGATTTCCCACTGTACTCTGACGGTCCAGGATCAGATCCGATACTTCCACCAAGTTTTGGGAGAGCAAGTCTATTTTTGATATAGTGTTATCCATACCGGACAGTACCATCGCCACCGAATCAACAACTGCTGTGACATTTTCTCTGTTATCATGCAGCAGCTGTTTTGTCTGGGCAGTGATAATGAGTGTATTATCTACAATAGCACCGATATCTTCGTCGAAGTAATCATTGAGCCTGGAGGTCAATTGATCCACCTGATCTATGATATGAAGTAATTTATGAGATATTCCTTCCTTCCCCTGAGCCTGGGTCAGCAAGCTGCTGAATTCGCTTACCAGACAGGTCAGCTGGGTGATCAGTTTGGACAGGCTATAACTGGTGGAGCCGGAATGAACGGAGCCTAGATCAAGAAGTCGGGGTGAACTGCCGGGTTCGATTTCCACCCGCACATCTCCCATCAGGTTAGTCTCAACGATGGTAAAACGGGCATCTTCCCTGAGCGGGAAATCGAGTTTAACCTGCAGATGAAGCAAGACTCCCTGTTCATTGATTTCTATACTCTTTATCCTGCCCTTTTTTACCCCCAAAACCGAAACAGGACTTCCCTCCTCCAGATTGGCAGCGTTAGTAAAAAGTACTGTGAGATCAACATAGTCCCTCTTTTCGAAGAGTTCCTTGAACCACCCGTAACTGAAAACCAATATCAGTAGTGCCATGACAGAAAAAATACCCACAGTTAATTCAATTTTTCTTTTCTTGTCATAAAATTTCATGATCCTATATTTCCCTGATAAACATTTTAATCTCTTTACTTCTGGCTTTTTTAAAATCCTGGAAACTTCCGTCAAAAAATATTTTTTTTTCATTGATCATCACAATGCGATTACTGATCTTCTCGATAAAATCAAGATCATGTGAAATAACTAATGATGTAACATTCAGGGTTTCCTGCAGAAGCATTATCAGCTCAGTGATTTCAGCGGCAATGCCGGGATCAAGCCCCGTGGTTGGTTCATCGTAGATGATATATTCAGGCTCCATGATGATGGCTCTGGCAAGAGCTACTCTTTTTTTCATGCCTCCGCTGAGTTCAGCCGGCATTATCGTATGAATACCATGTAAACCTACTATTGCCAGTTTACTGCTGACAATTTCATATATCTGGTCCTCCGTAAGACTTGTATGTTCAAACAGGGGCAAGGCAACATTCTGATAGACATTGAGCGAATCCAGAAGAGCGGCTCCCTGAAACAGCATTGCCAGTTTTTTCCTGACCCGGTGCAGAGCCTTTCTCCTGAGAGAGAAGATATCCTCTCCATCTATTAGCACAATCCCCCGAACAGGTATGATCAGACCGGCAATCGTTTTAACAAGGACACTCTTCCCACAACCGCTTTTACCTACAATCACGGTATTTTCATTTTTTCTGAAGGTAAGATCGATATTATCCAGCACAATCTTATCAGAGAAAGCAACAGTCAGATTTTTTAATTCAATCACTTATTATACCCTTCACTCCATCAAGGAAAAGTTCTGTAGGAATTATATGGACCTTTTTCCCCTGCCAGGATGCTTGAGACCGGAAATACGTGCGCAGGTAATGATCCGACAGCATGGTCCAGTACCCCTGGCTCTTTTTTTCCACGATTCCGGTCAGAACGGGTTTCTGTTCCAGCAACCATGATGCGTAATCCTTTTTTTTCCGCCGGGATAAATCATTCAGTTTGTCAGTTCTTATCTTGATCACATCACCTTTTACCTTATCAGACATGGAATAAGCCCGGGTTCCGGGTCTGGGTGAATAGGGAAAAACATGCAGGTAGGTATAATCAAGATTCTGCAATAAGTTGAAGGTCTGCAGGAATTCGGGTTCTCCTTCACCTGGCAGACCTGCAATCACATCCAGCCCGATAGCTGCAGCGGGGATGATTCTCCTTAACTTCTGGAGAATATCACAGAATTGCTTCGAGGTATAATTTCTTCCCATCTGAAACAGTATGTTGTCCGAGCCGGACTGCAGGGGAATATGAAAATGAGGTGCGACTTTTTTACTGTGGTGAATGATGGAAATCAGTTCATCATCCCAGAACAGCGGTTCGATAGAGCTCAACCTTAGCAGATCTACGGTCGGGATCTTTTCCAGATCAGCAATGAGTTGAGCCAGACGGTAGTTTTGATAGATATCATGTCCGTAAAGCCCAAGATTGACACCAACCAGAACAAATTCCCGATAGCCGCTTTCGGACAGGTCACTGACCTGAGCAAAGATATTTTCTTTCCTCCTGCTTCTGCTTTTACCCCTGCCCAGGGGAACTGCGCAATATGCGCATTCATAATTACAGCCATCCTGTATTTTCAGGAAAGCGCGGGTTCTATCAGGGAAAAGGGAGGTTTTATGTTCACAATAGGAATTACAGGAGAAAATATCCCTAAACAGGTAATCAGCGCCCTGCATTATACTGAGAATCTTATCCTTGTGCCCATTATCAATAACTAAATCCACGGAGCCCATTTTTCTCAGGGCAGCAGGATCTCTCTGGGCATAGCAACCGGTGGCGATAATCTTAATGCATTGATCCTGTTTTTTACGGGATAGTGCTTTACGCAGCGCATTACGGCTTTTGAAGTCGGTGCGGTTAGTAACAGTACAGGTATTGATCAGGTAAACATCAGCAGGCTCAGCAAAGTCTACCACTTCATAACCTGCTTGCAGGAAATCATTCACTATACAAGCTGTTTCGTACTGGTTAACCTTACAGCCAAAAGTAACAGCGGCAATTTTCATAGGAATATTAACAATATCTTCAAAGCACCATTATTTTTCTCTAAGTAGGATACCCAGTTCCGCCAGTTGAGCATCATCCACCTTATCAGGGGAGTTGGTCATCAGGTCTGCTGCCTGCAGTGTTTTAGGAAAAGCGATAACATCGCGGATTGAATCCGCCTGAGACATCAGCATGACAATTCGGTCAATACCGGGAGCAATACCTCCATGGGGTGGAGTTCCGTATTGCAGTGCATTGAGAAAGAAACCGAATTTCTCTTCCAGTTCAGATTGCGAGAAGCCCAGAACTGAAAAGATCTTTTTCTGGATATCAAGCCGATGACACCTGATACTGCCGGAAGATAATTCCACACCGTTACAGACAAGATCGTAAAGCAGTCCTTCTATCTTGTGAAATTTACCCTCATCTTCGAAATAGGACAGGTGCTCTTCTTTGGGGAGGGTGAACATATGATGGGCAGTTTCCCAGCGATTTTCCTCCTCATTGAATTCAAAAAGCGGAAAATCTGTTATCCAGACGAAACAATACTCTTCATTCCTGTAAAGTTGCAACACCCTCCCGAAATGATTTCTCAACTCTGCCAGGATTTTGAAGACCATCTTGTCTGATCCTGCTGCCAGCAGGATAAGATCATCAGGTTGTGCTGAGGTTTTCTGCAGAATAGCCTTTTTCTCCTGATCGCTGAGAAATTTGGCTATACCCCCTGTTAAATCACCGGCATCGACTTTACAATGGGCAAGACCCGGGGCACCAAGGTGCCTGGCAATATCCACCAGTTCATCGAGCTGGCGGCGGGAATAATTACCACATCCGGGTATGACTAGGCTTCTTACCGAACCTTTCTTCTTAATGACATCAGAAAAAACCTGGAAACCGGTATTTCTAAGAACATCGGTCAAATTGATCAATTCCAAGCCAAATCTCAGGTCAGGTTTATCGATACCGTACTTTTCCATGGCTTCCCGATACTGCAAACGAGGGAAGGGTGTTTTCAAATCCATATTGAGCACTTTCCGGAAAATATAAATGAACATCTGTTCCATAATGGAAAAGATATCCTCAGGCTCGACAAAACTCATTTCAATGTCCAGCTGAGTGAATTCCGGTTGTCTGTCCGCCCGCAGGTCTTCATCACGGAAACAACGGGCAATCTGAAAATATTTATCAAATCCCGCAATCATGAGAAGTTGTTTGTAGATCTGGGGAGATTGTGGCAGAGCAAAGAATTTACCTTTATGAATACGACTGGGAACCAAGTAGTCCCTTGCACCTTCGGGTGTACTTTTCATCAGCATGGGTGTCTCGATCTCGTAAAATCCTTTCTCAACAAGGAATTCCCGCATGGCGAAAATAATCTCATGGCGTCTGATGATGATGTTTTTCAGCCGTTCTCTTCTCAGGTCAAGGTAACGATACTGCAGTCTCAGGTTTTCTTCCGCCAGGATATTTTCGTTGATCTGAACAGGAAGTGGGGCAGAATCATTAAGAAGGAGCAGTTCCAGGGCAAGGACTTCAATTTCACCTGTTTTCATGCCGGGATTAACGTTTTGGGGATCCCGAGCCATGACTTTTCCCTGCACCGCTACAACATATTCATGACGCAGTCGACCTGCCTTGTTGTGCAGCTCGATATTATCCGGTTTAAAAACAATCTGAATAATCCCGCTGACATCTCTCAAATCGATGAAGATCAAGCTGCCAAGATCACGACGGCGATGCACCCAGCCCATCAGAAATACCTCTTTATTGATGTTCCGAGGAGAAAGTCCTTCAGCATAATGCGTTCTTTTTTTTGATCCCAGAAAATCCAACTTATTCATTATTTCTCCTAACTACATTGAAATGCGAGAATTATTGAGAAAGTAAATTTGTCAATGCTCCTGTTGTTAAAATTCTCCGTGACCTCGGGATCAGGGAAAAAATTCTGCCTGCCAAGGAGAGGGCATGTGCTGACAGGATTTCTAGACCCTCTTCAACCTTGATCAGGCTTCGTTCTTTTTATCGTTTCTGATAAAGTTTATACGCTGGTTACGGAATATTACACTACATTTAATATTTTTTGAAGCCAGGCGGGGATAAAAGATAAAGCCAGACTTCTTGGCACCGGGGAGGATAGTACCAAAATGAAAGGAGTAAGTAATCAGATTCTGTTTGGCTTCCCGCCATTCATCAACCAGGGCTGGCTCTTTCTCACCAACCAGTTCCACTATCCTGAGATCAAAATCATCAGGAAGGAGCATTTTTTCAACATAATCAGTAGAAACTATATCGAACTGGTTACCGAACTGATCCAGCAGGTTAATATCTTCCGGTGTTATATTGATGCTACTCTTGGTAAGGTTCTTGGCCGATATGAAAAATGTACTGAAATAATCGGACAGGTTATCAGGTTCCTTAGTCCAATATCGATTTTCCACAGTAAGAAGGACATCTTCTGCGGAAATAACTGCCACTTCTTCAACTATCTCAACCCCGGGTGAAGGCAGAGGGACATATCGCATGGAGCAGGCAGTAAAAACAATACTGATTAAAAGCAGAAGAAAGAACTTGTAATGATGGGAGCGAAGAAGTTCAAATGCCATAATAATCCAGATACCCTCCTTGCCTGCAGAGAAAAGAAGATAACAGGATTGTCAAATTATTTTCCTTCTTCTTCAGATTCTTCATTCATTTCTTCAATATCGGAATTATCGACAGCGGGAGGCTCATTTTCATCATCAGCAGTTTCCCCTTCTTCTTCTGCCGGTATTCTGGTTATATCAAAGACTTTGTCGTTCTCGTTCAATTCTATCAGTTTAACACCCTGGGTATTGCGTCCGATACAGCTTATCTTTTCAACAGCCTGTCTGATGATCATGCCATCTTTGGTAACAATCATCAGATCATCATTATCCACTACTTCCAGCAGGGAGATAAGATAGCCATTGCGCTGGGTAGTCTTCAGGGTTATAACACCCTTGGATCCACGCCTGGTTGTTTTATAATTACTGATGATAGTTCTTTTTCCGAAACCATTTTCGCTGATTGCCAGCAGGGTACCTTCTCTCTTGACCACCACCATGGCTACCAGTCGGTCATTATTGCGCAGGCTTATACCCCGCACACCCTGGGAATTTCTACCCATGGGGCGCACATCGCCTTCATCGAAACGGTTGGCAAAGCCATTCCTGGTGGCAAGGATAATATGGTTATTACCTTCTGTTATCTTGGCATCGATCAGTTGATCTCCATCATTGAGCTTGATGGCGATGATACCGTTCACCCGCGGTCTGGAAAAAGCATTGAGCTCGGTCTTCTTGACCGTTCCATTTCTGGTAGCCATAAGCACAAAATGAGGTAAGTCGAAATCTCTCACGGTAACATAAGCCTCAATCTTCTCTTCATTCTCCAGCTGCAGGAGATTAACGATCGCTTTACCCCTTGCCAGCCGGCTGACCTTGGGGATACGGTGAACTTTCAGCCAGTGACATTTCCCCAGATTGGTAAAGAATAGGATATAGGCATGAGTGGAAGCGATAAAGATACTCTCCACGAAATCTTCTTCCTTCAGGTTAGAACCAGCCAGACCCTTACCACCACGACCCTGCTTGCGATATGTATCCGTCGGCAACCTCTTGATATAACCCTGATGTGATATAGTTACTACCATGTCTTCATCGGCAATCATATCTTCAGTTCCGATATCAGCATTACCCTCGAGGATGATGGTGCGGCGCTCATCTTCATATTTATCCTTGATTTCCTTGACCTCTTTCTTGATGATTTTCATGCGCAGGCTTTTCTTATCCAAGATATCCCTGAGTTTCTTGATAGTCTTGATTAGCTCCTGATATTCTTCTTCGATTTTCTCCCTTTCCAGTCCGGTTAATTTCTGTAATCTCATGTCCAGAATAGCTTTAGCCTGGATCTCAGTTAACTTGAAACGTTGCTGTAAATTATCACTGGCGTCTGCAACTGTTTTTGATTCCCTGATGGTGGTGATTATTGCATCAATATTATCAAGTGCGATACGATAACCTTCCAGAATGTGTAGTCTCTGTTCCGCATTCCTCAATTCAAAGGTGGTTCTTCTAACGACAACTTCATGGCGGAAATCGATATAATTCTGAATAAGGTCTTTGATATTAATAACCATGGGAACCCCGTTCACCAGGGTCCGGTTATTCACGCTGAAACTTGTCTGCAGCTGGGAATATTTATAGAGTTTGTTTAGGACAGAGGATGCTTCGGTTCCTTTTTTAAGTGCAATAACAAGTCTCATACCCTGTCTTCCCGATTCATCCCTGATATCGGCGATACCTTCAATTCTTTTTTCTTTGACCAGGCTCACAATCTTGTCGATAAGGATCGTTTTGTTGAGCTGATAGGGCAATTCGGAGACAATGATGGATTCGTTGCCGTTGTTTTTCAATTCTATGGTTGCTTTCCCCCGGATAATGATTCTCCCGTATCCGGTAGCGAAATATTCTCTTATCCCTTCCCGACCGATTATATAACCACCGGTGGGGAAATCGGGTCCTTTGATATATTTGAGCAGGTCCAGAGGCGGCATTTCAGGATCATCGATCAGGGCAGTAATTGCATTGCAGACTTCCCCGATATGATGAGGGGGCATATTGGTAGCCATCCCCACAGCTATCCCCGAGGAACCGTTGACAATCAGGTTGGGAAATTTGGAGGGAAAAATTACCGGTTCTTTGCGGGTATCATCATAGTTGGGGATAAAATCAACAGTTTCCTTGTCCAGATCCGACATCAAATCAACCGCTTCTTTTTGCAGGCGGGCTTCCGTATAACGCATGGCTGCTGGAGGATCTCCGTCCTGGGAGCCGAAATTCCCCTGACCATCTACCAGCATATAACGCAAACTCCAGGGCTGGGCCATTCTAACCAGGGTCGGGTAGATGACCTGTTCCCCATGCGGATGATAATTACCGGAAGTATCTCCCGCGATCTTGGCGCATTTCCTGAAACCTTTCCCCGGTTGAAGATTCAGTTCATGCATGGCAAAAAGGATGCGTCTCTGGGAAGGTTTCAACCCATCCCTGACATCAGGCAGAGCCCTGGAAACAATTACACTCATGGAATATTCCAGATAGGATTTCTTGAGAATATCCTCAATTTCCAAATATTCGATCCTTGATCTATCGTGAATCATCAGTCCTCCAATCAGACATCAACCTGCACATAGCTTGCATTCTGTTCTATAAATTCGCGTCGTGGTTCAACTTCATCCCCCATCAGGATGGTGAACATCCTATCCGCTTCAATGGCATCCTCAATCTTGACCGCCGTCAGGATCCTCTTTTCAGGATCCAGAGTAGTTTCCCAGAGCTGATCGGCATTCATTTCGCCCAGACCCTTGTATCTCTGCACCGATGCCCCCTTGCCATCAAATTCCTTGAGGACATTGTCCCTTTCTTCCTCTGAATATACATATTTGTTCATCCTGCCTTTTTTGATCAGAAAAAGGGGTGGCCGGGCAATATAAACATGACCGTATTCCACCAGGGGACGCATATAGCGGAAGAAGAAAGTAAGGAGTAGAGTGGCGATATGTTGACCGTCCACATCAGCATCTGCCATGATGACTATTTTATTGTATCTCAATCTGGTCAGATCGAATTCTTCTCCAATACCGGCACCCAGGGCAGTGATAATTGGCTGGATCTTGTCATTGCTCAGCACCTTGTCTATCCTGGATTTTTCAGTATTCAGCATTTTACCCCAGAGGGGCAGTATAGCCTGAAAAGTTCTATCTCTGCCCATTTTTGCTGATCCGCCGGCGGAATCGCCTTCTACCAGGAAGATCTCTGTCTGGGAAGGATCCTGGATCGAGCAATCTGCCAGTTTTCCGGGAAGATTACCACTTTCCAGAACTGATTTGCGACGGGTTAACTCCCGGGCTTTACGGGCGGCTTCCCGGGAACGGGCTCCCAGAATCGCTTTCAAACATATATTCTTGGCTTCAGAGGGATGCTCCTCGAAATACTCCAGAAGTTTCTCATAAACGATGGAATTTATAATCCCTTCTATTTCCGAATTCTGTAGCTTGGTCTTCGTCTGACCTTCGAATTGCGGATTCTGAAGCTTGATACTGATAACAGCCGAGATCCCTTCCCGGATATCCGTACCCTGAGGGGCGACCTTTTCATTTTTCAGAAGATTCGCATTTTTGATATAGGCATTAACAGCCCGGGTCAGGGCAGACTTGAAACCGCTCAGGTGAGTACCTCCCTCTATGGTGTTGATGTTATTGGCAAAACTGTATATTGTCTCCTGAAATCCTTCGTTATACTGAATGGCTACTTCAAACTCCGTACCGTTCTTTTGCCCCGATATCAGAACCGGATCCAGAAAAAGTGGCTTCTTATTTTCATTAAGGAATTTGACGAAAGATGCTATACCGCCCTCGTACTGAAAGTCATGGTGCTTGTTTGACAGTTCATCATGCAGGATGATATGAACACCACGGTTAAGGAAGGCTAATTCACGCAGGCGAACGGAAAGGTAGTCAAAACTGAAATTATGAACCTCGAAAATTTTATCATCAGGCTTAAAGGTGGTTTTTGTGCCTCTTTTATCCGTCCTGCCGACCTTTTCCACCTCCGAAACAGGGATGCCCCGTTCATAGCGCTGCCGATAGATATGCCCATTTCGGAAAACGTCGACTTCGCACCAGGCTGAAAGTGCATTGACCACTGATACACCCACACCATGCAATCCACCGGCAACTTTGTAGGACTTGTTATCGAACTTACCGCCAGCATGCAGAAGAGTCATCACTACCTGCAGGGCAGAAACTTTTTCAGCCGGATGCATATCCACCGGTATACCGCTGCCATTATCTTCCACTGTACAGCTGCTATCTTTGTTCAATGTTACCAGGATACGATCACAACGACCTGCCAGGGCTTCATCAATGCTGTTGTCAACCACCTCATAGACCAGATGATGCAGCCCCCTTTCCGAGGTGCCGCCAATATACATGGCAGGTCTTTTCCGCACAGCTTCCAGCCCCTTCAGAACCTTTATATTCTTTGCCGTATAATTGACTTTTTCCATTTTTCTTTCCTTTTCAACTTCTTAATGATCATAATTCATTTTTCAATCTTAATCAGGTACTATATCAGCATAAGCTGGATATGTGTCAATTAATTTATTTTCATAATCTTAACAGTTTTCGGGCAGGAAACAACTCATTAAAAATAATTTAGTTATTTTATTATTCTACAAATAGTTAACTAGCGTTACTTCACTGTGATAAATATTTCTTCCGTTAGATTAATGGTAACTACATATATTAAAATAAGATATGATATATTTCAAGAATGAAATTATGCTTAACTGCTATTCCTGATCCAGAAGGTTTTTCCATTTATCTGATTGAGAAGAGGAATTACTGAGCTGGCCAAGGCTAACAACCACATCCACTGTGCTTCTACGGGCAATAAGGGCATCTGCTGTGGGTTGTGAATAGATAATCCTATCCTTTTCAACTTCTTCTGAATAACGGTACTTTTTTTCTCCAAGGTATAAACCGGCATTTTCCAATCTCAGTTTAGCTTCTGTAATGGTGAGGTTTTCCAGAAAGGGGATGCGGATCATTTCAGGACCTTCACTGACTGCAACCTTGATGGTGCGAAAGCGTTTGGTTCTGATATCAGGATGAGGATCCTGAGAAATGATCTTCCCTTTTTCAAATTCATCACTGTTAATATTTTCGATGCCCTCTATATAAAGTTTCAGATCCTTGCAGGTTTTCACAGCCACATCGAAGTCCATGCCAATCAGGTTGGGCACCATGACTTCGTTGCGGTGTCCCACGATGAGTTTCATGATGATATTGACACCGATAAAAGCAAAAAGGAAAAGCAGAAACAAAATAACAACAATTTTTCCTAAAGCCTTGATACTATTCATTCAGGGCTCCTATCCTTTTTTTCTCATTCTGGCAGCAAAGGTACCATCCAGATGGTGTTTAAAAGGTATTACGCTGAGGTAACCCCTATCAGTAAAGGATGCAGGGATAATTCTGGATGCATCTTCCAGTATGAAATCCTTATTATGAGCCAGAAATTCTTCCACCTGCTTCTGATTTTCTTCGGGATTCATGGTGCACGTACTGTAGAGCATTATACCATTACGTTTTACAAAAGCAGCACCTGTCTTCAAGGCTTTTTTCTGTAATTTTAATATTTCGGACATATCCTGATTTAACTGCCAGCGCAATTCAGGTTTTTTCTGGAAAACCCCCCAACCACTGCAGGGCACATCCAGCAGCACCCTGTCAAAGGCTGCTGCCCGTGGACCATATTTAAAGGCGTCCATAGCCAGAACTTTTACATTTTTTATCTGCAGACGGTCCAGATTCTGTTTTACTTTTTTAATTTTAGCAGGTATTTTGTCAATTGCAATAACTTCCCCCGTGTTATCCATGAGTTCAGAGATATAAGATGTTTTACCGCCTGGACCGGCAAACATATCCAGGACCGCTTCATTTTGTTCCGGTTCCAGCAGTTCCACTACCAGTGCTGCGGCAGCATCCTGGATAGAGAAGTAACCTTCACTGAAAGCCACGTTCTGCATCACTTCATGGATCTGATCGGTGATGGCGATATTCTCAGAGGCTTTTGAAGGTTCAATCATGATACCACGTCTCTGGAAATATTCAATTAATTTACTCCTGTCGGTAGCAAAACGATTAACCCTTATACTCAAACGGGGGTTCTGATTGAAATAATTACACAACTTTTCGGTATCCTGAACTCCCCAGTATTCAATCCATTTTTCTATGAGGGAAATGGGAAAGGAATATTGCACAGCCAATCGGGATGGTTCTACAGACGGGAAATCCACACCGGGTGATCTGAGATAGGCCCGAAGAACTGCATTGACAAAAGCGCCAATTGCATCGTTGAATATTCTTTTTGCGAGTTCCACAGTCTCATGCACAGCGGCATGGGCAGGTATGAAATCACAGTATCTTAACTGATATAGACCCAGGTACAGCAGAATCCTGATTTTTAGGGGAGTGTTTTCATATTTATCTTCATCCACAAAGCAGGAAATAATATAATCCAGGTTCCCTTTCATTTTGATCACTCCCTTGACCAGATGAGAGAGGAAATCATGGTCTCTCTTAGAGAAGGCGTTCCTATCCATTACCTGATGCAGGAGATGATTGGAGAAGAGATTTTTACTGAAGACCTTATTGATTATTTTATAGGCTTCTTGCCGGATATCAGTCATAAATTTTTAATTGAGTATAGGAATCTGATGGAATTCTTGATGAGATCCTCGGCGGATTCGTAGTTCTTTTCGTCTTTAAGAAGTTCCGTAAAAGCTCTCCTGATATCCTGAATGCGGTAACCCAAGGTAAGCAGAGCAGTTTCAGTTTCAGCGACAAGGACAGCCATCTTATCGGATTTGATCGTCGGTTTCAGATCAATGCCGATTTTTTCCACTTTATCTTTAAGTTCTATGATAAGTCTTTCGGCAGATTTCTTGCCGATGCCCGGGATAGTAGCTATCAGACTGGCATTCGCTGTTTTTATGGCCTGGATGAAGTCTTTCACAGACAGCCCTGACAATATGGAAAGTGCTATCCTGGGACCAATCTTGGCAACCGAGATAAGATCACGGAAAAGTTCTTTTTCAGCCAGGGTTAAAAATCCAAATAACCTGACGCCATCGGTATCGTTAAAACTGTAATGGATAAACAGGTTCACTTCTTCCCCTGTGCGGGGTAATTTATCATAGGTACTGAGTGGAATATTGACCTCATAGCCCACTCCGGCACATTCAATATTAAGTAAAAGCGGGGTTTTTGAGGAAAGGAGACCTTTAAGATAGGCTATCAATTGCTGCTCCCCAGCCCTGCGACAGCAAATTTCACCTTATTGTGCAGGCAGAGGGCTGCTGCCAGAGCATCGGTAGCGTCCCTGGTACGGGCATCAAATTCAAGGTTGAGAATTTTTTGCACCATATAAGCCACCTGTTCCTTGGAAGCGCTACCATTACCTACAACCGATTTCTTTATTTCACGGGGAGAATACTCGAAAATCTTAATATCCTGCTGAGCCAGAGCCAGAATTATCGCACCCCGGGCATGTCCGAGGGTAAAAGCGGCATTCATGTTCTTACCATAGAAAATAGTCTCCACTGCTGCTAATTCCGGTTGGTGTAAGGTTATAATTCTCGTAAATTCATTGTAGATATGGGACAATCTTTCCCCGAGAGTACCTCCAGTGCTTTCTATAACACCACAACCAGCAGCATTGATTCTTAATTTGTCTACATCCAGCAGACCATAACCACAAATCTGGCTGCCAGGATCAACTCCAAGAATTATCAATCTTCCGATATCCTTTCCAAAACTTCGTCGGAGAACTCATAATTAGCGTAAACTCTTTGTACATCATCAAGATCTTCCAGCTGATCGATAAGCTTGAAAAGCGATTCCGCAAAATCATCAGCATTTATTGTATTCTTGGGAACACGCACCAGCTCGGCTTTTTCGATCCTGTAACCTGCTTCACTGAGGATATTATAGATCACATGCAGATCATTATAGGATGTATGAATCTCATAAACGTCATCGGCAGTAACTATATCTTCAGCCCCGGCATCGAGGGCATTCATCATCAGTTCATCTTCATCGACATCCTCCCGGGGAATCTCAATCAGACCTTTCTGGACAAACATCCAGGCTACTGATCCGCTTTCCGCAAGATTCCCCCCGAATTTATTGAAGACATGTCTGATTTCGGAGACAGTCCTCAACTTATTATCTGTGAGAGCTTCGACCAGGATTGCCACTCCGTTGATGCCATAACCCTCATAGATAAGGCTCTCATAATTCACACCATCAATTTCACCTGTTCCCCGTTTAATAGCCCTGTCTATATTGGTGTTGGGCATATTAGCACTGCGGGCATTTTCTATGGCTAATCTCAGCCGGGGATTACTATCAGCGTCTCCCCCGCCTTCCCGGGCTGCCACAATGATCTCTTTGACCAATCTAGTAAAAAGCTTGCCTTTTCTGGCATCAACAGCGCCCTTTCTTCTTTTTATGGTGCTCCATTTGCTGTGTCCTGACATCTTATCCTCCGGCAAATCCTGCCGTAATCCTATTCTTCCCTTTTACTGGCTTCAGCAATGATACGGGCAGCTATTTCATCGGGAACTTTCTCGTAATGGGAAAACCTCTGATTGAAACGACCCCGTCCCTGGGTGAGCGATTTCAGGGCTGGGTAATAATTGAACAATTCAGCCAGAGGCATCTGAGCATTAAGGATCTGTTTTTTACCCTTCTGTTCCATTCCCAGTATCTTACCACGGCGTGTTGATACATCCCCCATCACATCTCCCATATATTCTGTGGGAATGATAATCTGAAGTTCATGAATGGGTTCCAGTAGAATCGGCTCAGCGACCTCAAAGGCTTTTTTCAGTCCCTGGGAGGAAGCAATCTTGAAAGCCATTTCAGAAGAATCTACATCATGGAAGCTCCCGTAATAACATTCCACGCTGATATCAACCACAGGATGACCTGATATGATACCTTTGCCCATGATTTCTTTCAATCCTTTCTCGATCGCCGGCAGGAATTTACTGGGGATTACCCCGCCAACAATGGAATCGATGAACTCAAAGCCTTCTCCCCGTTCTTTAGGGTTCACTTTAAAATAGACTTCAGCGTACTGACCCCGACCACCTGATTGTTTCTTGTGTTTATAACTAACGTCAGCTTTCCCCTTGACAGTTTCTTTATATGGAATAGCAGGCAGTTTCAGGACGGCATCAATTTTGAATCTCGACTTGAGCTTCTTCTGCAGATACTGGATCTGCTGTTCACCTATACCAGCGAGGACATTTTCATTGGTCTCTGAATTCATTTCCAGTTTCATGGTAGGATCTTCATCAAGGAGTTTACTTAGAGCGGCTCCGATCTTATCCTCATCACTCTGATTAACAGCCTTAACTGTCTGCCAGTAGACCGTTGTGGGCAAATCTACCTCCGGAAAGCGATAGGGTGAATTAGGACTCAGGAGTGAATTAAAGGAACGACCATTCTTCAATTTCACCAGGGCACCCATATCTCCGGGCATTACTATATCAGTTTCATGACGATTTTTACCCAGGATATGGTACATGGAACCTATTTTATCCTTGCTGTCTTTTTCCGGGACGAGTACATCCATCCCGCTTTTCAATTCTCCCGAATATACCCTGACATAAGCTATATCACCTACATTGGGATCTGAAAAAGATTTAAAGATGTAGGCAATAAGGTCTTTAACCGTAGTGGTGTTTACGATCACTTCCTTTTTATCCTTAAACATCTTCAATTCATGTTTATCCTGAGGAGAAGGCAGATAATCTATGAAAGCATTGAGCAGTTCGTCAACAGCAATATTCTTGGTTGCGGAAGTAACAAAAACCGGCATGAGGGTACCCTTAGCCACAGCCATTTTTATACCCCTGGAAAGTTCTTCGTCACTTAATTCTCCCCTTTCAAAATATTTTTCCAGCAAGGCGTCATCACTCTCAGCAACCGCTTCCATAAGGCTGAGCTTGCTTTCTTCCACCAGAGTTGCCATCTCTGCCGGTATATCTCTCTGTTCCCCCTTGATAAATGCTTTACCTTTTATTATGTCCACAATACCTTCAAACCTGTGTTCAGCTCCAATGGGCAGAAATATGGGTATGGGTACCAGATCGGTGTTTTCCTTGATCGCTTCCAGGGTTTTATTAAAGTCAGCTCCCTCACTGTCCATTCTGTTGATAATCAATCCTTTCGAGATATTTATTTCCTCAAGCAATTCGATGCTTCTCTCCAGAGTAACTTCGAAACCTGAGGCAGCGTTAGCCATAAAAAGAATCGTTTCGGTAGCCACAGCAGCTGAAATCTGTTCGCTGGCAAAATCCGCTGAACCAGGAGCATCCAATATATTTATCGTTTTATTCTTCCATTTAAAATTAGCCATACTCAAGGACATGGACATTCCTTTCTCAATTTCTTCCGTGCTGAAATCCATTACAGTATTACCTTCTTCAATTTTACCGACTCTTGAGGTTGCCTTGGCATTAAAGAGCATCTGCTCAATCAGGCTGGTCTTACCTGCTCCGCTGGAACCGACAAATGCGATATTTCTGATATCCTTCATAACTTCCTCGCTAATATTTTATTTTTCAGGATTTTCTTTTCAGGTCAGACAAAAAAAATTGCGCCTAAATTCTTGTCAATATCCTACTTAAAAATTATAAATGTCCCGATTTCTTCGGTTATTTTATTATTTCCAGACTGCTTAGCCCTGATTTTGAAGAAGTAGTTATTATTGGCAAGTCGGTCGCCATCCTGATCCCTACCATCCCAGTAAATCTGGTTATAACCGGCGTCACACTGGATATTATCCAGAGTCCTGATCTTTCTTCCGGTAATGGTATATAGGGTAAGGGTAACATTGGCGGCTTCGGTAAGGACAAAGGTGAAATAGCCATCATCCTGCATGGGATTAGGGTAGGGTAAAACATCTTCAATAGCAACTTTGCCAGCTTTACGGGCGATGAAACTTGTCTGTCCCACTGTAGGAGTATTGAAGTTATCGAAAACCACCATCTGCAGGATATGTTCACCCTCTTCAACTTCAGGCAACTGCCAGATTAATTCTCCGCTGGTATAGGAATTCAGATCATAGATAAAACCGGCTGTAACATCTATGGGATCGTCGCTGCTGTCGATTATGACCAGTATCTTATGTCCGGGGGCACCAAGAATATTAATCCCATTTTCATCCGACATAAGAGCAATGAGGAGGGGTTCGGTGGACACATAATCACCGTCCTTGAAGCTGTAGGATTCCAGTTTCAGCTCAACCTGAGGAGGACCATCATTCTGGGCAGGGAGGGGATTCTTATTATAGATAACCGGATAGAGGTAATCTATGTACTCCTGGTTAGCGAAAGGCTGATTGGCATAACTGACAATTCTACCAGCTGCGTCGATAAACAGCCTGAAATTATCAATACCAAAGGAAATATCAGGAATTTCATCTGCCAGTCTGATAGTTGTTTCCACACCATCATAGGTTACTGAACTGACCGTTGAGTACATTTCCTCAACTGGATTGGTAATTCTGACGTGATAGTTCTTATTGATCTCATTGGTCTTATCACCGGGAGCAATGAAACCGATAGGATTATTCTGGAGATCATATAAGAAATCGAGCAGCGGTTCTATTTCCTTATAACCCCTAATATCATCGGGTATTATAAAACTGGCTCCATAATTTCCTTCCTCGACCTCTATATAACCCAGGAAATAGGTATTGCCATTTTTACGATAACCCACACTGTAAACCTGATTACCTAATTGATTATGATAAAAGGTAAAATAATCGGAATCGAAAACCCTCAATTCAGCTGTTCCGCTGTTCAGGTCTGCCGGTGGGAAAGAGGAGTTGAAGGAAACCAGTTCCCGTGCCTGCAGGCTGTCTGGAGGATTGTCAGCGATCTGAGATCGCGCGGGTGGGAATATTTCCAGCAGCGGATGACCAAGCAGGTTATAAAGGTTGGAAGTATAGATGGATGCTTCGGAATTCAGCTTGGCATCGAAAAAGGCAGTACCTATATTCTTCCGGTTATTGACGACTTCATCAAGCAGACCGATCATGAGCTTGGTGTTGCTGTCGGGGCCGCATCTTCTGGTGGCGGCTATGGAGCTGATGGATCCTCCTTCACGATGGAGCAGCAGCCTTTCCGAAGTACAATCAAAGTCAGGGTCATCGAATCTGCCCACACTGCAGGAAGCGGCGAGAAAAAGGGGAAGCCGGTCAGAATTGCTAAGAAAACTGAGATGCTGTGAACTCTGAAAATAAACCTCATCTCCCAGAACATCAGGATCACCATGCCCTATATAATACCAGATCAGTCTGCCATCATTAATTTTGTCGATAAGATCAAGTGTAACTCCTGGTTTATTCTGATAGGTATCGAGATCATATTCAATCGTGTACAGCTTATCGACGAAGAAACTGGGATTCAGCATGTTAGCTGTATTTTCAGCTCTGAGAGTATGATTCATGGAATCATTATCGCTGGTCCCTTCGAAACCACCGCTCTTGTTTTCGTCATCAGGCACGATGACCATTGTATTACGCCACCAGCCCAGTTCAGGTTCCTCGATATATTTTCTGAAACGTTCCAGCAAAAAATCCATATCATCATCGTCCTTAGCCGGTAACCGGGAAATACTGAGTTCGGGGTAAATGGTATTAAAGGTCACAAACTTATCATCCTCTCCTTCCTCGATAGTGATGATATTATTTTTGGCATCAGGATTATCCCAGTCATAAGTACCGGAGCCCATAAGAATCACATACTGCAATTCCGGATGCAATAGGTAACATGATTCTATAGAATCTCTCAATGCCAGTGGATCGGGCTGGCCACCACTGAATTTATCGAAAATATCCTGCTGGTCTGCCAGATGCGAGTGAAGTCCGAAATCTTGGCTGTGAAGTTGAGCAAGTATCTGGGACTGCTCCAGAAAATCCAGGGGATGAATAATCAGACAGTTAATGGTATCATTCCTGGTGGAGCGGTAATGTGTTAGCTTCTGTTTAAAAGCTTCTACCGGTGCAGCATTGATCTTGTCCGGTATTTCCGACCTGCGTTGAGGAGAGGAAGGGAACTTACCCCCAAAGGTTAGCCATAATTTCCGGGATGGGGCATCATATTTCTCAACACCCCCGAAAAGGAAATATATCCTGTCATCTTTCTGAAAACCCGCTTTACTGTCAGACTCTATGAGCAGAGGCAGTTCCTGTAACTGATATCTCTGCTCGTATTCTGTTTCTTCAGGATTTGCAGCGAGCTGGAATAAACGCACTGTGGCAGGATCACAGAAAGAAGGCAGATGTTCCAGTTCATTATAGGACAGAAATAACGTGCCAGTTGTGCCAGGTAATATTTCATACCAGAATGCTGATTGAGAGAAAGGTATTGAAATGAATTCCCTCGTTTTCCTGGTTTTCCAGAATTTAGCCTGTTCATAGTTCTGCAGGAATTCTTGTGCTGTGGCTTCATACACATCAGGTATAGAATTTCTGAAAGCGGTATTGCCGTGAATGGTCAACTCTATCTCAATTTTTCTGCAAACGGTTAACTCTCCGGTAGAATAATCATAAATAAATGGATTAATCCTCAGGGGAACAACCTCATAATAGCGAAACCGGAATTTATCCCCCAGGGTAAGAAAATCACGGGGAGTATCCCGGTAAAATTCTGTATTTATATTGAAAATATATTCATGGGTCTTACCTGTTTGCTCAATCAAAGGTATTGGCAACAAGGGATGGGACAGGTTAATCCTGTAAGTATCCGTTTCGACAACCGCAGTGCTGATGCTTCCCCGGGGAGGTACGGCAATATTGATCAGCTTATAGGGGATGTCCGGTTTCCCGGCTTCATCCTCCCTTGTCCAGTCCATTCTTATGCTGGAAAAGTTTTCCCCCTCGATAATATCGTAATCATCTATTTCCACCGTCAGGATAAGTTTATTGTAACCAGTGTATTCCAGATCAATAACAGCATGAAGATGAAAAAAAAGTATGAATGCTACAAAAACAAAAGGAAACTTCATCAATCCCCCCTGGTTTATTTGGAAGCAACATACAATTTTTGAAAGTATCTTTTGCATGTCAATAATTAGAAAATAACCAAATAAAATAATTGACTGATATCATCAGAATAGGAAATAGAATTGGTTCAGGAAAATTTTTTTAAAAGTAAGAATATGGGAAATATTATCGGCACCAGAGTCCAGAGAATTGATGGCAGGCAGAAAGTTACCGGCAGGGCAATATATGGCGATGATATACTATTGCCGCATATGCTTCATGCCGCCTGTCGTTATACTGACATTCCCTGCGGTCGGATCAAGAGAGTAGATTTCAGGGAAGCCCTTTCCGTAAAAGGACTTAAAGCAATAATTACTTATACTGACATACCGGGAAAGAAAAGAATCGGTCCAATCCGTGAAGATCATCTCCCGCTGGTGGAATCTGAAATATTCTATATTGGAGACGTGATTGCAGCAGTTGCCGCAGACAGCAGAGAAGCTGCCTGGGAAGCATGTGAAAAAATCAAAGTAGATTACGAAACTATACCGGGTGTCTTTGATATTCAATCGGCGCTCCTACCGGGAAGCCGTCTTATTCATCCTGAATACAAAAGCAACATAGTTGTTCATTATCCCCTGATTAAAGGAGATGTCAAGCTGGGTTTTGCCCAATCCGAAAAGGTGATCACCCGTCAATATAGAACCGGTTTTGTGGAACATGCCTACATTGAACCTGAATCAATTACTGCCGAACTCGATGAATCAGGGCTGGGTTTTATAATTCGTGGTTCAATTCAGAATCCCTTTACAACCAGGAGGATGGTGGCCAGTTTCATGGGTGTGGATCTAAATCGGGTCAATGT
>JAFGRJ010000148.1 GCA_016935235.1 Candidatus Cloacimonadota bacterium
AAAATACACCGGAGGTTTGTTGAAACTGGCACCGGAGCATTACAGCAATAAAGTCCTGCAGGTAATGAAAAAACCTGATTTTCCCATATATGAGAAGTTTTTCAGGTTGTTCACCCAGCTGTCCCGGGAAGCTAACCGGAAGCAATACATAGTGCCTTATATAATGGTAGGTCACCCCGGAACAGACCTGCAACAGGCACTGGAATTAGCTTTATATTTATGCAAGAACAATATTCAGTTAACCCAAGTGCAGGAATTTACACCTACGCCTCTCAGTCGGAGTACTATGATATATTATACGGGAAAAGATGAAAAGGGAAATGTTCATTATGTCCCCCGGGGGAGAGAGATAAGATTGCAGAAAGCCCTTGTGCAATGGTTCCAACCAGCAAATCGCAAATATGTCCGCGAAGCGTTGCGACTGCTGAAAAAAGAGGACCTGGGACGATTCTTCTTCCGCAAGAAATGATCTGTCTTCATCTATCCACGATTATGACTGCCTGCTATAATTGTACTTATAAACCATGAGCAAGATGCCAGCCAGCCTTTACTGAATGGAATTGGAATTATCCTGTTTCAGCTCCTGATGAAAATCGGGGAGGTCTCTGCAGAGGATTATCGTCCCCGCAGTACTGACCAGTTCCTGAAAGTCAGTGCATTTGAAGATATTTCAATTAGCAAGAGAAACTGATTTTGCTGAAATTTCATGAATTGCCCTGAGTAGAACAATTCCGGGCAGGATATCAGTGTTTTTAAAAAAAATCCTGTTGAAGTGTCATGCAAGAGTGTCCGGGATATGGGCAGGGCAGATAGTTCTGGTGAGTAACCTGCCGCCATTGTCCTGGTTATCAACCCGGCTCTGGTACATCAGAGTCCGCTGCCATTCTCAAAGTCTATTAATAATAATATTTAGCAATCAATATTGCTATCCGGTTAAAACTTGATTCCAGGACCGATATTTTTTGACTATTTACGGAAGATTTCATTTATTTGTCTTAGATACAGCAAAAGGAAGATGGATTGGCTATGTCCCGGGATTCACAAATCAAGGTTTTTTTACAGAATCAGAAAAAATGTGTTTATCAGGAGAACCAGTACCTGTCTCAACATACCTGGTACCGTATCGGCGGACCTGCTGATTTTCTGGTGTTTCCTTCCAACAAGGAATGTCTGCGGGTAATTGTCCGATTCTGCAACGAGGAGAAGATACCATATTTCATTCTTGGTCTGGGGGCGAATGTACTGGTTAGTGACAGCGGTTTCCGTGGTATAGTGCTCAAGCTCACAGATGGTTTCCGGGAGATAAGGTCAAAGGGTGAGATTATTGATACTGAAGCAGGTGTTAATCTGCAGGACCTGATCTTGTACTGTGAAAAGTGGTCATTATCGGGTCTGGAATATCTGTCCGGGATTCCAGGTACGATCGGTGGAGCCCTTATCATGAATGCTGGTACCGATCAAGCTGTTATCGGGGATGTAATTACCGAGGTAAGTGGCATCACCGCCCAGGGAGATGATTTCAGTATTGGTGGAGATGAAATTGGCTTTGCCTATCGTTCCGCTCCCCTGTTGCAGGATAAGATCATATTATCATGCCGGTTGAAAATGCACCGGGAGTCAGCCAGAAAGCTACGTGAAGTTAGATTACAGCAGATGGAATATCGTCAGCAGAAACAGCCGGTGGAGTATCCTTCTTGTGGCAGCGTATTTATGCGCCCTCCAGGAGATTATGCCGGGAGGCTAATCGAAAGAGCGGGTTTGAAGGGGTTGCGCCGAGGTGATGCCATGGTTTCGGAAAAACATGCCGGGTTCATCATTAATCTGGGGAAAGCCAGTGCGGCAGATGTTCGTTTTCTGATAGATGAGATTCAGAGGATAGTGCAGGCAGAATACGGTATATTGCTGCGACCGGAAGTAAGATTTCTGGGTTTTGACAGATGAGGAGGGACTTTTGAACTGTGTTTTCATTGTCTCAGATGGTACGGGGCAGACAGCGGAAATGGCATTGAATGCAGCGTTAACTCAATTTTCCGGGATTGACGTGAATCTGGAGAGGCGTCCCCAGATCGATACCATGGAAAAGGTGACGCAGGTTGTTGCAGAAGCTGCCTGTGCTAAAGCTTTCATCATCCATACACTGGTCTCTGACAAAATGCGGGAACATATGGTCAGATCGGCAAGATTGCATAATGTAGAGACTATTGATATCATGGGACCTTTATTATCACGGTTGTCGAACCAGTTTGCCTTGTCTCCATCCGAGAAGCCAGGGCTGTTTCACCAGATGAATGAGGAATATTTTCGCCGCGTGGAAACAATGAACTTTGCCTTCAAACATGATGATGGGCTGCGTCCGGAAGAACTGGGCAAGGCTGAGATCGTACTGGTAGGTGTGTCACGCACTTTCAAAACGCCTTTAAGCATTTATCTTGCCTTCAAGGGTTGGCTGGTTGCCAATGTTCCCATCATATTTAATATACAGCCCCCTGCCCAGCTTTTCAATGTGATCGGGAAAAGAGTTTTTTTCCTAAATACTACAGCAATAAGACTCACCCAGCTCCGTCAGGTAAGGCACCAGAAACTGGGGGAAGCCACGGGGAGTTATTCCAGTTATGAATTTGTCAAACAGGAACTTAAATATGCTCAGAATATTTACCAGAATCACCCTGGCTGGTCCATGATCAACGTCACCAATAAATCAATCGAGGAAATAGCTTCCGAAATTCTAGCTCTGATCAGGTCTGATTGATTATAATAAGTAGGCATGTGCTTGACAGGAGAAACGATCTTATTTATTTCTTGCAGAAGTAGTTCCAGTGTCTGTAAGATAAGGTGAATGTTAATGAGGAAAAATACTCACGGAAAGCATATTATTGAGCTTGTGATAGCAGCTTTGACTGGATGGATCAGTTATATGGGTTTGCGGGTGGTGCTCAGAAAAGTGGAAAAGCGTTTGCAGGCTCAGGATCAAAACCGGGATAAAGGTGATGGCAGGGTCGGGGACAGATGAAGCAGGATGCTCATTATTATGGAGTTCTGGCTTTTTCCAGGGCTGCGGGATTTAAAACAGATATTGCCGCTCAGATAGCCTATGCCTCACAGCATGTTGATGATGCCAGGGTAAATTATATTCAGTTCGAAAATGATCCGGAAGCATTGGATCATACTCTGATAAAGGGCAAACCAGGATTCTTCGGTATGTCGACCTGTCACTGCTATCTGAAAGTGAAGACTTTCAATTACAGTGCCATGATATATAATACGGTGGCTTTCCATTTTGTCCCCGGGGGTAAGGGTAGTAATTTTGTTAAAAAGATGCGCTGTCAGGAGGACAACAGGGTAATAAATCTGATCATGCAGGATGCTTTGCAGGAAGATGATCCTGTTATTCTGGGCGTCTGTCTGCATCCTTATGCCGACACCTTTTCCCATCAGGGCTTTTCTGGATTGATGAGCAAGGTAAATGATATCAAGAAAATTCAACTCTACTCACATTATTACAAGGTACTGCCCTTTAAACTGGTCATATTAATCCAGAAGGTGTTCCGTCGTAATTTCGACAAACATTTTGATAAGTTCATGCCCGCCTATGGTCACGGACAGGCGCTTTCTTATCCCGATCTTCCTTTTCTGAAGTGGTCCTATGAATTTGATTATACCGATGAATTTTCCGAGGATTACCGCAACACCGGTTTAATAAACAACCCTGAACGTTTTCAGCGCTGTTTCGACAGGATTCGTACCTTTCTGCAGGATTATCTGGAAAGACATCCCCAATACAGGGACAATTGTCTGGAATTCAACGATTATGAATTGCTTTTCAGGGCGCTTACGGCACGTTATGGTAATATCAAGCGGAATAAGGACTGGCAGAAGATTCTGGTTAAGCTCGGACTGCTGCCGGTTGATCATCCGGCAATTACGTACAATGAATTCCGCTGGACTCAGGAAGCCTTTGCAGATTTCTCGATCAAAAAGTACAAACAGCGAATGGTCGAACAAGCCCGATTACATGATAATTTCTGCACTTCAAACTGGTATAGATTTTACAAAGCAGTAAAATGGTATAAAGAACGTTTTTTCAAATACTGTTCTCAGGAAGGGATCGAAATCAACCAGTAAAAAATTTCCTAAGAGAGGTTTAAATTGCGCAGAATTTGGTTGTTGGTGATTATATTTGTTCTCCTGGTACTGGTCTTTAACCGGGGAGGATTATTCTGGTCTTTTTTTCCCTTTGGGCATAATATCTGGTGGACTCACAATAATTTTTTTTTCCGGACAGCATTTACAGTTGCTCTGTTCATTCTGGTGTTATTAATATTGAAAGAGTTGTTTAAAGCCAATATCAAGGGTGAAAAACCGATTGACATATTGCAGGGCAGGTACGCCAGAGGAGAAATAGATAAGGAGGAATACGAAAGAATCAAAAAGGATCTTGAAAAAGAAGAAAGGGCAGAGGACAAATGATCTGGGATTTGTTCAGGGTCAGGAAGGTTAAGGACCTTTTGCCCCGGGGAGCTATAATTTTTGAGCGTGGATGTGATTTCATCAGCCAGGCTATTATTGAAGCTCAGGATATATTCTGGGAAGAAGAGGCTAAGAAATCCCAGTGGTCTCATATTGGTTTTATTGGAGCGGACGGATATTTCTATGAGAGTACTGTGAAATTCAGTGGAAGGAGGTTTGTTTATGGTGTCAGGATCACTCAGCCCTCTCAGCTCATCAAGGAAATGACGAAAAACGATGATCTGATTGGAATCCAATACGATCTGGATATGAACCGCAGTCAGTGGGAAAAAGCGACCGCCAAAGCCAGGCAGATGAAGCGGGAGAAGTATGTATACGGAGGTCTGGAACTTTTTGGTACTCTCCTGCGTCTGTGGCGCTGGAAACTGACCCGGGATCCTCGGAAAAGGAAGAACCTTCTCCAGAAACGCAATCCCTTCAACCTGAAGAAATCTCTCTACTGCATTGCCTTTGTGGCTGATTGCTTGGAAGCTGCAGGAGTGGAATATATCAGTGTTGAACATTCTATTGCCACCGTCGATCACGGATGGTATACAACACTTCCTCACAGGAAAAGAATAATCGAGATAGAAGAAGCCAGACAGACAAAATGGCAGATATTCAAAACCGGCAAGATATAATGAGAGCAATAAAAAAAATCCAGCTGGCATCTGTAAATGCCAGGTAAGTTCATTAGGAACCTGAATTCTAAAAAAGGAGAACAAAAATTGATGTTGAGAAAAATTGTTATATTTATGATAATGATCATACTGATATTATTCAGCAGACCGTGCCTGGCTTGTTCTTCCTTCGTGGGCAGCAGCAATATTGGCAGGATCTTTGGTGCCAATCTGGATCTTGATTGGGGAGATGGCATGGTCTTCATCAATAAAAAAGGAGTACATAAATCGGGTTATCAGATGAATGCCAGGGGAGAAACTGCGGAATGGACATCGATCTACGGCAGTGTAACCTTTAATCTGGCAGGTAAGGAATTTGCCTGGAGCGGAATGAATGAAGCCGGCCTGATCATCAGCACGATGTGGCTGGCGGAAAGCCAGTTGCCGGCACCTGATGATCGCTATCCCCTGGTCAGCGGATTCTGGGTTCAATATCATCTGGACAATCATTCCACAATAGCAGATGTTCTTGCCAGTGCAGACAGTATCCGTTTGGTAGATGATCTATGTCATTTTCTGGTGAGTGATAACACCGGGCACTATGCCGTCATTGAATATCTGGAAGGCCAAATGATTGCCTATCCTGATAATGCATTAACCCTCCCTGTCCTGACCAATCATCCCTATGCTGCTGCTCTGCAAATACAGAACGGAGAAATTTCCGGTGAGCCTTTTTCCTCATCAAGCATTATCCGTTTCGGCAAAATCGCTAAACTGCTCGGGGATTTCGCGGGAAAGGATGAAAAAGACAGCGTGGTTTATGCCTATTCCATCCTGGATGCAGTAGCATCGCCGGATAGAACACAGTGGACGATTATCTATGTTCCTGACGTAAAAAAAGTCTTTTTCCGCACGCAAGAAAGCCAGACCTATCGCAGACTGAGGCTGAACGCTTTTGACCTTTCCTGTACCGATCCGGTTTTGATACTGGATGTCAATATCAACAATGGCGGGGATATCAGTAAGATGTTCCGGAAGTATGATCATAATGCCAACTTTTCTCTGTTTTACGGATTTACAGCCTGGTGGGGGATAGAGATGACAGCAGAAGATGCAGAAGAATTCATAAGGTATCTGGAGAGTTTCTCCTGTCAGGAATAGACAGATCGGTATCTTAACTTATTCGAGACCCAATCCTTCTTCTGGTATCCACTCCGGCCAATCATGCAGCCAGTTGGGAATTTCAGCTTTCCTGACCCGGTCGCACACAGGGAAATAAGCTTTCAGATCAAGAACGGGTGTGCCATCATAAGCATCAATATCGGTGATCTGCAATACCCCTTTTTCCTCGTCAACTGCTTCCAGACGGCAGGTAGTGACAGCAATGGGGTTGGGACGGTATTCTGCCCGGCAGGCAAAAATACCAGTAAGATGACTGGCAGCATAGGGCGGATTACACTGCAACTGGGAGCGGCTTGAGGCATTATCATGCTGATCCGCCCACCACAGGACAAGAACATGGGTGAACTTGTCAAGCTGACGCAATGCAGGTCTGAATTGTTCCCGGATAATGATGGTAACTTTACCTGCCGCTCGGACAACTTTGCCAACAGGATATACGATATAGAGCTGCTCTAGATTATTATTCATCTTACCACCTTTTTAATATTTCAATTACAGGGCTGATTATTGGGAAACATTTTACAATAAATGGAATTTACATGACAGGGTCATGATGAAGAAGCCTGGATTTTGGGTAGAAATCCCTGCCAGTGCTTGCAGTTATTCCCAGAAGATCATGAGTTTACGCATGTCTTCTGCTTTGTCTTTGTATTCGAGGTAGTTATAGATTTTGAACAATGTTGAGATAACATCCATATCCAATGGTTCCATTTCATGATAGTGTTCCAGCTTCTGCATCGCCTGCTGGTAATGTTCCAGTTGAGAGGCAGTCGGGGAAACGGGTTGTTTTGTCTGAAGGCTGTCGGCAGCAATACGAGCCAGATTGTAATGAAGCATCCCCAGATTAAAATAAACCGTTTTATCCAGCGGATTAATCGTCATGGCTTTTTGATAACAACTTATGGAGCTATCAGGATTGATATCTTCCTGTAGAAAAGCATAGGCCATGAGGTAATTGAAATCTGAGGGAGAGTCTGTCAGGAGCGTGGCAAAATATTTGATACCATCCTTCAACCTTGCCGGCGTATCCTTGTAGAAGGAAGCTTCGAGGCCAATAAGGGCTTTCCTGTTATCCTGGTACTGGTTTTCCAGATTCTGCCAGTCTGCAGGATCAAATCTGTCCTTGTTTGCCTTAAGCTTCTTGAATTCCTTATTGAGGAACTGCATTCCTCTGTGCAATGCATTCAGGGAGGCTGTTAAATCTCTCTTCTGCTGGAAATGATATAAAGCCAGATCATAATACAAAGTAGGTACGTTAAGGTCGGGTTCGGCAGCGGAAACCTTCTCATAAAGCTGGAAAGTCTTGGTGATGGCAGCATTGGCCTGATCATAGGCATCAGCAGCGAGGCATCTACGGGCATTGATGAAATGTACGAAGTAGTGCTCGGGCCTGATGTTGAGAGCAGCATAGATGTAATTATCCAATTCTGTGAGGAGGAGGGTTTTTTCCGAGGGGGGAACTTTTTCAGCTGACAGCAGGTAATCGATTATATTCCATGCATAGTTCAGCATAGGATAGTAGAGAGCTGTAAGTTCAGAGTTTATCTTGTTGAGAAGGGTCTGGTCGGTGGTAACGCTGGCTCTGATGAAATCCCGGTAACTGCTGATCAGAAAATCAGGATAGCTGTTAATAATATCATGGTCTTCGGTTACTGCTGCCTGATAAACCATTTCCAGCCGGGCTTTGCCACGGTAGAAAAGGGCTTTAGCCTTCTGCTGACCGGCAATCTCCTGCTGATTGAGCAGATTATCAAATATCTGATATGCTTCTGTGTAATTGCCATTATTGAGGCTGGTTATCCCTTCTTTGAGATCGTAAGCGCAGACAGATTTTAAGCTCAAGGATAGAATTACTATAAACCAGACAGTACTCCAAGTCTTCATTCGTTCTCCCGGTATCCAGGCATGTTTTGATTCCTGATGTTATTGAAGAGAAGAAGGGTATCTTTTGTCAAGGCAGATAATGTCAGAATATGAATTTATTAAATGCAACCGGATTTAATCTCCCCGGAAAATAAATCCCTTGTCGGTTGAGAGAATAATTAATAATTTGAATTCATGAAATTTTTCAATCGAATCATCCTCAGACAGATGGTTCTTTATGCTCTGATCGGTTTATCCGGCATGCTGCTTGATTTTGCCGTATACTATCTGCTCAGCTCATTGGTTGGAATTCATTATCTCATTGCCAACATCATAAGTGTTATACTGGCTATAACTAATAATTATCTACTTAACCTTCATTTTAATTTCAGGACATTCAACCGTATTTATAGAAGATATATTACCTTTCTGATGATTGGTTTGGCGGGTCTGGTGATCAGTTCTGTAATGGTAACCCTGTTCATCGAACAGATGGCAATCGATAAGATAACAGCGAAAGTATACAGCATTGTCTTTGTGGTTATAATTCAATTTCTGCTGAACAAATTCATAACTTTCAGAGAATAGGCTATTATGGCGGATTGTCGTTTTGTCGTGGTCGGGGCGGGTTTGTTCGGATTAACGATCGCCGAGAGGATAGCTGCGGTAAAAAAAGAGCAGGTCCTGCTCATCGAGAAGAGAGATCATCTGGGGGGTAATGCGGCAGCCTGCACAGATGCTGAGACCGGGATTGAGGTACACCGTTATGGCAGTCATATCTTTCATACCCATCATGAAAATGTCTGGAAATATCTTGGCCAATTCTGCAAATTCACTGCTTACCGTCATAGGGTTCTATCATTTTACCGAAATAATTATTATCCTATACCGATTAATCTGGAAACGATCAACCGTTTTTTTAACCGGGAGTTTTCTTCCGAAGAGGCCGCGCAGTTCATCTCCCGGCGTAGATTGGCACTGGAAAATCCCGCTAACCTCGAGGATAAAGCTTTATCAATGCTCGGCAAGGATTTATATGAGGCATTTTTTCAGGGCTACACTCAGAAACAATGGGCTTTATCGCCACGGCTTCTTCCACCTGAGATCGTATCCCGGATACCGTTGAGGTTTGACTTCACATGGAATTATTTCGATGATCACTGGCAGGGCTTACCGGAGAACGGGTATGATGAACTTTTCCGGAACATGGCGCATGACAGGAGAATTAAAGTAACTCTTAATACAGATTACTTCAGGATCAGGGATAAATTGCCTTCGGATCATATACTGATCTTTACAGGTCCCATAGATAGCTTTTTCGATTACCGGTATGGCCGGTTAAATTATCGTTCCCTCTGGTTTCAGCAGGAAGTACACCCCTGCAGTCAGTTCCAGCCAGCAGCAGTTGTCAATTATCCTGAAATGGATGTTGCGTATACCAGGATACATGAATTCAGGCATTATTATCCGGAACGCAAATATCCGGACAGGTTAACTGTAATCAGCCGGGAATACCCTCAGGAATCAACTTTTTCATCTGAACCTATGTATCCCGTTAATACTGAGCAGGATAAAAGGATCCATGCTCAATACAGGAGGCTGGCTGATAAAAAAAGAAATTTTTTTCCGGGAGGTCGTCTGGGTCTCTATGAATATCTCGATATGGATGATACTGTTCAGAAAGCATTAAGACTTTTCGAGGAAAAGCTGGTACAATTATGAATGATACACTCAGTGTCGTTATACCGGTTTATAATGAAGCCGAGATCATTGGCGAGGTGTTAAAAAAGTGGTCCGCTCTTTTTCAAGAACTGAGAATTGATTACCGCATCCATGTGTATAATGATGGCTCCAGTGATAACACCCGGGCAATCGTGACAGCTATTTCCCGGAAAGATCCCCTGATTGTAGTTCATGATAAGCCCAACAGCGGTCATGGGGCAACCATACTCCAGGGATACAGGGAAAATGCTGACAGTGACTGGATCTTTCAGATTGATTCAGATGATGAAATGGACAGGGGTGGATTCGTAAATCTCTGGCATAACAGGAATGGCTATGATTTCCTGATCGGTTACAGGCAGAGCAGAAAATCTTCCTGGATCAGAAAAATAATGACTCTTATCTCACGTTGGGAAATCCGGTTTTTTTTTGGCAGCGGGATCCGGGATGTTAATTCACCTTACCGTTTGTTCCGTCCTCAGGCGATATTGCCCGAACTTGCTCGGATTAAAAAAGATACCTTCGCACCAAACTGCATTATCAGCGGTATTGTGGTAAAAAAGAAATTGCGGATCTATCAGTGTCCGGTGAAGCATCGTAACCGCAGAACCGGGAAAGTCTCGATCAGGAGTCTCAAACTTGTTAAGGCTGCCCTCCTCTCTTTCTGGCAGATAATTCATTATTCTCTCCGGGTGAAGTATGACCGCTAGAATCCCACTGCTCCTGTTCTTACTTTTTTTTGTATATTTTGCCACAGGATTTTTCCCTGTATGCCGTAGCGAAGGGGATGCGGTAAACATAGCCAACGGAGTTCATGTTCAACTGGCAACTGCAACTTTCCAGGAAAATGATTTTACTTACCGGTTTCACTCCCAGCCGGGAACCTATGCCTTGCTTTATCTCATCACCAGCCTGTTTAAAGGAGACACCTATATTAATTTCTCTATTCTTTCAATTATTGCCTTTATTCTGGCGTTGCTGACAGCTACTTTGCTCCTGAGCAGGATATTGAGCATGGATTTCTTCCTGGTAGGTGTAATCCTGATTCTATGCCAGGAAACTTTCTGTGCTGGATATTATCCCAGCAGCACCATCTTTGCATATTTGTTCCTGGCAGTCTCCTTTTGCCTGGTTATTCTAACAGAAAAACCGGGGTATCAGCTGTCCGGATTCATTCTGTTGGCTTTTGCTGTCTGGTTACGCTTTGATGCCATAATGCTGGCTCCACTGCTCTGGATATTATTCCTGCAGCGAAATTACCGCCAACCTGTACTACCCATCCTGGGCGGCAGCTTGCTGTTTTTTTTGATAATGATTCTCTACAGACTTTCCGCGGCGAACATCTTTACCATGATGAAAGATTTTTCTCAGCATACTGGAAAGATCTACCGGGGAACATTTCTGCCTTTCATACCCTTTCTGGGACGTGATGACATGAAATCCTATATTGCAATATTCTCTTTTCCCTATCTGATTATATTTGTGCTTGGTCTGGTAAATTATCTGAAAAAAAAGAAAATCTCCAGGATGGCAGTAATAATCGGGGGGATTGCACCTTTCTTGATCCTCATGACGGGTAAGATAACTTCACCGAAATACCTGTATTACTATATTCCCCTGTTCTTTTTACCAATATGCGAATGGATAAAAGAAAGCTGGGAGCACACAGGTAAACTGATATTGATTATAATCGTATTATCCTCAATGCAGTATATTATCGGGATCCACACTGTCTATGGCAGCAAACCTCATCGCTCCGAATCCCGTCCCAGAATTCTACATCTTCTTCACAAAAGGCTTGAGGGGGATCTGCAGCAGATTTCCCTGGTCTGCGGAGCAGGAGATTTATATCCGACCGCAGACTTTTACCGGCTGTCCAGTGGTCTGGTTTTTGCCCCGCTAACCTGGAATTTTCTGAAAAAAGAACTGAATATAAATCATGGAAAAACAACAGACTTTATCAATAACTTACCCCAGGGGACAACTATCCTGACCACCAGAATGGAGTCTTTCCGGTTGGCTGTTAATATCCTCCTAAAAAGCGATTTCACCTGCCAGGATTTTAAACGGTCAAACGATGATGAGCAATTCGAAGCATATTTTAGCAGGGAAGAACAAAATATCCGTCTGATCAAGGATTATTATGATGAGACAGCATATGCGCAGAGAGATCGTAAGCCCCTGGCCTCCAGAATTAACCACTGCCCGAGTTCGAACATCCTGCTGATTGCAACTGCACCCTGGGAACAGCACCTTTTTCAATCTTCTGCCCGAAATTTTCTCCGTATCTCTGACCTAGCCTTTTTCTTCCGGAAAGAAGAAATCAGTTTGCTCTAAATATCAGAAAATAAAATATAATTGCAAATCTGCCCCTGAATACCCAATCTATTTCGATAAACATAAAAATAAACTTGACACATGCAATCCCTGAAGAGTTCTTTTTATCTGAGATCTAAAAACCTCATACAGTATTTATTTTTATGAAGGTGAAAAAATGGATATTATGGATGTAATTGGATTGGCTAAATCTTTAGCAGATCGTTCCCGCCTGTTGATATTGAGTTCTTTGCTGGAGAAGCACCAATATCTGGAGGAATTAGCACAACGTCTGGCCCTGGCACCATCCACGGTTTCTTTCCATTTGAAGAAACTGGAAAGAGCAGGGCTGGTGGAAAAGAAAAAAGAACAGTATTATACTATATTTTATCCCCGGCGTCATCTGCTGGATCTTACTCTGGCGGAACTGGTCTCTTGCGAGCATGGGGAAGCGGAAAACCAGGCAGAGAGGATTCAGCAGTATAAGAAGAAGGTGATCGCAAGTTTCTTCAGTCAGGGAAGAATCATCAGGATCCCTGCTCAGAAACAGAAACGCTGGATAGTATTGGAAAAGATACTGGATGAATTTGAATATGGCAGGAAATACACGGAAAAAGAGGTTAATGAGATTATTGCCAGGTTTCATGATGATTACTGCACCATACGCCGGACCTTTGTAGAGGAGAAGGTTATGGGCAGGTCTGCCGGCATCTATTGGATAACTCTTGATTATGAGCGTTTTCGTCAGGGGCAATCTGTCCAGAGCATCAGGCACGGTTTGCGGGAAAGTTATGAGCAGAGCGTGAGAGATAAATTTGGTATTAAATAGTCAGGGGACGAGATGATGCTTATATTCAGGATAAGGCTCATCTCGTCCGTCTATGGTACGATATTTATGCGGTAAGAACTGCCTGAGCGGCAGCCAGTCTTGCAATAGGAACGCGATAGGGAGAACAGCTGACATAATTCATGCCAATTTTATGGCAGAATCTGATACTTTCCGGATCCCCACCATGTTCGCCACAGATTCCGACTTTCAGGTCCGGTCTTGATTTTCTTCCTTTACGAGTTCCAATCTCCACCAATTGACCAACGCCATCCTGATCGAGAACCTCGAAGGGATCGACCTTGAGGATACCTTTTTTAAGATATATGGAGAGGAATTTCCCGATATCATCGCGACTGAAACCGAAGGTCATCTGGGTAAGATCGTTGGTGCCGAAGCTGAAGAATTCAGCTTTCTGGGCTATCTCATCGGCAGTAAGGGCTCCCCGCGGTATTTCTATCATGGTTCCAACTAGAAATTCAATTCTGTCTTTTCTTTCCTGGAAAACTTTTTCCGCGGTGTCACGAACTATCTTTTCCTGCATGGCGAACTCTTCCATTTTTCCAACCAACGGGATCATTATTTCGGGTATTGCTTTGATCTTTTTCCGTTTCAGATTCAGGGCAGCCTCAATAATTGCCCGGGTCTGTATTTCGGTAATTTCCGGATAGGTATTGCCCAGTCGGCAGCCCCGGTGCCCCAGCATGGGATTGACCTCTTCCAGAGCATTAACTCTCGCTTTGATTTCATCAAGGGGAATATTCATTTCCACGGCCATTTCTTGCTGCCCTTTTTCATCCTTTGGTACAAACTCATGCAGGGGCGGATCAAGCAGTCTGATCGTTACAGGCAGGTCATGCATGGCGGAAAATATACCCTCGAAATCTTCTCTCTGAATGGGAAGAAGTTTTTCCAGAGCGTTTCTGCGACCTTCCTCATCTTTGGCCAGGATCATTTCACGTACAGCTTTGATACGGGTTCCCTCAAAAAACATGTGTTCAGTACGACAAAGTCCGATACCGCGAGCCCCGAATTCACGGGCAATCTTGCTGTCATGCGGGCTATCCGCGTTAGTACGGACATACATGCGGGAGTATTTATCACAAAGTTGCATGAGTTTTCCGAAGTCCCCGCTCAACTCAGCATTCCTGGTCTGGACATTGCCCTGATAGACTTCACCTGTGGATCCGTTAAGGCTTATCCAATCCCCTTCTTTGAGTAATTTATCGTCAGTGTTTATGGTTCTGTTCCTGTAATCGATCTTTAAATTACCCGCTCCGGAAACACAGCATTTTCCCATGCCGCGGGCGACGACAGCAGCATGGGAGGTCATGCCGCCCCTGGCGGTAAGAATGCCCTGGGCAGCATTCATACCCCGCAGATCTTCCGGTGAAGTTTCGATACGGACCAGGATGACCTTTTTACCTTCAGCTGCCCATTGTTCTGCTTCATCGGCGAAGAAGACTATCTGACCCGTGGCTGCCCCGGGTGAAGCAGGTAAGCCTTTGGCAATGATGGTCGCTTTCCGCATGGATTCATTGTCGAATACAGGATGGAGCAGTTCGTTCAGCTTATTGGGTTCCACTCGCAGCAAGGTCTTTTTTTCATCTATCAATCCTTCCTGAAGCATATCCATGGCCATTTTGACCATTGCTACCCCGGTACGCTTGCCATTACGTGTCTGCAGAATCCAGAGTTTGCCATTCTGGATGGTGAATTCAAGGTCCTGCATGTCTTGATAATGTTTTTCCAGTTTCTGTTGGATTTCGTCCAATTCGCGGTAGATAACCGGCATCGTTTCTTCCAGGGAAGGATAGAGTTCTTTTCTTTCCTTTTCCGAAATGCCAGCCTGTTTAGCCCAGCGTTGGGAACCTATAAGTGTTATCTGCTGCGGTGTCCTGATTCCAGCTACAACATCTTCACCCTGGGCATTGATCAGGTATTCACCGTTAAAGATATTCTCACCGGTAGCAGCATCTCTGGTGAAAGCGACCCCGGTGGCACAATCGTTACCCATATTACCGTAAACCATGGCCTGGATATTTACCGCGGTGCCCCATTCTTCAGGGATCTTATTGAGCTGCCGGTAAACCCTTGCCCTTTCGTTATTCCAGCTTTCAAAAACAGCATAAACGGCATTCCAGAGTTGTTCCCAGGCATCCTGAGGAAAGGTTTTACCGGTTTCAGTTTTAATGGCGTCCTTGAACCTTTTGACCATTAATTCCAGGTCTTCAGTGGTTAGATCCGTATCAAGCAGGATTCCTTTTTCTTCCTTGATCTCATCGATAATTCTTTCAAAGGGATCAATATCTTCCTTGGAAGCTGGTTTTAATCCCATTACGACATCACCATACATCTGCACGAAGCGGCGGTAAGAATCCCAGGCGAAACGTTCATTTCCTGTTTTCCGGGCTAAACCGGCAACGGATGCATCATTAAGACCGAGATTGAGTACAGTGTCCATCATTCCCGGCATGGAAGCACGGGCTCCTGAACGTACTGATACCAGGCAGGGATTTTCTTTGTCGCCAAATCTGCTGCCCATGATCCTTTCGATATTCTTAATGCCTGTCCCCATTTCATCCCAGAGCAGTTTCTGTATTTTTTCCCGTCCTATGCGATTGTATTCGATACACATGGCAGTTGTTATTGTAAAACCGGGTGGAACCGGGATGCCAATAAGGTTCATTTCAGCAAGGTTGGCACCTTTGCCCCCCAGAAGATTTTTCATTTCAGCTTTACCTTCAGCTTGACCGTCGCCAAAAAGATAAATACCCTTTTGTTCCATATGTGCTCCTTAATTTATACTATTTTATAAATTTATCTTATGTGATCTTCTTGCCGTTTATAATCAATCCTTTTGCCACCTGAAATCTGTCAATTAAAATATGAGGAAAACATCAGGGGGCGATGCAAAAATAATATTAGACAATCTGGGACGGAGGTTACTTGCTGGTTTCACATCAGCAGGAGGTGAAATGCTGTATAAAAAACTGGACGGTTTATATTTTATCCGTATCGACCGTGGTGAGAAAATAGTGGAACAGCTCAGATCATTCTGCGACAGGGAAAAAATCCTCACGGGTATTGTCAATGGGATTGGAGCTGTAGATCAAGCGACGATAGGATTGTATGATCCGGGAAAGAAGGAGTATCATTCCAGGAGTCGGGAAGGAAACCATGAAATTACTTCTTTACAGGGGAACATTACCAGACAGGATGGGAAAGTCCATGTTCATGTTCATATCAATCTGGCTGATGAAGAACTGAGAATCTGGGGTGGACATCTGAATGAGGCAAGGGTGAGTGCTACCTGTGAAATAATAGTACAGACGGTGGAAGCAGCAATAGAAAGATTCTATGAAGATAACATCGGCTTGCAGTTGCTGAAATTGGAGTAGATTCAGATCAGACTTTATCCTGTTGGTTATTAAACTGCTGCTGAATATGGCGGGGCACAAAGACCCTCCTGGTGAATTCAGAAAATTTCAGTTATCTCAGCCTCTCAGTATCGTATCTCCCAATTTCTGGTTATCTGCGGGACGAGTTTGTCAACTGAACGCAGATGTTCAATAATAAGGGAAGTAATATCGATGTGGTTGCGATAGATTATATCCTGTGAACTGGCTTTAATAGCTGTGATGAAACCACCGCCTCCGGAAGCACGAAAGCTGTTCATGGCCACAGTGTACTGCCGATCCAGTGCAAACGGCATCGAGCCCTCATCCATTCCAGTTATGATGATCCTGTTTCCGTAAGATTCCTCGGGATTGATATAATATGATATACCTTCGGCGAAATCGCAGTAATAACCAGGGATATCATCAACTGCGCGGAGAGTGTCATTCACAACCTGGTAGAAACGGGCGGAGTATTCAAGATAATCCTTTATCTGTTGTCCATTCAGTTTCATGGTATAAAGAAAATTATAATAGGGATAGAGGGCATAGGCATGTTTAATGAGTACTGGTCCCGGTTCGATATTGATGGCAGTATCGAAGCAGGTAGTGAACGAAATATCAGCCTGGGTGATATGCAACTGGAGCAGATTGATCATATCCACCAGGGGATTGTCCTGGAACCAGGCATTGTAAGTTGATAATGGTTCTTCTGTATAGGTAAGTATGGTGTTTATGTAGGTGAGGGTCGCTTTATGATAGGGCAGGGCAATATCAAGGATTTCTGCTGCTGGTTCCACCTGGGTTGCCGATTCCAGCCAGGTCTGGCGGGATATCATCTTGAAACCTGAATCATCCTGTTGATAGATAATACGGACGATCCCGAGATATTTCCCACGGTCACCTGCATTTATCCTTGCAGTTTCAGCTGCCCCTTTGGTTTCTGTAAACTCCAGGGGTAGGGGACGGTGGCTGTGTCCGGCGCAGATGATGTCAAAACCCGGTGTCTGTTCTGCAATAATACCAGAAGCGTTAGCTACTGGAGAACAAAGTGGCTCCTCAGCGATGAAGCCAGCATGAAATAATCCTACCAGAATATCAACGTTGGGACGGAGCAGGGAGGCATATTTCTCAGCTGTGGGGACCATATCTCCCCAGATGATCCCAGGATAGAAGGATTCGTCCATGTAGGAAGGAATGGATGGCGTTGTCAGTCCCAGAATACCGATCCTGACACCATTCAGGTTGATAATGATATAAGGATCGAAATAAACGCTGCCACCTGCGAGCAGTGCATTTGCAGCGAGCCAGGGGAAGTGTGATTGAGCACGGGCTCGATCATAAATTTCCTGGCCCTGTTCGATATCATGATTCCCCACAGTAAAAGCATCATATTCCATGAAATTCATAATTTCGATGAAAGGATTACTGTCTGCTGGAAGAATCTTGTTGTAGTAATCAGCCAGGGGAGTGCCCTGGAGCATGTCGCCACCATCAAGCAGAATTACTTTATCGCTGCGGGCACGGTATTTCTTGACCAGTGTGTAGATACGGGCTAAACCACCATCGAATTCAGTATCATTAATATAATCGTATGGGTAGATAAATCCATGAATGTCCGTGGTTTCCAGTATGTAAAGCGTATCAGGTGCGGAGCTGCAGAAAAGTAACCCACCATAAAGAATCAGTATAAAACAGGTGATTGCTTTCATTACAATTCCCGGATGTCTTTTATTTCATCAAATCCTGATTTTTATATCAAGTTGTGATTTATACTGCTCCAGCCATTTACGGTAACGCTCAGCCATGATATTCTCAAGAAAGGTATCTCTATTCCTCTGAAATTCTTCCCTTGATATCTTGTTCATGCGGTCTATGCGGTAGAAAAGCAATTGGTCTTCGCTGGGGCTGATAACCGGGCTGCAGTATCCCTGTTCCTTCTTGGCAATATCGTTCATTATAAGATCGTTGAAGCTTTTGGGGAAAACCTGGCTTTTCAAGTTCAGATTATACAAGGTATGCCATCCTCCCAGAAAGTACAGCAGGTATTCCGGATCTTCCCCGGCTATTATTTTATCCCGGATCTCCTTAACGTAATTTTTTGCAGTTCGGTAACGGTTCCGGGCAGCAAATATCTTTTTTATCAGAGGCAGGGCTTCCTCATAGTTCAATTGTCTGGCATAGGTACGGTTCAGAAGGTATATTACGGCATAGCTGTTCTCGAGTTTGATAATCCTGCTGAATTTTTCATTTTTCCACATGCGCAGAAGCTCGTCTTTATAATCATTCAGGTAACCAAGATATTCGAAATAGGTGTCAGCCGGCAGTTGTGAAGTTGTAAACATGTTTTCCTTGCTGGCATACTGCAGGCATTGTGAATAATAGCGGGTGGAATCGAACACCGTCTTGGCAAGGTTGTACGATATGCTGTCGGCTATCTCCATCTGGAACCGTGACAAAATATCTTTTTTTACTTCTCTGTAACTGGGGAGGCCTGCTTCATAAATCCGCCATTTCTTAAGGAAAATATAACCCTGTTCATATTGAAAAACCTGGGAGCAGGAAGAATCAGGTATAGCGGAGAGGTGCAGTTTGAATTTTTCCGGAAGGGAATCGTAGGAAATCGGTTTTCGGGACTCCAGACGCAGATCTTCTCCGTAGCAATACTGGAGCAGTGCCATATCAATTCCGTTCAGAGCATGGTTGCGAGCTAGATAGACAGCTTCGCGATTTGTGGAGTACAGGTAATCGAATAAAACAGATTTATCACGGTAGAAGCTGTTTATATTATTGTCATAAAATTCCCGGACTAACTTTTCCTCAACCATTATGGTATCGGCAGTTATGGGAAAGATCACTCCTCCCACCTGGAGACTGTCAGAGGTCATGAAATCGGGTTTATTATCATTATAATAGTTCTGGTATTCGCTGTTCTCAAGCTGATCTATATAGATCAAATCGTTTATTTCATCCTCGATGTCAGTAAAATTGGGAATGTATTCCGGGAATAGAGTGGATAGTTTGTAAAAATAAAGTTCTTTATCATAACGGATAAATCCGCTTAATCTGTCCTGTTTGATCTGCTGGGCTATCTGTTCATCGACAGGCTCGTCATTCTTGAATCTTTCCAGATATATTATGGTGTTGTAATTACTCAATCCGTAGTCGTTGGCAATTGCCTCCAGAGTCACCTCATCATCACTGTTGGTTTCGATCAGGGTACGGATGGTGGATTGGTATTCCTCACTCTGCAGTGAGAAAATATTGCGGGGACGGGAAATCAGGATTTTGTATACTATAGCGGCGGGGATGATGAAATCATCAATATTATTGCTGAAATATCTGCGAAATTCTTCTGAATAGAGGCGATTTTTCTCATGAGTAACAAAGGCTTGCCACACATCATCCCGAACTTCATCCATAGCTGCATATTGCTGGGATTCAACGTCTGTTACTCTCAGGATCAGAAAACCCTGCTGCGTTTCCAGGGGCTCCGAATATTGCCCTTTGTTAAGTGATACAGCATTGAGGATGATATCTGGCTCCAGACTGCCCAATCTGTCTTTACTGCTGAGAAAGGGACTCTCCAGCACGGGGTAACTCACCTGTTCATTGGCTTTCCAATCGTTGAGTGACTGCACGGCTTCACGCCGGGTCAGGTTGCGTGTCTCCCGCTCGATGAAAGCAGTCCTGGTGCTGTCTGTCAGGATATCATGAGTTTGATCTTCGTTATTATAGATGCTGCTGATGAGGTTGTCGTAATATTCTTCTGCCTCCCTGCGAAAACGATCCCAGGGAACAAGGAAAAACTCGAATTTAACTCTCTTGAGGGTTTTGAAGGTATGGCGGTTGTCCTGATAAAACTGGATCGCTTTATCTGGCGTGAAACCGGTAGATACATTGGCTGCTTCAACATCGACCAGAGCATAACTGAGATCAAGCTTAACATTCTCGATGATGAATTCCTGAAGAAGGTTTTCTTCAGAGATCTGGATTGATTTTTTTATCAGGGTCTGAGATTTATTGATCAAAAGCTCCCGGATCATTTCCTTGAGGATTTTTTCACCTGTATCGGTCTGCTTGAATGAGTTGTATTTATTGTAATCAAATATTCCATTGGTCTGAAATCGCGAGTGATCACCGAGTTCATGAATGAAGAACGCATCAAGCTCTCCTTCATCGATGGTTATCCCATTCTGACGGGCGTATATTATCAAGACCTGTTCGTCGATTAACCGATTAAGACAGAGCTGGCGAATTTCAGCAAAGGAAAGACCACTGCTGTCTTCATACAGGCTCATGGCTTCCGATAACTGCTCATAGGTTATCTTGTAATCACCTATGCTGGCTACCGTGTCCGCCAGTAAAACTGTCAGCAGTGACAGACTAAGAAGTATAAATATTGCTTTCATACTTCCCCTTTATCTTTTTATATTTACGAACTATTTTATTAAAGGTAAATCAAGCAAGTATTTTTCTCTTTGTCATGTTAAAAAAGCTTTACAATTAGCCAGGCTCGGAAGATCTTTCCTGTAAAAAAAATTGGGAAGAACATGAGACCTATTATAATTTTTATCATTTTATTCATAAATTTACTTCTGTCAGCTTTTGAACCTCATTTCATGAAAGATCCGGCGATATCTTGTGCCGGAGACGTGGTCTGTTTTGCCTATCAGGAAGACTTGTGGCTGGTATCTTCCGCCGGTGGTCAGGCCAGCCGTCTCACAGTTGCCAGTGGCAGAGATTGGCATCCGGAATTTTCTCCCCGGGGAGATTTTATTGCCTTTAACTCTGACCGTGAAGGCTGGACAGGCATTTATCTGATTCCAGCCACCGGTGGTAAGGCAGTGCAGGTTACAAGGGAGGATTTCGAACTGCTTGCCTGGTTCCCCGATGGCAAGAATCTACTGGTAAAAAGGGATGAATTTGGTTATCCAGATTCCTTCTATAAAGTCGATCTGGATGGTAATTTCAGTCTGTTAACCTCCTTTGGCGGCAATAACGCATCCATAACAGAAGATGGCTGCAATATTATATTCGACCGGGGCGGATTGGTCTACCGTGAGGCTTATCAGGGCAGTTATAATGGTGATCTCTGGAGGTATGATATCAGGAAGGACGAATTCAGCAGACTTACCCTGACCGCTTATACCGAACAATACCCTCTGGTGAGTCGTCAGCAGAACCTCTATTATGCAGCGTCGGATGGTAAGAACTTTCAACTTTATCGGGTCGAGAATCTGGATTGCAACAATCCGGTACAGTTGACCGATTTCAGGGAATGGTCGGTCCGGAAACCGGATCTGGCGAAAGATAATCATACCATTGTCTTCGAGCTGTTTGACGAAATATGGATATATGATCCCGCTGCTGGGAAAACCAGGAAACTGAAGATTGATATCAGGCAGGACACAATTCCAGATCACTGCATAAGGGAAGATGTTGATAACAAAATTGCTGATTACACTCTTTCCCCGGATGGAAAACTAATTGTCTTCTCCTACAAATTCGACCTTTTCGCCATTCCGGAGAAAGGCGGGGATGTTAAACAACTCACAGCGGACCAGAAAGGCATCAAGAACATACAGATTATGCCGGATAACAGGACTATATATTTCTCCAGTTATGTTGAGGGTAATCCCGAACTTTTCCGTGTAAGGATTGATAATATTGATAAGATCGAGAAAATAAAATGGTCAGAGGGTAAATATATCGAGTTCCTTCAGCAGCAGGCAAATCAACTGTTGGTAAATTATTCGGATGCCGAGAAAAGGAACAGGCTCATTTTAGCGGATAGTCTGTTCCAGGATTTAATTGATATCAGCGGGGAGCGCTATGTCTTCAATACCGCCGCTATCAGCCCTGATTCCAGCTATATCCTGTTCATTGAGACCAGGCAGGAGGTCTGGAGCCGCCACATCATCCTTTATGACATTACTACAGAGATCCACCATACCCTTCTTGATTTTGATGGCTATCTGGACAATGTAGGCTGGGGGAAGGACAGGAAATCATTATTCTACACGGCGAATGAAAAAATTTACCGGATGGATCTGCAGGCAAAAAAGGATTTCTACACCGAGGAGGATAATTGGGGAGAGATACTGGGCAGCCGGAGTGTAAAAGCGGGAGAAGGGGCAAGAGAAGACAGCAGTAAGATCGCCATAGATTATGATGATATTGCATCGCGCACGGAACTTGTAGTCAATAAACCCGGATGGAACGGCATTATTCACGTTGTCTCCGATTCGGTTTTCTATTATCTGAATAAATTCGATGAACAATACAGTTTACGTCAGTGCGACTATTTTGGCAGGAACGACGTATTTCTGTACAATCTCGGGAAAATAGAACCGCAAAACCTCATTTATTCTGAAGCCAATCGGTCATTCTACTATGTGGTGGATAATACCCTGAAAAAATTCACACCTCAGGGAGGTAGCACCACTATCATTCGGAATAAATTCAAGTACAAATATGATGAGTTTCAACTAAATTGTGATATTTTCAAACAGGTGTGGATCGAATTTGGCAGGAATTTCTATGATCCCGGAATGCATGGCATCGATTGGCAGGAATCCCTTAAGAAATATGCGACCTATCTTGAATATGTTCATCATTCCTCCGATCTCAAAGATATTGTTTACGAAATGATCGGAGAGGTGAACGCTTCCCACACTGGTTTCTATCCCCGCAAGGACAATCGCTATAAGACCTATGAACAGGCTTATTGCGGATTCATCCTGGATTTTACTGGCGATGAGAAGGATGGTTTCCTGATCAAAAAGGTGTTTCGTGATTCCAAGCTCAATAAACCGCATAATATAAGAGAAGGTGATATCCTTATTTCTGTAGATGGCAATCTGGTGGGAAAAGGTCTGGAACTTAATCCTCTCTTCAGGGATAAGGTGGGGGAAAAAATCCGCCTGGGAATAATGAGTGGCGATACTCTGAAGATAATAACAATCAAGGGTCTCTCACACCGAGAAAACAGCATGCTTTTCTATAAAAACTGGGTGGCAGAAAGGGAAGATATGGTAACTCAATTTTCCGGGGACCGTATTGGCTACCTTCATATAAGATCGATGAATAATAACAGCTATGAAGAGTTCCTTCAGGATCTCTTTGCTCGCAACTTCGCAAAGGAAGCCCTTATCATTGATATCCGCAATAACGGTGGTGGATATATTCATGATAAACTGATTGAGGTATTGACGAAAAGACCTTATGCTTATATTACCCGTCGTGAATTTGATGCCGGGCTTTATGAAACACCTTATAAAATCTGGAGTAAACCGCTGGTCCTCCTGATCAATGAATTCTCCTTTTCGGATGCGGAAATTTTTCCCAGTATATTTCACTCCCTGAAATTAGGTAAAATTATTGGGATGCCCACCAGTGGTTCAGTTATCGGTACCGGGCATCATAATTTCATGGATGGATCCAGTATGCGTATGCCGCGGAACGGCTGGTTCCGTGAGGATGGAACGAACATGGAGGGAAGTGGCGTTATTCCTGATATTCTGGTGGAGCCAACCCCCAGGCAGTATATCCAGGATGAGGATATCCAGTTGAAAATTGCTGTAGAGGAATTACTGCATCTACTGGATCAAAATAACCGCTAACAGGCTAGGTAAGACCAGTAACTGGATCCTGTGCGGATTTTCTGTGATACGTTACAGACACTTCATTTTTCATCAAATCAATACAGCAGCAAAGATCATAAATCTTCATAAAGATCTTTCTTGATGCCTTTCTTCATACGCTGCATGATCTGATTGTAGAGCAGTGATAGTGATATGGAGAAGGGAATGTTCTTCTTGGCGTGCATGATGAGGGTATAAGCTTCCATGATCCTATTGTTGTCCAGATAGATACGGATAAGGTCGAGATAACTGGCTGAATTGCCAGGGAAGAGCTTGATACTCTTTAAAAGGTGATCCACTGCCTGGTCGGTTTTACCTATTTTGTCGCAGGCAATTCCATAGGCTCTGTAAAAGTGATAACTGTCCAGCTTGAATTTATCAGCTTTCTGAAATTCCAGATAAGCTTGCAACCATTTTTCCATGTGAGAATAGGCCAATCCACGCAGGTAATGAAATGTACCTTGCTTACCGAACATTACTTCAGCCTTGTTCAAATATTCTATGGCTTTATTATAATCTTTCAAAGCGAAATAAAGCTCGGTGATGAATATCAGCGGCAGTTCGGTGTAAATCTGATAACTCATTATCTCCTGCATGATCTTGAGGCTTTCTTCAAACTTGCCGATCTTGGAATAAGCAAAAGCCTTATTGTATGTCAATTCGGGGAAATCAGTCTTTACTTTCTCATAATAATCAATTGCCAGCCTGTATTCCTTGAGGGAAAGAAAACAGTTTCCGATCTTGAAGTTAACCTGGTCATCTGAATCATCAAGATCCAGCAGGTCCATATAAACGTTAATTGCCCTGGCATATAATTGCTGACTGAAATAAAGATCGGCCAGGGCATGATACAACCTTTTTTCCTGAGGGTATCTGGCAAGTGCTTCCTGCAGGAAACGACGTACCTGCAGCCAGTTCTTCTTTTGCTGAAACTGGGCTTTCCAGAGTATTTTCTCGATATTATCCATGGGTTTGAACTCGTTGCAATTCTTTTTCCAGGAACAATCCGCTGATAATTTCCTTTATTTCGTCAATTTTAATGCTGCGATTAATTCTATTTCTCACTTCCGCACATCCCGGTAAGCCTTTCACATACTGGAGCAGATGGGGCTTGAGTTCTCTGATGGCAATATTCTCACCCTTGTATCGGCGGGATAGTTCAATATGTTTAAAAATCATGTTCAATTTTTCCTCGGGTTTGATTTCTATGTCTTTGCTGTAATCCAGAAGCATCCTGGTCTGTCTGAATATATGGGGATTTCCCACTGCCCCGCGACCTATCATCACAGCATCACATCCTGTTTCCCGGAACATGCGCAGCGCATCTGCTGCTGCTTTGATGTCCCCGTTGCCAATCACAGGGATGGTTACTGCCTGTTTGAGCTGTCGAATCAGATCCCAGTTACCGTGATCCCGGTAGAATTGACTGCGGGTACGGGGATGCAGGATGATCATGTCCAGTCCGGCATCTGCCAGATGGCTGGCAAATTCAATCGCATTTATACTATGATTATCCCAGCCAGCTCTGATTTTGGCAGAGAGAAAAATCCCTGCCCGGGAAGTGATATCCTTCAGTGCGGTAATAATCTTACCGGCTTTCTCGGGGTTGTTCATCAAAGCGGCTCCAGCCCCCTTGCGAATTACTTTTTTAACGGGACAGCCCATGTTGATATCCAGAAAAGCAGGCTTTAGATTTATGATTATCTCTGCAGCAGCAACCAGGATGGGAATGTCAGCACCAAATAGCTGAATCCCCAGAGGTTGCTGGGCTTGCTCGAAACAAGTGAGCGATAAACATGGCTTGAGGTTGCGAACCAGTCCGTCAGCACTGACCATTTCGCTGATCATGACATCGGCTCCGGTTTCCTTGCAGATACAGCGGAACGCCATATCGGTGAGCCCTGCCAGAGGTGCCAGCCAGATCTTTCCAGCTGTTAATTGCTGCAGGTTATAGGTCACGTTTGCATCCATATATAAGCTGGTAAACAAGGATTCCGGTTGCTACGGAGACATTCAATGATTCTATGTTGGTACTTACCGGTATGGAGACCTTGTACTCGGCTAGTTCAAGCAGAGTGGAAGTAACACCATGCGCCTCGGAACCCAGAATGAGAATAATATCTCCTACAGGGCGCTGGAACCGGAAAATATTTATTCCATCTTCTACCACAGAAGCTATCTTGATGGCTTCCCTCCCCTCTAAACTGGCTGAGTTCACTATCTGGCTGGGTATAGTGAATACCAGTCCCAGGGAAGACCTGATGACTTTGGGATTGAATATTTCACAGCAGTCAGGGGACAGCATGATGCCATCAATACCTGCGGCTGCAGCGGAACGGTAAATTGTACCCAGGTTGCCTGGATCCTGGATATTATCCAGATAGAGCAGAAATGATGTCCTTGATATTGCGGGAGCACAGGTTCTAGCCACGGCAATTATTTCCTGAGGATTTACAACCGAACCCAATTTTCTGATGGCTTCTGCCGGAGCGGAAAATATGGCTTTTGCAGGTAAACCTTTAAAATTTACAGAACAACCTGATTCACAGATCAATTCATCGAAAATAATGCCATTGGCAGCCATTTGCCCGATGGTGCGCATCCCCTCGATCAATGTCTTGCCAAAAAGCTCACGAAATTTCTTCTGCTTGAGCTTCAACAACTGGTGAAAGTGATTGGAGGAAAGAGATATCAGTTCAGTCATGGTACTTCTTCTTTATCAGGGCAGGATCAATTTTATCTATCTGATCCTGTTTCAAATATTTACGGGCGTATTCCATGAATAATCCCGAATCCAGGAAAAGGTCGAGAATCCTGCTGTCTATTTCTCCTTGGCTGGCCCAGTTGGCTAAAACCTCAAAAGCTTGCCCGAGAGTCTTACCTTCTTTATAAGGTCTGTCCGATGCTGTCAGGGATTCGAAAATGTCAGCGATGGCAATAATCCTCGCCTGTAGAGGTAATTCTTCCGCTCTTAGGTGGAAAGGATATCCCTTACCGTTAAGTTTTTCATGATGGGAACTGGCATATAAAGCTACATTTCTGAATTTCTTGGGGAAAGTTAACCGGGATAGCATTTCATGGGTTATTAATACATGCTCCTGCATCTTGGTTAGCTCTTCTGGCAAAAGGTTCCCATTTTTGATCAGCAGATTCCTTTTCTCATCATCCGTAATTAAACGATAAATTTTATTTTCTGCTCTATAGCTGAAGGAAGCGATCTTTTCGATTCTTTCCAGGTCCATTTCGCACAAATTGCGGTTACTGTTATTGATCTCACTCAGAAAATCCAGATCTGCATCAATTTTTTTTAGGAGAACGGTCAATTCCCGACTCGTTTGTTTATCTTTTTTAATGCTGGCTTTTATTATGTCATTCTCTATTACTTTTTTCACCAGGGCGAACCGGGTAGCTATTAGCTCGATGCGGTCGAAAATGGTTTCCATCCTGGTGGCTTTATCGATTATATTCTCCGGAGTGGTTATCTTGCCGACATCATGCATCCACCCGGCAATTACCAGTTCCTGTAATTCATTGTCGGAAAAATTTATTTCAGGGAATATGTATTTATCGCTATGGATTTTCCTGGCAATCATTTCTGTTAATGTTGCCACCCGGCTGATATGTCCACCTGTATATTTAGATTTTCTGTCAATGGCATCAGCGATGGATTTGATAAATTGATAGAGAAGATTTTCCAGTCCTGCTATCAGGGCTTTGTTGGTAAGTGCTATGGCAGCTTGGGAAGCCAGGGATTCCACCATGCTGATATGGCGGTGATTGAAAGGAATGATTTTATTATCCCTGTCCAGGGCATTAATCAACTGGATCACTCCCAGCACATCATTTTCATGATTCAGCATTGGTACACCAACCATTGATTTGGAATGATACTGGTTGGCAGTATCATATTTTTTTGTGCCACTGTGATCAAAAATATCCTGATCATAAACATCTTCCACAGCCACTGTTCTGGCGGTGTGGGCAACGTAGGATACAAAATTCTTCAGCTTGCGGTTACCCTTATTATCATAGAGAGGAACACTGGGCCACTTGACTGTATCTGCCCTGCCCAGGCTTATCTTCTTGGAAATGGTGCAGACAAAGGTAAAATCAAGATATTTACCGTCTGATGATATCCGATAGAGAGAACCTGCATCAGCGTTGGTATAGCTTATCGCTTCCTCCAGAACCATTTTGAAGAATTCATCAATGTCCTCTTCTACAGATAGAGCAATACCGATTTTTTTCAGTTTCTCAATATGATCAATCCGATTGACATTGTACTTCATTCATCCTCCCTCGAATCATTTAAAATTTCAGATTTTTAAATGTGTCAACATATTAATCTTCACATGCTGCTGCAAGTATCGAGGAAAGGAGCAAGAGTTGATTTTGTTTCTGTTGCCATTACCCGGACTCATAAATCCGGGCTGTCGTATATAATTTTGCTGTATTTTATTGTAACTGTGGTATAACCGTCAGGGCAGATTTGTATTTAAGTTGATCTTATCTGATGTGATCCGGGAACCTGTCAGCAGGGGTACAGAAACGAAATGACCCTTAATGGAATGTAATTTAATGGTTTGACATCATAATATATTTAAGGTTTAATTGTATTATGACAGATTACGGGATAGATACGGTTATTCTGGCAGCAGGACAGTCCCTTCGCATGGGAGAAGACAAGGCACTGCTGAAATTCCGGGGACGGGCATGTATTGTTCACGTCCTGGAAAAAACTGCGGGGATAAGTACCAGGATAATAATAGTCCTGGGGAATAATTTCTCTCTGGTGAGAGATTTTCTGGACGGAACCTCCTGGTCTTCCAGGATTGAACTGGTTTTGAATAAAAATTATCGTGATGGTATGTTCTCATCCCTTAAAGCAGGTTTGAAGCCTTGCCGTGCTGGGAACTTCGTGTTGGTCCAGATGGTTGATCAACCTTTCCTGCCTCCTGAAATATATCATGCTCTTGTTGAAGCGATTGATAACAGATATCTGATCTTTCAGCCTGCGGTTTCTGTCAAAGGTATAGTAAGATATGGGCATCCACTCATCATAGCCCCGGCTTTCCGTCAGACAGTATTGCAGGAAACCCGCCCGGTTATATTGAGGGATCTTGTCAGAGAGTATAATATGAGAAGGAAAACAATAATGGTGGAAAACAGAGATATTCTCCTTAGCCTGAACAGGAGAGAAGATCTGCATTCCCGGATGGGTAATTGAATGGAAACTCCCCTGCATGACCTTCTCCAGAAAGCGGCGGAAAACCAGAAGAAAGGCAGGGAGTTCGTGATGGCTACGGTGGTGGTGGGCGCGCAAAAAACTCCCGGTCGCAGTGGATTCAAGCTTATCTGGTACCCTGATGGCACTTTTGAGGGAACTGTGGGTGGCGGTAAGCTGGAGAGGCTGGTACTGGATAAATGTGCTGCATTGCTCGAGACTGGGCAGAATGATTTTGCAGAATATGACCTTACGGAAGAACCTGCAGGCATTGGAGTACAATGCGGAGGTATCGCCAAGGTTTTTTTTGAATATTTTCCACCCCTGCGAAAAGCTTACATTTTCGGGGCAGGTCACCTCTGCCACAGCCTTCTACCCATCCTGGATTCCCTCGGCTTTCATCTGGTTGTAATCGATAACCGTCCTGAATTCGCCAGTCGGGAGTTATTGCCGGAAGCAGACGAAGTCCATGCCATTGATTACTTCGCCTTTCTTGATGATTTCCATCCTGTCAGGAATGATGCTGTGATAATATTTACCCATGGACATCTTTATGATTTCGACATTCTTGATATGCTCTGCAGAAAAAATATTCAGGTCAGATATATAGGTATGATTGGCTCCCGGGACAAGGTTAAAAATGCAGTCAGTAGAATAAAA
>JAFGRJ010000026.1 GCA_016935235.1 Candidatus Cloacimonadota bacterium
ATCAATTAACTGCCATTCATCTCTGTCCCCGGGATTATAAAGTACCTGGATCTGCTCTGTTATATATGGTTTACCTGTTAATGCCTTTTGCGTTATTATAGGCAGTGGTTCAGGATCACAAATAGGTGTTATGGTCAGTTCCTTTGCCGTAAGCAGATTCCCCAGAAGGAACAGGATTAAAAAAATCATAAATTTCTGGTGGTTCATCATGAATTTCCTCTCATTTTAATTCGGGTCAATATACCAGTTCATCAGGGAAAGCACCTCTACTGCTGAGCTTGATTTTTCCGGTTGGATCGATTTTCCCCGCAATTCTTATCATACAATTATGCAATATAAAATATTTCATGATTCTGTCAATATCATCGTTATCAGCAACAATAATAAAGGCATTGCCCATGTTCCAGATACGGTATGCTTCCTTTTCGGGAATCCCGCCCATCTGCTGCAACTGCACAACAAAATCTGGAGGTTCAAACAGGTGATCCAGGATCGCCCCACAGCCATTCATCTTTAAAATTCTCCCCAGGTTGTCAGGTATACCTCCTCCCGTAATATGAGCCATTCCTTTGGGGATCAAGCCTGCGTTTATCATCCCGGTAATTATCCTGCACATTATCTGGGAAGGGATCAACAACATCTGACCCCAGGTTTTCTGAGAATTATACCCTTGCTGATGCCATGTCTTTCCCAGTTCTTTCTCCAATATTTTTCTGGCCAGGGAGAATCCATTGCTGCGCATCCCTTTCTCTTTCAGAAGTAATATTATATCCCCAGGTGTAATTCCCCTGCCATTTACCGGTTTTTTTAAATTATCAGGCAGAACACCAATGGCAGTGGCGCACCAGTTGAAATGCATGGCATCACCATAACCACGGACCCTGCTCCCCAGTTCGGCAATCTCACCACCACTGATTGCCACTCCTGCAGTTTCAGCAGCTTCCCATAGACCACCCATCAGTTTATCAACAATATCGTAATCCAGATAGTCCACATCAAGAATATTGGAAACATCAGTAGCTTCAAACCCGTTAGCAGCCAGATCATCTACGACCATGGCGACAAGGTCATGTCCGAGACTCTCGTATATCCCGGTTCTTTCTGCAATTTCGACCTTGGTACCTATTCCATCTGAAGAAATTCCGAACTGCCTGCCCCTGAAATTAAGAACATTGGAAAAAGCACCTTCCAAACCTGCCAGTGGTTCCCCATCCTTTCCCTTCCTGTTCAGGAAGGATTTCTGCGCCCAGCGGAAGGCGTTGCTGGAACACTTATTCCCCAGGTCTATGTCCCTGCCACTCTGTTTAGCCCCTGATTTTTCCATTCTTTTTTACTCCGGTTTCTGATAATCTATAGTATCATTCGTATCACCAGTTTGCATAATGTCGTGCACTTTCCCTTCCCTTATGGATAAAGCTGAGATAAGTTCAAGTTGCGCCTTTTGATGAAGTTCCGCTATATTTCTCACTCCGCAGGTAGACAGAGAAGCCTTTATCTTTACAAGTGTCTCAGGCAGATTATCCCTCAGGCGACCGGTATATTCCACGAGTCCTTCCACCCCCTCAATGAACTTGGACTGATAATACCTTTTCAGATGCCATTCCCTGGCACGGGCTGATCCTTCTCCCCAATAGGGTTTCATCACCCGGTTATTGACAACCAGTTTCTCTGTGGGAGCTTCTTCCATACGGGCAAAATATCGACCCATCATCACATAATCAGCTCCCAGAGCCAGTGCAACTGTAATATCCTTAGTGCTGGTTACACCACCATCAGCAACAAGGGGAATATAAATACCTGTTTCCTTTCGGTGCTTTTCTCTCTCCTCGGCAACTTTAATAATGGCTGTGGCCAAACCGCGACCCGTTCCTTTCTGTTCCTGAGTGATGCAAATGGATCCTCCTCCCATTCCCACCTTTACAGCACGGGCTCCTGCTTTAACCAGATATCTGAATCCTGCCTCGGTTATCACATTGCCCCCGATCACCGGCAGAGCGGGATATTTCCTTCCCACCCATTCAATGGTATCTTTCTGATAAGAAGAATGCCCGTCAGAAGAATCAACAGATACGACATCAACTTCCTGTTCGACCAGTGCCGGGACACGATCCCTGTAATCATGAGTGTTAATGGCTGCTACTGCCAGCAATCTCTTTTTCTCATCATGAACTTCCAGGGGATAATCCAGTTGATCATAAATATCTTTGCGAAAGACCATGGATATTAGCCTGCCTGTATCATCAAGGATGGGAAGCACCGATTTATGGCTCTCCAGCAATATCCGGTTTGCTTCCTTGAGATCGCTTATATTTCGACCGACCTCAACCTGTTCCAGAGGTATCATTCTTTCACCGACAGTATTATCAGCATGAAGAAAAAGGTCATAATCCCATTTCGTTATGAGTCCCATAAACCTGCCCCTGCTGTCAACAACCGGAAAAGTTGAATATCCGGTTTCTTTCCTGATGTCATACATCTCCCTGATTTTAATATGAGGTGGTAATGTGCGTGGTTCCACAAATCCGGCCTTGTAATGTTTTATCTTCCAGATCATTTCAGCCTGGGAAGCTATCGACTGCGAGCAATAGATGAAAGCCGCCCCGCCCATTTTTGCCAATTCGATACCCATCTGCTGTCCCGAAACAGACTGCATTGCTGCTGAGACCATGGGTATATTGAGATAGTATTTTTTTTCTTCCTGTTCGGAATAAACCAGGGGTGTACGCAGGGTTATTTCATCCGGCGCTGTATGCTTGGTAGTTAATCCCGGCAGTAATCGGAATTCCGCCAGGGTGCGGGAAGGCTCAAATATTATTTTTTTCGGCATCGTGAAATCTCCTTGTCATCACAGCAGCTACTTGATCTTGATTTTTACCTGTTCAATGCCATATTTCTTTTCACAGTAGAAACATCTCACTTTGGTCGTGGTATCATCGGTTA
>JAFGRJ010000149.1 GCA_016935235.1 Candidatus Cloacimonadota bacterium
AAACCCTTCTTCGGTGTCGACCCGGTGGTCCTTAGAGACGACGGTACAGAATGTGCCAGAAATGAAGGAGGTAAACTCTGCATCAGAAAACCATGGCCCGGGATGATGAGAACAATGTGGGGTGATCATGAAAGATTCGTTGATATGTATTTCACTATGTTCGATGATATCTATTTTGCCGGTGATGGCTGCCGTGTCGATGAAGATGGTGATTACTGGTTGATGGGACGAATCGATGATGTGGTGAATGTATCGGGTCACCGTATTGGTACCGCTGAAGTTGAGAGTGCGCTGGTAAGCCATCCTGCTGTAGCTGAAGCTGCCGTTACCCCCATTCCTCACGAAATCAAGGGTCAGGGACTCTACGCCTTTGTAACTCTTGTCGGAGGGGTGGAACCAACGGAAGAATTGAAAGGTATACTGGTAAAACATGTGCGTTCCGAAATCGGTCCGATCGCAACACCCGAGGCTATTCAGTGGGCGCCTGCTCTTCCCAAGACCCGTTCCGGGAAAATCATGCGCCGCATCCTGCGCAAGATCGCCGAAAAAGACACCTCCAACCTGGGAGATATCACAACCCTCGCAGATCCAAGTGTGGTTGAACATCTTATTAAAGATCGCGAGACAATTAATTAAATAATTATCCATACTACAGCCGGGACCAATAAACAGGACCCGGCTTTTTTTAAAGGAGAAGGGATGTCAGAAAATAAAGTTATGAACAGGAACCTTGTTGTTGTCGGTGCAATTTTGATCCAGCTCTGCCTGGGTGCGATATATGCCTGGTCGGCATTTACCGGTAAGTTAACTGCCGTAGACGGTGAATTTCAGCTCAGTAAAACCCAGACCCAGATTATTTTTTCCGTTGGCCTGGCTTCATTTGCCGTGGTGATGGCACTGATCGCAGGTAAATGGCAGGCAAAAGTAGGACCAAGGATTGTAGCCATTACCGGTGGTTTGATCATGGGCCTGGGCTATATCATCGGTGGCCTCTCGGGAGCAAGTTTCTGGGGAATCCTCATTGGCGTCGGGCTGATGGGCGGTGCAGGGATCGGTCTGGGATATGTCTGCCCTATTGCGACCTGTGTGAAATGGTTCCCCGATAAAAAGGGTATGATTACCGGTCTGGCTGTGGCTGGCTTTGGCTTTGGTGCCCTGATCTGGATCAAATTAACCAGCGGTTTCGTGTTTGGTCCTGTTGATCTTACTCCCGGATGGAATGGACTTTACGGGGCAGGATGGACAGTAAGCAATGTTTTCATGTTGTACGGTGTACTGTTCGCTATTTTAGTGGGTCTCGGTTCAATTGTCATGGTCAATCCACCGGATGGATGGAAACCAAAAGCATGGATCCCGCCAACGGGCGCTGCTGCCAGCAGTTCGGGTCAAAAAGCTTTTGCAGTCAGCCAGATGATCCGTACACCGCAATACTGGAGCCTTTTTACGACATTTATGGTGGGTGCAACTGCCGGACTTATGGTGATAGGAGTTATCGGGTTATTCGGCAGGGATGCTCTAACCATGCGAGGTGGTTTTGATCCTGCCCGAGCAACAATCATAACCGGCACAGCCATGGGCCTGTTCTATGCATTGATGAATGGTCTTGGTCGTATTATCTGGGGTTCTCTTTCCGATAAACTCGGTCGTAAATATTCCATCGTTCTCATGAGTCTGCTTCAAGGTATTATGATGATTGCCTTCTACTTTATCGGCTCTATGGAATGGGGGCTTTACATCGGTGCTGCCATCATTGGTTTTAACTTCGGCGGTAACTTCGCCCTCTTTCCTGCAGCTACTGCCGATTTCTTCGGAAACAAAAATGTCGGAACAAATTACCCCTGGATCTTTATGGCATACGGTGTAGGTGGTATTGTCGGACCGATTCTGGGTGGAGCCATGGGTGATGCCAGAGCGTGGATGTGGGCATTTATCCCAGCTGGTATAGCCTGCTTTATAGCTGCCACAATTGCCCTGATGCTTAAACCACCGCGAGAATCATTTTAATAATAAAAAAGGAGATTCCGCATTTCGCTGAATCTCCTTTTCTTTGTGCTTTCATGATTCCTGTTCCTTAATTAATTCTGCAGTAATCAATAAAATGAAATATCTTCAGAATGAGGTTAAAAACTTAGTGATGAAGCTTATTTTTTTCATGGAAATGTCAGATTCATTGAACTATCAATAAATCAAGGATATGGCTGGTTCTGGAACAAACCCGACATCAAATATCAATTCTGCTGCTTATAGATATATTATCTGTAATTTCTTGACACCTAACACTTCCTGCTATTTTCGGTAAAAAAATCTCAGGAGGAGATGTGTCTATAAGAAAGCTGTCGGAATTAATCGAACTTGCTAAAATTATCCCCAAGAAAAAAGTTGTTGTTGCTTTTGCTCAGGATGAGACTACAATTCTGGCCACAAAACAGGCCATTGATCTTAATTTTGCTGAATTTACTTTGGTCGGGGATCAGAAAGTAATAACTAAAATATGTTCAGATCATGATATAGATTCCTCTGTCTACACTATTATTGACGTACCCGACGAATTAGATGCCGGTCATCAAACCATGAAACTCCTGAGCGAGGGTTATGGTGAAGTTCTGATGAAAGGTTTGATTTCAACGGATAAATTTTTAAAATGTATGCTAGATAAAGAATACGATTTAATGATTCCAGACGCTGTTTTTACTTCCGTTTCCGTGGCAGAAATTCCTGATTATCATAAACTGCTCATTTTTGCCGATGCTGCCTTTATTCCCAGACCGGATATCAATCAGAAAATAGCCATGACAAATTATGTTATAGAAACTGCCAGAAAAATAGGAGTGAAACGACCAAAAGTCTCAATTATCTCCTTTACCGAAAAGTTGCATCCAAAATTTCCCACCGCTGTAGATGCGGCTTTCATCTCGAAGATGGCCGATCGTAACCAGATAAAAAACGCTGACGTTGACGGCCCTCTTTCTATCGATCTTTCTCTCGATCCCGAAAGCCTGAAATACAAGGGGGTAACGAGTTGTGTGCAGGGAGATGCTGATTGCCTTGTTTTTCCATTTCTGGAAGTAGCCAATGTATTCTATAAATCCCTGACTTATTTTGCTCATGCCGATATGGCTACAGCAATTGTTGGTACAAAAATACCTACAACGCTTTCATCAAGAAGTGATTCTGCGCGCAATAAATTATATTCTCTGGCTTTTGCCTGCCTTAGAGCGGACAAGGAATTACAATATAATATCGAAAT
>JAFGRJ010000150.1 GCA_016935235.1 Candidatus Cloacimonadota bacterium
AATTACAGGAGCGAATATGTACTGTCCTGTCTGTAAAGCAGAATATAAAGCAGGTATAAAAATCTGCCCCGAGTGCCAGGTTAAACTGGTGGAAGAGCAACCTCCCCCCAACGATTTTCAGTATGAAGAATTTATTCCTGTCTTCAAAACAGCTGATCCATCAACCATCAATTTCGTTAAATCAATCCTGGAAAGTTCCGGCATCAGATATGCTCTCATGAGCCAGGGATTGCAGGCGATATTGGCACTGGGGGAAGTGAAGTTTGAAGTTCCTGAAGAAGATGCTGCAGCAGCCCGGGAATTGCTTTTTCCCATCGCTGCCAATAAGAAGGGTGATCTTATTGAAAAATAAAATTGATTGGAGGAATTCACATGCTAAGAAAAATAATTTTTCTGACTCTATTCATTTTGCTCTTAACAGATAGCTGCCTGGCATTCAGCAAAAGAGAAAAACTCAAATCTCCCGCCATAGATATTTCTGCAGCTCAGATCAAGTTCAGTTTCAAATTGATAAATGAGATCAGCAGGAATGATCCTGATGCTAATCTATTCATTTCTCCCTTGAGCATCCAGTTAGCCCTGGCCATGGTATTAAATGGAACCGACACTGATACTTTTACTGAAATACAGAGAACTTTGGAGCTGGAAGATTACCCGCTCCCAGATATCAATGCGTCCTATCAGGAACTTTCTTACCTGATCAGTGAACTGGATCCTGAGGTTAAGATCGAAATAGCCAATTCTATCTGGTATCAAGAAGATTTTCAGATTCTTCCCTCTTATGTCCAGAAGATGAAAACACATTACCGGGCAGCTGTTTCCGGCATAGATTTCAATTCCCCCCAAGCTGTTGAACAGATAAATAACTGGGTGGCAAAAAATACTCACGAGAAAATCAGAAAAATTATCGAACCACCTTTACTACCAACTAGTATAGCATTCATTATTAATGCGGTTTATTTCAATGGCACCTGGGAGACAGAATTCGATCGTAAAAAAACTCATCCCGAAAATTTCCTGCTGCAAAGTGGAGAACATCTTCTCGTACCCATGATGAAGAGAGAGGATGATTTCAGCTATTTTGAAAATGAATTTTTCCAGGCAGTAGAACTGAACTATGGCAATGGCAGCTTTTCTACCATTATCTTCCTGCCCAAACCCGATCAAGATCTAAATACAATCCTCAAACTTCTCACCCTGGAAAACTGGATCACCTGGAAGGCAAATTTCATCACAACAAAAGGATTCCTGCAGATCCCGAAACTGAAACTGGAATATGATATTATCCTGAACGATATCCTGAAGTCATTGGGAATGAGATCGGCCTTCGATATAAACTCTGCCGATTTTTCTCGAATCAGTTCACAGGACAAATTAGCCATCGATGAAGTAATTCACAAGACTTATGTGGATATCAACGAAGAGGGCACAGAGGCTGCAGCAGTAACATCTGTGGGTTTAAAAGCCGTGTCCATACCGAAACCGGGATTCATCATGAAGGTTGATCATCCTTACCTCCTGATCATAAAGAATGATGCTAATATCCTGTTCATTGGAAAAATACTCGAGCCAAAATATGAATAAGAAATAAACTTCTCTGGATCATGATTAGCAAGCTGTCCTTTAATATATTATTGATTCTACTGACGAACTTATTTTCACTGCTGCTGTACGGTGAAGATAGCAGGATCACGGTTACGTCCACAATTGAGGCTGATCTGACCCCAGCAGGCTCACTGTCTATAGTAGAAAAAATGTACATCCATGCCGGACATAACCTGAAATCCTTCCAGTACTGGCTGCCTGTAGATCAGACCTATGAATATTCCGATTTCACCTTTTCAATAGAGAACAGTGAGCAAAGCAGAAATCCGCAGCCCGAAGTTGATTCTCTGATGCTTTTTGAAGAGGCTGATAGAAGATATTTTACCCTATTTTTCCCTGAAGAAAAGCAGAATTGGTATCTTATCTTGAGCTACAGGATAATGAATACAGTGAGTGTTTATCTTGATGGAGCGGTTTTTTACTTTCCCTTTCTTTCGCCTTCTGCTGCCTGTTACTATAGAGAAATAGATATATCCCTAATACCAGAGCAGGCAGTTCGACCCGGCAGTATGGAATACTGGGTACATGGACCTGCCGGCACAGTGACCTCGGCTGACAGTACCGGGATTATTCGAATCAGAAGCCAGGATATATCTGATCCCGAAAAGTTTGCTGTCAGAATTATCTATCCGGTTACTTGTTTCCCTGAACTTCCCCGGCAACAATTCAAGGTAAGAGAGCATCTCAGGATCAAAGAAGCTGAATGGACACGCACTTCATTAATTGAACAGAATGTAATCCCACCTGAAAAGGAAGGAATTACCTCTGCCCAGACAGGTTTTATAATCCTTATATTCTCATCCTTACTGCTGCTACTGGGTGTAATCATTTATCTCAGATCATCATTGGCTGGCAGGAAAACTGGCACAGAAAATGATAAAGTCAAGGATCCAACGGAATACAGCCCAGCCCTGGTTGCCCATCTCTTTGCCCCGCATCATTTCAGGGGAAATGCCCTGATATCATCCCTGTTGAATCAAGCAGCCAGAGGTAACATCCAGATCTGTTCTCCTGGAAATAGTGAAAATTCCAACGGATTGTGCCTCTGCCTTAAAAAGGAACTCTCCAGCTTGCATCCTGAAGTTGCTGAAGATATATTCGAACTGGAATTGGTGCATTTTCTCTTTGGTGAAATGATGGGAAGCCACCAGAAATTATACTTTGAGCAGATTCAGGCTAACCGGATCAGACTTCTCGAATTCATAAAAAAGTGGGGACAGAAAATCATCGCCTGGAATTTCAGAATAGGATGGTTCGATAAGAAGATCAGCCGTCTTATAAACCAGTACAGAAAGCTATCCCTGTTGCTTTTTCTCCTGAGCATCCCTGTTTTTTTCCTGTATAAGTTATGGGGATTGCCTCCAATGATAACTGCTGGGCTTTTTTTTCTGCTGGGTTGCGGGATGAACCCCAGAACTCCCCTGGGAAAATCACTTTTTCTGAGATGGAAATTTTTCCGGGAGGGACTGGGAAAAGTATCCGGGAAACTTCCAACACAAGGAGTAATCGAAAAAACTCTCATCTATGGCATTGCTTTGAACCTGGAAAGCGATTGGATGCAAAAGTTGATTGATCAATATCCTGAAAAGGAGTTGAAGAATATTATCAACTGGTTTTATATCCTTCTGGATGAAATCGATAATGATTATGGCGGTTGTTACACTTCTGCCTTTAACGGGATGTTACTGCAGGTTTTCTCTACCTTCAATATTAAGGCGGGAAGGAAAAAAACAGAGTTACGGTAATCGAATCTGATTTCCTGTATCCCGGAAATAACAAGTTCTTTGCTAATAAAGGAGGGTAAGATGCAAACCTATATCCTAATGACAAAATTATCACCGGAGCTGCTGAAAAAAATGAAAGATCGCGACAAAGTGGGCAGCAACTGGCTGGATCAGGTCAGGAAGAAGTGTCCTCAGGTGAAGTTCGTGGCTCATTACGCCCTGTTGGGTTCCTATGATTTTCTTGATATATACGAAGCTCCCGATGCTGAAGTGGCTGCCAAAGTTGCCATGATCAGTCAGTTAAATGGCGCCTTGCAATCAGAAAGCTGGACTGCCATACCTTACAAACGTTTTCTTGAACTGACCAAAGAGATCTGCTGAAGAGGGATTTATCGCAAAGATAATGAAAACCATCAAACCCAAGGGGATTTTCTGTATAGAAGGATTGTGGCACGACGATCTGAGAAAGAAAAACACGGTAAAACCCATTCTTGAGTTGCTGGAGCTTAATTCACAGATACCTTTCATTTATGAAGGCTGTGCCACTGTGGAAGAGCTTAAGTTTTATCTTATTAAATGGATTGAAAGAAAATACAAAAATTACCCAATCCTCTACCTGGCATTTCACGGTCAGGAGAATGCCATATTGGTGAGCAACGAATCTTACACTCTCAACGATATGGCGTTACTGCTGGCAAACAAATGCTCTAAAAAAATAATAGTCTTCGCTTCCTGCAGCACTGTGAATATCGATAAAAGGAAATTAAAAACATTTCTTGTCAAGACCGGTGCACTGGCTATCTGTGGTTACCGTCTCGTGGTCCCATGGATTGAGTCAACCGCCTTCGAACTTCTGCTCTTGGAATCCATGCAGGAGAATGTTTTTGACGGTAGGGGAGTAGAATCGATCCGGGCTAAAGCCAAAAAAATAGCCCGTATGTTTCAGGAGCTCCAGTTTCGTATGGTAACCCTGAAAGAATGAATATTGAAAATACAGGAAAAACATGTTAAAAAAAACCATTGTTCTGATTCTGCCTTTTCTGCTCTGTTGTCAGTTCAAACCCTATCCACCTTATGCCAGTGTTGAACCGGATTCTATTGTAATCCATGGGATAACCCTCGTGGATAATTATTCCTGGATGAAAGATAAAACCAGGACAAACATGGAAATCCGCCATCTCCTGCTCCGGGAAAACAGGTACACCAACGCTACCTTGTATTCGGTCCGGGAACTCAGACAGGAAATTCAAGCTGAAATAATCAACCGTATAGATGTCGACGACATTTCAGTGCCTGTCAAGATAGATGATTATTTCTATTACCATGCTTATAAAAAGGGACAGCAATACAGGATTTACTACAGAAAGAAGGGAAGCCTGGACAATCCGGAAGAAAAATATCTCGATGTCAATGAACTTGCCCTTTCCAAGAATTTCTTTGATATTTATCAAATCAAGGTGAGCCCGGATCATAAATATTGCGCCTATTCCTTTGATGATACCGGAAATGAATATTATTCCATTGCCATCAAGGATCTGGAAACAGGTACCTATCTCACCGAGATAATCACCGGAGCCGATGAGTTCTGCTGGACCCAAGATTCCCAGCATCTCTATTATCTCGCTGTTGACGAGACCGGCAGAACTTTCAGGATGTACCGGCACCTGCTGGGAAGCAAACCGGATGGTGATAGTCTTGTCTACCAGGAAGATAATCCTGCTTATTACCTCTGGCTTGATAAGACAAAGGATCGTCTCTATATAATTCTTGGTTCTGATAGCAAGACAACTTCTGAAATATACCTGCTCTCCGCCGATAATCCTCTGGCAGAGCCACTGTTGTTCCAGAAACGTATTCAAAACATGAAATATCAGGTATTTCACCAGAATGAAAAGTTCTTCATCAACACCAACAAGGATAAAGCAATAAATTATCGCCTCATGACGACCACTACCACCCAAACTGCCCATGAATACTGGCAGGATTTTATTCCACCCCGGGATAGTGTTATAATTCAATGCGATATCTTCAGTAACTTCATTACCCTTATCGAGAAAACCAAAGGCACCTGTCAGCTTCGAATAATTGATGATGTCACGCAGGATGATTATTATCTGACATTACCGGGAAATTTCTTCAAGCTGGAATTCACTGCCAATCCTGAATATGAAACAAGGAGTATAAGATTCACCTACGAATCCTTCAACGTGCCACTGCGTACTTACGAATTCAATCTTGATTCGAAAAAGCTGGAATTGCAGAAAGAAAAGATAATACCAGGATATGAAGATTTCAGCAACTATGTATTGGAACGCAGATACGCTCCTGGCAGGGATAAGGTTGATATTCCCATTTCACTCCTTTATAATGCCGATAAAGTATCCCTTTCCAATCCTAGTCCGGTATTGCTCGAAGGCTATGGAGCTTATGGAGACGGTTTCAGCCCCTATTTCTCAACCAGCAAATTAAGTATCCTGGACAGAGGAATAGTATACGCAGTCGCTCACGTGCGGGGAGGCAATGACCTTGGTTACCAGTGGTATGAACAGGGCAGACTGCTCAACAAGAAAAATACCTTCACAGATTTCATCGCCTGTGCTGAATTTTTGATCGATCAGGAAATAACTTCATCTGATGAATTGATCATCGAGGGCGGCAGCGCTGGTGGACTACTGATCGGAGCAGTATTGAATGATAGACCGGAATTATTCGGCGCCGCTATTGCTGATGTCCCCTTTGTCGATATCATCAATACAATGCTGGACAGCACCCTTTCTGCCACAATCACTGAATATGAGGAATGGGGTAACCCTTACATTAAAGAGGAGTTCGAATATATCCTGTCGTACTGTCCCTACTATAATATAAGTGCTCAATCCTATCCCCCTGTTTTCATCCAGGCTGGTTATTACGATACACGGGTTAATTACTGGGAACCAGCTAAATGGATAGCAAAACTCAGAGCCCTGAAAACTGATTCAAATCCCATACTCCTTTATACCGATATGTGGTCTGGCCATAGCGGTGCTTCAGGCAGGTTTGATTTCTATCGTGATATTGCTATAAAATATGCTTTCATGTTCTTCATTCTGGAAGAACAAAAAAAAAGCGCTCCCTGATGGGAACGCTTTTTCAGACAACAGGAGGATTTGTCTATTCTATCTCAAGGTCATAGGGGAGGACCATGAGAATTCTTTCGTTCTGATAATTCTTCAGCCTCTGGATCAGGTTACCTGTTTGCAGCAGATCCAGCGGAATACCCAGCATATCAGCCAGCTGATTCTGATAAGACAGTGTTATGGTAACAGGTTTCTTCTGCTGACCATCAAATTCCACCAGTTCGATCTCATGTTTGAGATCCGCCAGTCTGGTCATTTCCTCACACGCCAGCTGCATACCTCCCAGCAGATCTATCAAACCTCTTTCCTGAGCTTGTTTCCCGGTCCAGATTCTACCCTGTGCAACCTGGTGAACCTCTTCCCAGGTCATGTGTCGCGCCCGGGCAACCTTATTCACGAAATCATCGTAAATATAATGAATGGCTTCGGAAAGCAGTTCTTCTTCTTCCTCGGTCATGTCCCTGGTTGTTGATGTAATATCAGCATGAAGACCTTTCTTTATCGTCGACCAGTTAACCAGGATTTTATCATACATGCGCCTGAGATTGGGAAAGATGGCGATCACTCCAATAGAACCGGTTATGGTAGTGGGTTGTGCAATAATTTCATCCGCATTGACAGCAATATAATATCCACCGGATCCTGCTACTCCCGACATGGATACGATAACAGGTTTTCTGTTTTCACCATAATGGCATAACTCAATTTCCCGGGCAATGATGTCTGAAGCCAGTGCAGATCCACCTCCGCTGTCAACTCGGAATATTATGCCCTTGATACTGCTATCCTCCCTTGCTTCCCTGATAGCATTACCAGTAGTCACCGCTCCGATGCTTTTGCCGGGTTTGCTTTCTCCTTCATGGATATCACCTATAGCATAGATAACAGCAATTTTGTCTTTTTTCTTATCACTCCAGTCATACCTGATGAGATGCTCATCCACTTCCTTCCAGATGCTGGCTTTACCCAGACTATTTCCCAGGAGTTCTTCCAGTTCATCCTCATAGGCTATAGCATCGATCAGACCAGCTTCAAGAGCTTTTTCCGATAGTAAATAGGGTCCTGCATCTATCAGGTCGGCAACATCCTGGTGCAATCTGTCGCCTCTTCCCTGCTCTATCAGGGAGATCATCTCTTTATAAAAACCTTCAAGAATATACTCATAAGACTCTTCTTCCGCAGGGGTCATTTCATCTTCGGAAAAAATGTTACCGGCTGTTTTATAATTATGACTGCGAAAATTCACAACCGATATTCCCAGTGTATCCAGCAGATTCCTGAGATAAGGCAGGGAAACCGAAATTCCCCGCAACAGCACCTCTCCCTGAGGATGAAGATAGATCTCATCAGCAACCGCTGCAGCAAGAACATAATTCATGTTACCTACCTGATCATAATAGAATATGACTTTCCTGCCGGAGCTTTTAAAATCCAGAAGCGCTTGGCGTAATTCCATCATCTGGGCAAAACTAGCCTTAAAATCAGCATTCTTAAATAAAATACCCTCGATTCTCTTGTCTTCCTGCAACTTCTTGATTTCAGCTATTATTTCCGCTAACGTTCTGTCCTTCTTGCTTATGAGTGAAAAGGGACCAATCTCAAAGGCAGGCTTCTTCTCCAGAATCTTCCCACTCAATTTCATGCTGTAATAGTCATTATTGCCATCCTGCTGGAATACTGAACGATATGTGTTAGCACTGCAGTGAAGATACATTGTTCCGCCTGTAATTTCATGATCTGTATCTGTTGTGGTAAAATTCCCCAGCTGGAATTTATCAAGATCAAGGCTGAAATTAATACCCAGCGTTTTTCCCTCCAGATCATATCCTCCACCGATATGAAATCCATCGACCAACTCGGTCTGTAAACCGGCAACAGGCTTCAGCCACTCGTCATCACTGTAGCTGAAATCTGAGAATAAAGTTATCCTATCAGAGAAGCCAGTTCCCATAAAGGGTCTGAATGCCACACCTAATCTGTAGGATGGATTATCCCCCCATATTCTGTAACCTGTACCACCCAGTGAAAGAAAATCTGCGGGACGGTACAGAACAGAATGCATGAAATCACCTTTCTTGATGCCGCTGTTTACCCAGTCCAGCCTTGTTCCCCAATATAAATTCCTGATCAGAGCTGAAGCCAGATACACTGCATGTAGATCTGCTGATTCTGTATGACTGTAATCGTATCCCAGATACTTTGTATTGATAATAAGCCCGTAATCGGATTTGTTGAATTTGAAATCCTTGTTATAATCCCAGAATAAACCAAAGCCGGCAGCATTACCAAAAGCAAGAGCTGCGGGATTTACCCGGGCAGCCAACAATCCATCCTGTTCAGCAACAGAAAAATAATGTAGTCCATCAATCGCAAAGCAGGTTGAAGTGAGGATCAGTAACAGCGGAATCAACGTTTTCTTCATGCACACTCCTCAGATTATTTTATCAACAGCATCTTCCCCGAGAAGCTTCTTTCATTTACCACAAGATTGTAAAAATAAATGCCGGAAGAGACTGGAAGACCTTTATCATCTGTGCCCTCCCAGACATAAGTATGTCTGCCGCCAGAGAGCATGCCGGAAAATAAGGTGCAAATGCATTGACCCCTTATATTGAATATATTCAAGGCAACATTGGAGGCTTGACTCTCAGCATCAAGCTGAAAACTTATGGCAGTGTTGGGATTGAAGGGATTGGGATAATTGTGAAGATTCAAAACGTCAGACGAAATGATGTGATCATCTGTCGCTGTATTCTCCTGGAATTCGGTCATAACCTGATCCATGAAAGCCTGAGCATCATCATATACACAGAAATAAAGCGGGAAAGCCAGCAGGACCACATTATAATTGTCTTTATACTTCATGCCACAAATCATATTTTCCCAGAGGGGATCGTCTGAAACAGAGTCAAATGTGTATATGACCTCACCCGAAGGTAACAGCTCGAAACAGTTGGCAAATTGCAGGCAACCGTTCCAGTTGGGAAGGACTTTGTCAGGATCAACGGGCAAATCCGGAAAATCAAGATGACCTGTTCCACCACTGAAGTCTGGTTCCAAGTTGCAGATGGGATTCTCCAATTTCAGATACTCAACAGAAAAATTCTCCGGAATTGTACTGAATTGTTTCCAGGAAGTAAGTAAAAGATTCCCCCCGGCAATCAGATAAGATCGCAGATTAAGTAAATTATTGGTGAAAGGAGACCACATGATATCATCATTATGCCAGATAATTGTGGAATATTTAGCCATCTCGGAGAGGGGGGGCATACCCTCTTCGAAAGTATCCCAGCAGGTAAAGTTGTATCCGGCAAGGAGCCCGCTGTAGAATTGATCAACATCCTCATCCGATGGAAAAGGTGATGCATCAGGATAGTCGTAGGACCTGTCCACTATGAGAATTCCCTCATCAAAACTGAATTCGACCGGAGATACCATTATTGTATTGGAGAACCCGCTTTCATAGGTGCAATTGGTGCTGATAACAGCTGTAATTTTATAGCAATACTGGTTATCATTCTCCACATTCTCATCTATATAATGATACCCGTTCACCGGAAATTCATTGATCATGCTGAAATCTACTCCGTTTTCACTGCGGTAAACATTGAATCCCGAAATCCCCGGATCAAAGTACTGATCCCAGAATATCTGAACCGTTGCGTCCCGATTCTGGGAATTGTCAAACAATAATGGCAGTTGTTCTTCAAAACCACCATCCAGAACCCAGTTATCCCTATCCCAGAAAAGGCTGTCCAATTCACCATCCAGGCAGATTGTAAAAAAACTGATCCCGTCAGGGACCCAGAGCACCTGTTCCTCTTCATTCACACTGAGGGGCACATACATATCAAAGGGAAAGCCCTGACTCCCGGTAGAAGATAATGTTATCTTCAGGGAATCAGCTTCAGGTGACTGGTAAATGGCATAATCATATAACGGTCGCCCCGGATTGTAGAACCATTGATCGAAGAACCAGCTCAGTTCCATACCGCTTATATTCTCGGCAACTGCAGTAAAATCATCCGTGGTGGCAGTGCCATAACGAAGTGTGGGATCCTGAACGTAAGCATGAAATATCTCCTCCTGAGTGGTTGCTCCCACAATATTTCTAAGCATGTGCAGAACCCAGGCACCTTTGTAGTAAACAACGATATCGAGAATATATCCTCCCGGACCACCTTCATTCCTTTCCAATTTATCATCAATCTGACTGCCAAGATCAAGAGTGTTCATGTGATAATGATAATAGTAGTCTCCACCCAGGTATTCTGACCACAGAACCTCACTGTAGGTGGCAAAACCCTCATTCAGCCAGATATGAGCCCAACTGTCACAGGTAATGAGATCACCCACCCATTGATGCGAGAGTTCATGCAGCACGGTATAGGTGGAGAAGTTATTGACCAGGTCGCTGCCAAAACTGGTGCAGGTCTGATGCTCCATTGCTCCGCCACCAGGATAAACAGCATGACCGTATTTTTCCTGTAAAAAGGGATATTCACAGTAAACTGAACTGAGAAAGTCAATCATCTCAGGTGTATAATCGAACAACTCTACCGATGTTTCCCATTGTTCCGGTAGAATATAATTGATAATCTCCATTTCCTGGTCCTGATAGGTATAGGTTATGGGATGAATCTGATAGTTAGTTATGGCTATTGATACCAGATAAGTTGCTATGGGATAGGATTCATGCCATTGAAAGGTAGTAGTGCCGTCACCATTGTCGATCTGTGCCGTCAGCAGACCATTGGCAGCACAGATATACTCTGAGGGACAGGTGATCCATACATCCACCGAGTCAGCTTTGTCCCCTGGTATATCCTTGCAGGGCCACCAGTCACGGGAAGCATAGGGCTCGACCATGGTAAATGCTATAGGTATATTGTTATGTTCAGTAAACACAAAACCCCAGCCATACCTGGCAGGAGGTACAGGGTGACCGTGATATTGAATATTCAGTTCGATGATATCCCCGGTTTGATAAGGACAATCCAGTTCAACAACTATCTGATGATCCTGGTGCGTGTAACCCAGAGCCTGTTCATTCAACTGGATGGTGTCTACCGTAAGATTGTCCGTAAAATCAAACTCTGCACTGGTAATCTGATCTTCCAGAACCTGCAGACGGATAAGATTGTCTCCGTAAATCATTTCATTCGCAAAATCAACTGACAGGTCTATCTTGTAGTAGAGAATGTCATAACTGTCCATATCTCTGTCCTGACGTGATAAATATTCCAGCCAGG
>JAFGRJ010000151.1 GCA_016935235.1 Candidatus Cloacimonadota bacterium
AATCCTGAATTATAATCAGCGTGGCTTTGGGTGCAATCAGGGCAATGCTGTTAACTTCATCCGGTGATAATTCTCGATTCTCGATCTTCAGGATATCCTTCTTATTCAGTTTGTTGCTGGGCAGGTTCATTCCGATCATTACCACATCAGAACCAGCCAGGTCAAGGATCTCAATAACTTTCAGCACTTTCCCGGCAGTGATATGGTCGATCACAGTACCGTTCTTGATGGCATTTACTTTGATTTGTTTCATTTGTCCCCTCCCAGTAGAGCGGCAATGATAGCCTGACGCATATACACACCATTCCTGGCTTGCTGAAAATAATAGGCATAAGGAGTTGCATCAACATCTGTTGATATCTCATCAACTCGGGGCAGGGGATGCAGAATCTTGAAATTTTTCTTAACTTCCTTCAGCATGGATTCACTGATAATATAACTGCCTTTGATTTTCTCATAATCCTCCGGATCAGCAAACCTTTCCTTCTGAATTCTGGTTACATACATCAGATCGAAGGTATTGATATATTTTTCCACCTCCCGGATCTCTTCGAAGGCTATCTTCTTCTGGGTGAGATCATCCAGTATATAAGGAGGCATTTTCAGATGTGAAGGAGAAGCGAAATAAAACCTGGGATTGAAATCACTGAGCGCTTGCACCAGGGAGTGTACTGTCCGCCCGAATTTCAGGTCCCCGACCACACCGATTGTCAGATCCTCGAGTTTCTTCTGTGTTTTTTTAATTGAAAAGATATCAAGCAGAGCTTGAGTCGGATGCTGATTAGCGCCATCACCGGCATTGATCACCGGAATCGGGACGGTCTCGGCTGCATATCGGGCAGCGCCTTCTATGGCGGAACGTATCACTATCAGATCGGCATATTGCGCAATTGTCAGCAGTGTATCCGCAAATGATTCCCCTTTCTGTACCGAAGTAGAAGCTGTGCCCCGCATGGTAATGGTCTGCCCCCCAAGTTTTTTCATGGCAGTAGCAAAAGAAAAATGGGTACGGGTGGAAGGCTCATAGAACATCAGAGCAGCCAGTTTACGACTCATATCCGGTTTACATTCACCTTTTTCGATCTTTTCCGAAAGGTCGATCAAATAGAGGACTTCATCCTTGCTAAGATCCCTCATGGATATTAGATCATTCATCTTTACTCCTGTTCACGTTTATTATATTCGTGCCATGCTTTTTGACGGAAAAGTGAAGCAGTCTTTCCCGGATTGTCGGTACCGTAAATCCCCCTGCCGACAATCACACAGTCAGCACCGCCTCTTATTGCCTGTTCCACCGACATATACTGCTGACCCAGATTATCTTTCCCCGTTTCAAGTTTTACACCCGGCACCAGTAATAACATCCCGGGAGGGAACTTAGCTTTGAAGCGGCGAAGATCATCTTCACTGGTGCCATGACCGATGAATCCCGAGATATAACGGGGATACTTACTGGCTATTTCAAAACAGCGTCTGCTGTAAGTTTCATTGATCAGATTACCTTCTGATGACATTCTGGCCAGGATGAAACTACTTCTACGTTCAGTGCCTTCAAAAAGTCCGGTGATGATACCCTCCCCGGGGATGAGATGCAGGGTGACAAAATCTGCCCAGGCAGCTATGTTATAAATTCCCTGACGATACTGCATTCTCACCGTATTGCCTATATCGGCAAATTTCCGGTCTTCAAAAAGCAGAAACCTGAATTTTACGGAGTATTCCCGCAGTCGAAAGATAAAATCCTGATCGAAATCGGTCAGGATGTCGATATGTGTCTTCAACATTATTATCTCACTGGCAACTTTATCCAGGATGCTGAAGAAATCCCTGCTGTTTGTTACATCCAGGGATAGGACAAGATTGGAATGCTTTTCCTGGATGTACTCCAGCAATTTTCGGGTAAGGGGATTGATTTCCTGGTCAGTATCTTCTTTCACCCTTGCACTGGCAAGACCTGCAGTAAAATCAAGAACCTGCTGTTCCATATCACTGTCTATATATCCTGTAGTCTTAAGGGTCCTGACAATATCCTTCAGCTTGATCAGGCTATGCAGAGTATATCCCTTCGCTGCCAGTTCCTCTTGTCCACGGGCGCTTCTGTCTATAATAACCACAAAGTCCTTTATAACAAGACCTTCTCTCTCCATTTGCTCTGCTGTTTCGATCTTACTTTCTCCGGTGGTAATGAGATCATCAATGATGAGACAGGTATCTCCTTTATGATAACTGCCTATGATGTTTTTACCGGTTCCGTATATTTTTTCTTCTTTCCTCATGAAAACCAGGGGTTTCTGCAGTTGATCCGCAACTATAGTTGCAATAGGCAGGGCTGTATATGGAATCCCTGATATGCAGGTGAAATCCAGCTCACGGACCTTTTCGCATAAAAGCGAGGCAGCAGCTCTCAAGAGATGGGGCTGGGAAACAATCTCTCTCAGATCTATATAGAAAGGTGATTCTATACCGCTTTTCAAGATAAATTTACCGAATTTAACTGCCCCCGTCTGCGCCAGACTAAGAATAAAATCTTTTTTGGTCATTCAATTTCTCCTGTATTTGATCTCACCATCCACAATCGTCATCTCAACACTTCCCCGCAGTATCATCCCCGCAAAAGGAGAATATTTCGCCTTGGAACAGAAATGATCCGGTTGGACCACGGTTGTGCCATTCACGTTAACAACAACCAGATCGGCTTTTTTCCCTACCCGAATACTGCCATAATTATCCAGGGCAAAGATCCGGGCGGTGTTCCCTGCTATCAGGTCCGCAAGTAAGTCAAAATTCATATACCCCCTTTGTACAGCATCCAGCATTAAGGGCAAGGAAGTCTCCAATCCAGGAAATCCAGCTGGTGCCCCCTGATAATTTTCCTGTTTCTCTGCCAACTGGTGGGGCGCATGATCAGATCCTATTGTATCTATCGTACCATCCCTTATTCCTCGCCATAGCGCTTCCCTGTCATATTTCGTGCGTAAGGGAGGATTCACTTTACCAATGTTTCCTACCCGGGGTATAATAGATTCATCCAGGAGTAGATGATGCGGTGTTGCTTCAGCATATATTTCATTTCCTGCTTTATAAGCTCTGATCAGTTCCACTTCCTCAGCTGTGGAAACATGAGTTATATACAACTTGTTCTTTATCTGATTTGTCAGGTCAAGTACCATTTTTGTGCCGGCAATGGCGCACTGGCGGTTGCGGATCTGGTTATGGTAATTGACTTCGGGGGGAAATTTTCCGGCAAATTTCTCCAGACAATCCTGCAATTCGGTGTGGACGGCAATAATAGCGTTATAATCAGCTGCTATTTTGAATATCTGCCCCAGTGTCTCCCTGTCCCTCACCACCTCATTGGCACTGGAAGCAGCCAAAAACACCTTTATACCACAGATATCCTGGGGTTTTTGGGAGAGCATGCATTTGAGTTCTTCCAGATTATTATTTTCTGCTCCCAGGTAAAATTTAGCCTTTATTTCAGACTTACTGGCTCTCTGCCGCTTAAGTTCGAGATTGGTCCTGCTGTTGCTTGCAGGTAACGTGTTCGGCATATCAAAAACCGTAGTGACCCCTCCCCTTAATGCTGCTTTACTCCCACTTTGCCAATCCTCCTTGAACGCCTGTTGCATATCCCTCATATGAACATGGGGATCGATCATGCCGGGAAG
>JAFGRJ010000152.1 GCA_016935235.1 Candidatus Cloacimonadota bacterium
TCGTGGCGGGATAGCTCAGTTGGTAGAGCAGAGGCCTGAAAAGCCTTGTGTCCCCAGTTCAAGTCTGGGTCCTGCCACCATTTTTTTGAAGTGATTTTCCATGATAGATAATTCAAAAAGCTGTAGGATTTCTTCAATTAATTCTCACAGGGTGAGATCACTGCTTGTCGGCATCATTGTTCTATTTCTTCTGACCACTTCCTGCCTGAGTAAAACAAAGGGAGTTGACCCGGAAGATTTCCTGGTGGTGATAATAGATAGTGCAGACATAGAGAAAGAGAAGATCAGCATAGATTTGAATGACAAGAACACCCGTTTTCAGGTAAGATCCCTGCATGCTGACTTCCTGAAGGATTATCGTGATGTAGCCAGATATATCATCCTGGATTTCTGGTATCGGGAAAGAGGTGATAGCCTGATCGATAATTATCTGGTAGCGGAGTTACATAGAACCAAATGTGTGAGTTTATGTTGCGGTGGAATAGAGAACGAGCGCTTCGAGAGAACAAATCCTTTGTTCCTGAATGCCGTCAGGGAGGCCGGACATACTGTTTTTGGCTGTAATGATCAGGGTATTATATCCTTCAAAAGCACCATAGGAAATGAAGATTTCGCAGAAATCAATTTCTCGGTGAGCTATCGCCAGATGGGCCTGGTACTGTTTACTCACCTGAATATAAAACCCGATAAAAGAGAGATATATTCATTTTCAACTGCTCAAATTGAAGATATTCCAACCATCTCTTACAGTAAACTCAAGGAAAGGTCAGGGCTGGCAAGTAATAAGATCCTTATTCTGGTATCCCTGGTCCCTTATAAAGATCACACCATAGATATCCATGAACTTCCGGGTTACGGAAAAATCCCCGGTTCTATATTGCTGGCTAACATGATACTTAATATTCAGCAGTGAGTAATCAACATGATTCTTGCATCCGCATCCACCAATTTTTTAAGGAGATTAATCTGGATCCGCTGACCATAATCGTAATTGCCCTGGGTCTTTCTCTTGATGCCCTGGCAGTTTCCCTGGCCAATGGAATCATGATCAAGGAGATTCAGTTCCAACATGCCTTGCGGATTGCTTTTTTTTTCGGTTTCTTCCAGGCAGTAATGCCTTTGATCGGCTGGAGCGCCGGTCTAAATTTCAGCAAATATCTTCATTATTATGATCACTGGATCGCTTTTCTGCTGCTGTGTTGCATCGGCGGTAAAATGTTATGGGAAAGCAGAACTTATGAACATTACCGGCGAGTTCGTAATTGCCTTAACTTTCCCACCCTCCTTTTGATGTCCGTTGCCACCAGTATAGATGCCCTGGCAGTAGGATTGAGCTTGGCATTTCTCCGGGTCAATATTCTTACACCCGTAGTAATAATAGGGCTGGTAACTTTTATCCTGAGTTTTACCGGTATCTATCTGGGTAATAAAAGTGGCAGGCTGTTATCGGGCAAGATAGATTTCATCGGGGGAATTATCCTTATTTTAATCGGATGTAAAATCCTTATCGAACATCTGGTGAAAAATATCTGATTTTATAAGATATTTTGTCTGTTATGTTTAAGGCAGATCTCAACGAACCTGGCAAAACCGTGTCTTTCATTATCGGCAAGTATGGAGAAACGCTCCTTCAATAGAACAGGAGCATTATTGACCACATAACTGCATCGAGTCCAGTCAAGAAGATCCAGGTCATTATAATCATTACCGATACCGGCTGTCTCCTCCCTTTTCACTCCCAGATATTCTGACAGCCAGGCAGCAGCTTTTCCCTTGGATACCTCAGGTGGGAAGAGTTCCAGCCAGAGCGTTTCATGATCCAGTGGTGAAGTGGTGAGTATCACCTGCAGAAAAGGGAACCGGGATATGATCTGGTTTAAAAGATCCTTTTGTGTGAGTGGGATGATTGCTATAAGTTGGGAAACATTCTCCCAATCCAATTTTTCCGGCAGTAACTGTGCAAAGTCTCTGTAAATCTCGATTCTTTTCCAGAAATCCGGATTTTCTGATTGGTGAGCCCAATAATAGAAAAAATGGTTATCCGGTATGGGAGCCTGGACCATGAAATCAATCCGGAATTCCTTCAGTATCCTGATGGCCTGTTCAGCCCTGCTGCCATCCAGATGGTTCGCTCGGATAATTTCACCTCTTCGCCAATCCATTATTCCGCAGCCTGTGGAAAAAATAAGATAATCCAGAGGCCATTTACTGTTGATCACTTTCTTACAGGAAAAAAGGGAACGCCCGGTAGCAACAATCCGAAAAATATCATTTCCCCCTAATTTCTGCAGTGCCTGCAGATTTTCCCTGGATAAATTATTGCTGTTGTCCAATATGGTTCGATCAAGATCAGAGAAAATCGCTCTTATTCTCAAATCGCTCCTCCCTGGTTGTAATGTAACAGGAAATATATTGACTGGTTATAGCAAGGATTTTCTCTTCCCTTGCCTGATTTCATTTTCCGGAATTCAATACAGGGCAGGGAGGATAATTGTATCTTGTCCGTAATATCCTATGTGACTACAGGGATAGAACCGAGCCTGGTGAGTTACTCGTCAGAAAACTGCATCTGCCTGCCGGTTCATTGCATAAGTATATTATTCAGCGAAAATCGCTGGATGCCCGTCATAAAAACAGGCTGAAATTTAATTACACCCTGGTAGCGGATATCTCCAGCCAACCTCGTCATCCCGATGTAACCACCTATGTAGAGCCCCAGCCCTATATCGCAATAGAGAGAAAAATAGCAGATCCTCACCCCTTTATCATAGGCAGTGGTCCCGCCGGGTTGTTCTGTGCTCTTGCCCTGGTGGAAAAAGGATTGCAACCCGTAATCATCGAACAGGGCGACATGATAGATCTCCGCTCCCGGAAAGTTAATAAGTTCTGGCAGGAAGGACAACTGGATACCCAGTCCAATGTGCAATTTGGAGAAGGAGGTGCCGGAACTTTCTCAGATGGTAAGTTAACCACACGCAGCAGGGATTTCTACACAGAGACAATTTATAATTACCTTATCCGCTTCGGGGCTCAGGAAACTATCAGATATGAATCCCTGCCTCACCTTGGCACGGAAGGTCTGCATAGGATAATCAAGAACATCCGCAATTATCTTCTTAAAAATGGTTGTGAGTTCCTTTTTAATAAAAAACTGGAAAATGTGATAACCGAAAACCAAAAGATAAAACAGGTTCGGATTTCTGGTGAATTTTATTCTCCGGAGATTGTGATCCTGGCAACGGGAAACTCTGCCCGGGATGTATTCAGACTGCTGCTGAACAAAACTCCCCTGGAGAACAAACCTTTAGCCGTAGGATTCAGGATTGAACATGATCAGGATTTTCTCAATGCTTCTTTTTACGGAGAGAATACAGATTTTGAGATCACCGGACCAGCCTCCTACCGCCTGACTCTTAGATACAAGGAAAAAGGCATTTATTCGTTCTGCATGTGCCCTGGAGGTTATGTCATCGGGGCAGCTACCGAAGCTAAAACCGTTGTCCTGAACGGGATGAGTTACAGGAAACGGCATAATCAGTTCGGTAACAGCGCTCTGGTGGTAACCGTCGATGAAAAAGATTATGGTCATGGCACTCTTTCTGGAGTGATTTTTCAGCAGGATATAGAAAGAAGATGCTTTTATCCGGAGTATCCCTTTCTTGCCCCAGTGCAGAATGCAGCAGATTTCAATCGCCACCCGGAGCTTAACTACAAACCACTTAGTTCCTTTCAGCCGGGTACAGTCACCAGTGATATTGCTGCTCTTCTCCCCACAATTATCGTTAAAGCGCTGGATTTTGCTCTGGACCAGCTGGAAAAATCCTATCCAGGTTTTCGCAGAAAAGGATTGATACTGGCACCCGAGACCCGCACCTCCTCACCCGTCCGAATCATTAGAAATGATCAGCGCCAGGCTGAATCTCTTCATAACCTTTATCCCATCGGTGAAGGTTCCGGTTACGCCGGTGGTATAATCAGTAGTGCTGCTGATGGTTACAAAACAGGTCTGATATTTCATAACTGATTTTTTTCCCCAGACAACAAAAATAATATTGACAGCCAGGTTTCATTTTTTTTGTTGTTCCCGAGGGAGCAACAAGATATGAAAAATGATGCGAACGGATACCTGCAGGATTTAATTAATGCAGGTCTAACAGAGAATGAAGCCAAGGTATACCACTGCCTGCTGATGAAGCAGCATTTCACTGCCACTGAGATTTCCCGCTGTACTAATGTGAACCGCTCCAAGATATACAGTGTTCTGGAAAACCTTAATAAAATGGGTTTATGCATCGAAAAGCTGGGCAAGGTACGTAAATTTGAGGCAGTAAATCCAGATGTGGCTTTTACCAAACTGATTGAAGAACAGAAAGATGCACTGGACAGATTACTACAGCTGCCTAAATTACTTTCTCCCCTTTACAACAAGCAAAAAAACAACTCCTATCCCCTCGATTTCATTCAGGTATTCAGCACACCTGCCAGCATCATCAAGAAACACCATACTCTGGAACTGGAGTCCCGTGAATGTGTACTATCTTTCTGTAAACCGCCTTATGCCATGAGCCGGGAACTTGATATCCATGAAGAGCAATGGCAGAGCATGAAAACAGGTGTCACATATAAATCCATTTTCGAGGTGGAGAGAGATGACCCGCTTTTCTTTGCCCAGAGAATGAAGAACTTCGAACTGCAGGGTGAAGAAATCAAGGTAGCCGATCATCTGCCGATCAAGCTGCATGTTTTCGATGATCATACGGTGATGTTCTCCATGATCAATAAGCTCAGCCCGGAAGAGAACCTGACCTACCTGGTGATTGAGCATTCTGATCTTGCTGAATCACTAATCTCCACCTTCTACCTCTACTGGGAAAAAGCACTTCGGGTTGATGATTTTCTGGATCGGGAAAATATAGATCTCAGCGATTTTATCCGGGAACATGATATTAAACAGGAATAAAAATTGCTAAAATAGAATAAATTTTCTAAGATGAGGAAATAAATGAAAAAAATTGTTACCTTCTCCCTTTTATTTCTTGCAATCTCACTGTTATCTACACAGGAACAGGATCAAATAGTCAGTGCCCGGATAATACCCGGTCAGATCGAGGTGACCTATAATATTCCAGCAGGATACCATCTCACCCTGCAGGAAGATTATTTTTATGTGGAAGCTGAGGAGCAGGAGGGTATTACCTTTGCCAAGACTATCTATCCCGAGGGTCATAAGGACGCGGAAGGCAATGTTGAATATCATGGTCTGGTTACTCTGGTAAAAAAGTTTACAGTTATTCCGGAATTTGCAGATAAGATTCA
>JAFGRJ010000153.1 GCA_016935235.1 Candidatus Cloacimonadota bacterium
GATAGAGGTAAGATGTATTATTAGTTGGAGGTTACTGAGCAAAGTACGGTCGTCTGGTTTAAGATTACCATAAGGAATTTTAAGCGAGTTGAGAAGTTTTACAGTGATATTTTAGAATTTAAGATAAGGTTAAAAAGATGGGGAATATTCAGATGGATTTCTTTCCTGAGGAGAACTGGAGAAATAGCGGAGACATTGTATCTGGCTCAAATTATAAACCGGCAACAGACGGCCCTGTCATTTACCTGAATGGGGGAGATAATCTCCAGATAATTCTGGATAGAATCGAAGCAGCTGGAGGAAAGATAATAATACCAAAAACATTTGTCACTGACAATATTGGATATTTTGCCTTTTTCCTGGATACAGAAGGTAACAGACTAAGATTGTGATCACAAAACTGATACCGCCCTTGCTTTACCGGAAAGACTGAGTATGATAAGACTGGGGCTGGTCTGTATTTTCCGGCACGAACCAATCAAATTTCGCAGAACAACTGCTAAATATGTATCTTCTTTGGGATTACAGGAAAGGTTACCATTTTTATCCGGTTTGATTCTGGACAATATTTCATCTTTAAGCAAGGCGTTGAAATATTGTATTTTGAACGGCATCGGAGATTTTCGGATCAACAGCCAGATTATGCCTTTAAAAACCCATCCGGAATTGCACTATGAACTTAAAGATCTGCCTGATTATCAGCAGATAATGGTTGAGCTGGAAAAATGCAGGGAACTGTGTAAAGAACACAACCTGAGGACGACTTTCCATCCTGACCAGTTTATTCTGCTTTCATCAATCGATCCGGCAGTTGTGAGCAAGTCGATTGCGGAACTGCAATACCAGGCGGAATTTTCAGAACTGATTGGTTGTGATGTAATCAATATCCATGGCGGCGGTGCCTATGGAAATAAAAAGGATTCCCTGGCAAGATTAAGAAGAAATTATGAACTCCTTCCCGAAGCGGTGCAAAGTCGTTTGACCCTGGAGAATGACGATCGTGTCTTTACACCCCAGGACCTGCTGCCAGTCTGTAATGATCTTGATATCCCCCTGGTCTATGATGTGCATCATCATCGCTGTCTTGCAGACGGAATGAGTGAAGAAAAAGCCACGGAATTTACCCTGAAGACCTGGAACAGAGAACCGCTGTTTCATCTATCCAGTCCCAGGCTGGGCTGGGGAAATGGCAACAGCAGGCTGCATCATGATTATATTGATTTCGGGGATTTTCCGGAATCCTGGAGGGAGCTTGATCTCACGATCGAGGTGGAAGCAAAGGGTAAAGAGCTTGCGGTCTTGCTATTGAAGGAAAATCTCCTGCAGGCAGGATATGATATATTAAAGTAAAGCTCTCTTTAAAACTCCAGTTTGCAGTCCTTGATATTTGTAATGAACTTTACGAGCAGATCTATGGCAGCTTCCACATCTCTTCTGTGGAGCATTTCATTAGGTGAATGCACATACCTGGTGGGAATAGAAAGGGTGCAGACAGGACCTCGACCATATCTCTGCATGGCAGCGGCATCAGTTCCACCGAAAGGTAGTATTTCCATCTGGTAAGGGATCTTATGTGCAACTGCAAGTTCTTTCAGGAATTGAACTACCCCATGATTGGAGATACTGGCTGAATCGCTGATCTTGATGGCAACGCCTTCACCAAGTCTGGAAACCTGCTGATGATCGGCTACCCCGGGAGTATCAAAAGCCCCGGTTACATCGACAGCTATACCAAAATCGGGATTAACTGCTCTGGCAGCTGAGAAAGCTCCGCGTAAGCCCACTTCTTCCTGAGAAGTTCCTACGGCGTAGACTTCTGCAGCGGTTTCTGGAAGCTGTTTCATGGTTTCCAGAATCACGTAACAGGCAACCCTGTTGTCGAAAGCCTTGGCGATGCAGATGTTACCCTGTCTGATGAATTTACGGTCCAGGACAATAATATCTCCTACCTCGATAATTTTCCTGAGTTTCTTTTCATTGTATCCTGTATCTATATAAAGGTCTTTCAATTCCGGAACTTTGGTGCGGGATTCGGGAGAAGCCAGGAAAAAAGGTGCAGCTTCCACGACCCCGATTATGGTTTTTTTGCCGTGAATCTTAACCCGCTGGGAAATAAGTACGCGGGGAACATGTCCGCCCCGGGGAGCAAAACGGACGAAACCATTATTATCAATATGGCTGACAATAAAACCGATCTCGTCCATGTGAGCAGCCAGCATGATTTTCAAGGGATTTTTATCCATACCTTTACGGTAACCAATAACATTGCCCATATTATCGATTGAGACCCTAGTAGCACTTTTTTTCAGTTCACGGGTCATAATGTCGATAACTTTCTGTTCTCGTCCGGAAATGCCGGGGGCTTCACATAATTCTTTTAATAGCCTCATTAAATATTCTCCTTACATATTTTCAGGAATTATAATTCCTGTATCTTTTTGCCCTGAAATTTCAAGATCCCAGATAGATAATACCCAAACCCTGCGCAATGAATAATAATCCTGCCAGAAGAAAAGGAATAAAAAACAGTGAGACCAACCTGTAAAATATCATTTTCATTTTCGCAGAGCTGGAAAGCAGAGTCCAGGGGATTTTTTCCAGTTTATAATTCCGTCCTGTTAATGATGCCTCCACATTCAAAGCGATAAAAATAATGAATCCAACCAGAAAGCATATTAACCCGGAATAGAGAGAAATATGATTTAAATTCATCTTTATTCCAGTGAGAATATAAAAAAGAATATGAGCGAGCATAAAGTAAATAAATATCAGGCAGGCAGGCAGCAGCCAGAATTTCCGCAGACCCCTGATTATCCATCCTGGAGATATACCCCTGTAAAGCCTGATTATCAATGCGATCCCGGGACCGATATAAATGAGGGCACGGAGGTAAATCCACCAGGGGATATCCCGCCAACGTAATAGAGAGGAATAGGAAAAAACAAGCAAGCAAAGCAGAAGCAAGGCTATGAATCTGCTGACAAACAACTCATCCTTATTGCGGGGAAGTTGAATTTTCTTGCCAGCTCTGAGGAATCCAACTACCTGGTGATGGATGTAGTTAAAGCTATTCATTCTGGTAGCTCGCGCCTTGATATGTCCTTCAGCTTGTCAGATAAAGAATTCGTATCCTGCATAAATGTGAAAATCCGATTTCACTCCGGTGATGGGACCCTTGAAACTACCACCTATTTGAGCTACGATACCGGTTGAATTGCGGAATTTGACTTCGTATTCCCATTTGGACTTTTTCTGCTCGGTCTGAGTCCATTTTACCGTGAATCCCCAACCCTCATTGGAAAAATGGAAACCAAGCAAAGGTCGGATCATTTCGAGTTTAAATTTTTCTTTATCCTTGTAATCTTCATAATACAGGTCTGTTTTCTTGACACCACCGAACAACCCATAAAGAAAGTACGAGCTTTCCTGTTTGTAGTTGAAAAAATTATGCAGATAAAACTCATAGGTTTTCAGATCCTGAAAATAAGTGTGATAGGTCACCAGTTTGAGGAAAGAACTGGCTCCGATCCCGATATGATTGTAGATATTCAGGATATCAGCATTGATATTAAAGCCAAGAACCGGATTATCGTAATCATAATCAGGATATTCGGGGTAGTACGCAGCAGAAGTAACGATCATCCTGAAACTCATATTCTCAGCCTGACAAGGCATTAAGGCATTCAGAAGGAAAATTAACAAGGAATACAATAGCAATTTATTCATCTTCAGCCCTCGCTTTTTAAATTCTGTAACATATCACTGTAAGAACCAGACAAGAGGTTATGCTTTTCAACCATGAGAATATGACATAGACTCTCGCATTGATCCTGGAGTATATGATCGGGGGTTTCCCTTCCTATTCCGATTGCTTCTATTTCGATGAAAGAGCCCAAATTCCTAACCTGGTCAAGGTGAATTTTCACATTGTCGATAAAGTAGATATCGCGGATTTTATCTACAATCACCTTTACACCAAGTGCCCTGTCCAGAATATCCTTAAATGCAGTATGGGGTTTTAGAGTATGAAGATATACTTCCGACCTCTTGGTTTCAGTCTGATCCTGTCTTTTATAAAAAACAAAGGAATTCTCTATATTACCCTCACGCAATTTCAGTCTTCCGCGCTGGCATTGAAAATATGTATCGATCTGATGATCAGAACCTATGTAGACCGCTTTGATTTTTTTCAGGATCGACCTGGCTTTATCCAGGTCGTCATATCTTGCTTTAATTTCGAAGTTTATCTGCAAGTCGATCACCTAAAAGTTACAATGAAGGTAGATGAAAGTATAAAGGTGCCTTTTCAGGAAAAAATCTACCAGGATGAACAGGAAGACAGGCAGGCAGGCAAGTAGGATCTTAATGCGATATAGGATCTTGATCAACAGCAGGGGAAGAACTACGGGCAATATCCAGTTACCGTACATGAAGATTTTTTGTCCCAGCTCGTTTACAGTCACTGCAGATTGCAGAAGAGGTAGCGGGAAAAAGCTCAAGAAGCAAATTAATATTGCTTTGGACAAAGGATTTTTCTTGAGAGCAAAGAACATCTGGGCACAAATCCAGAGAAGCAGCGCCTTGCAGATTGTCATCAGGAAAAGGGCAAGATAATTCTGCATCATATAGCTCCTTTGAAGTTCAGCTAAAGAAGTATCAACATTCTGACAAGAGTTTTCTGATAATATTCAAGCTGAAATACATAAAAAATATGTCAAAGCAGCTTATAGGTCACACTCAGAGTAAGAGTCTGTTTGTATTGAATTTCATCTATGCTTTTAGCTTCAATATCATAATCTGTTTCATTGTAAATAAGGTCTATGTAAAGATTGAGGCTGACAAGCTTGGTAATACTCGCAGTTAGAATATTTTCCCAGTTAAGTCGCGGAGCCTTCCAGTCATCTTCATATTCCGTTCCCTTCAGATCATCTGATTTGCTATAATACAATGCTTTATATATGTTCAATTTGCTGTTGAAACTGAAATTGTCACCGGAGAACAGGGTTTTAAATTCGGTGATGAATTCTAAACCGCCATCGTTAGTATTTTCATCTGCCCGGCTGTCCAGATATTGTTTAAAGGAACCTCCCAGCCTGCTGCTGAGCTCTTTTGTCTCATCCTTGAGGAACATGCGTAATATGCCGACACCTTCACTGGTAGTAAGGGGATTGAAAAGCTTGGTATCGGTTATTATCCTTTGATCCAGAAACTGGCTTTCCAGCCTGCCACTGATATAGGGATCGACAAAACTGCCGAGAGTGAATCGAAAGAGGGATTCGAAATCAATCAGATCAGTGGTTTTATCGGGGCTTGCCCATTTTTTTTCATTGTTTTCCTCATCGACATACTGGTTATGGGTTTGTCCGAAAGCGAGTTTCAGGGTAGTTTTATTGTGCAATCTGGTATACAGCTGTTTCTCAGCCAGAAAATTTGAGTTCAGTGCCCAGGAAATCGAACCTTTTTCTTCACCTGCCCAGTTATTACTGTAAGAATTCTGGTTCATGTTCAAAGATACATCTGCTTCATATTTCCATGTTTCTGCAGATAGCATCGTAAAAGAAAGAAATACAATAATAATTACTATAACCTGATTTTTCATGAATCCTCCTCCGCAAATATGATAATTTAGAATTTTTAAATTCAATTTATTTGCCAATTTTTTTTTCATGATCACCGCAGCAACTTCTGAACATGGGTTATGTATTTTTGTACTTTGAACTTACGGGCACAGCCATTGTAACTCATATATCTTATTTTACCGAACACCTCTCTCTCGAACCAGGGTCTATCATGGACTCCGGCAATTGACCACATGATCCCGGTGTAACCATTGGGATCACGACCATCCAGTTCATATTTATCGTTCAAGTACAGGGAATACTCGATGGCAGTATCAGGATCAGGAGTCCATTCCAGAATTTTCTTAGCCCAGTACATTCTCAGATAACCGGGCATTTTCCCTTTCAGGATCATTTCCAATTGAGCGGCATTCCAGAGGGGATCATGGGTATCTGCATTCTCCAGAGAGGTCAAGGAGTACAGGTGAGTTCTTTTATCTTTAATATGTTTTATCAGTGTTGCTTGCGCCCAGAGGGGGGCTCCCTTAAAATTATCATAATCTCTGTTGTAAAAGCAGAAATTATCCGCCAGTTCTCTCATTACGATCAATTCTTCCAGGAAAGCTGCTCTAGATTCATTTCCAGCAGGACTTTTCATTATATCCAAAGCTATTCTTGCTGCAGAGATCTGACCAAAATGAAGGTAAGGAGATAAATCTGACTGAGCTGCAATATTAGGATCATTGCGATATTTCCCGTAATCGGGCAGTTTTTTTTCTGTGAATTCCTGCAATTGCTTCATGGCAGCTTGATTGCCCGGTTTGATCCAGTTAACAGGCTGAGGAAATGAATCATAAGTAAGGTAATTCAAACTGATGTCATATGATACTTTCTGAAGTAACGGGTAACGGTAGGGATGTTTTATCAAAGGAGGAAATTCCTCAAGATAATCAGGAAGGAGCCGATAAATCTTATTCCGGATCGTACGGGCTGCATACTCCTGTTTTGTCGATACAACCCAGGCGGGAATAATATTATGTGCATCAACTTCCCGGATTTCGATTTCAGTGTTCAGTATAATATTCTTTTTCCATTCCTGCTTGATGCGGAGGGGGTCGAAATCGGTTACCAAAATTCTGATTTTATGTTTTTTTATAAAGTCCTTTATCCTTCCCACCAGTTCACCCCGTAAAATCTCAAATACAATATTATAATTGAAGGCGGATTCCGCTGTTTCTGCAAGACCCTTAAGCATGAAATCATATTGACGGACAGAGGCATTCAGAAAGGTGGGGGACAGAAAGAAAAAGATCATCAGTGGAGTTTTATAACGCAAGGCCAGGCTTTGAGCATAAAGCAGTGCCCAATTATCTGCAATTCTCTGATCCCTTGACATCCAGTAGGCGACTGTACCCTCATGGTCGGGGTGATGTTTTAATATTCTTACTCTTTTTTCCATAGATATTTATAGTTTTTTTTATTTTAAATCAACCCTTACACAGA
>JAFGRJ010000154.1 GCA_016935235.1 Candidatus Cloacimonadota bacterium
CAGTCCTGGCATTCCACTCAACATACCGATAATTCAGAAGGCTAGAGCATGGAACAAGCTTATTCTAAGCGAGATTGAATTTGGTTTCATGATAAAAGATCCGGAATTGAAGATCATCGCCGTAACTGGTTCCAACGGGAAGAGCACAACCGTCTGCCTGATAGATCACATTTTGCGCAATGGAAGTATCAACTCTGCAATGGGAGGAAATATTGGAACTGCTTTCACAGCCCTACCCATCGAAAATGGAGAACTTGATGTTGTTCTTCTTGAAATCAGCAGTTTTCAACTGGACCTGCTCAGAAACTTCCGACCTGATGTGGCGGTAGTACTCAATATCACTCCCGACCACCTTAATCGCTATGAGAATTTCGAACATTATGCCCGTACCAAGCTAAGCATATTTACCAATCAAAGAAAAGGTGATCTCAGTATCATCAATATGGATGACTCTGTCATCAGAAGATTTTACAAACCAGGCAGTTCCCGACTGCTGGGTTATTCACTGCAGGAAAAAGCGGACATCTATTTTCAGGATGGTAAGATAAAAGCAGATAAATTCAGCATACCCGTAGCTGAAATCTCTTTACAGGGTCCCCACAACATGGCCAATGTGATGGCTGCTCTTCTCGCTGTCAGCGTGTTTGACTGTGAGATCGATTACCTCAGAAAAGCCCTGAGTTCCTTCTCACCTCTGCCCCATCGCCTGGAATTGATTACCAGAAAAAGAGGCATTACTTTTATCAACGATTCCAAGGCAACCAATACGGAAGCCGTAAAATATGCCCTGCAATCTTTCCCTGCTTCCATCAGGATAATAATGGGTGGAAGGGGCAAGGGTGAGGACTATTCCATTCTTAATGATTTCTTACAGGCTAAAGTGATCAAGGCATATCTGATTGGAGAATCCAGGGAAGAGATGAAGAGAGTTTTCTCTCCTGTGGTGAAAGTGGCATCTTACGGTGATCTGGCCGATGCTGTGCACGCTGCCTATGATGAAGCCTCATCCAATGAGATAATCCTGCTTTCACCTGCCTGCACCAGTTTCGACATGTTCTTGAATTTCGAGGAAAGGGGTGACTGTTTCAGGAAAATAGTCGAGGAGTTGAAGGAATGAGAGGAAAGTCTTATATTTGGGGTTATGACCAGTATATTCTGGGTGTTTTTCTGCTGCTGCTGATTTTTGGATTGATCGTGCAACTTAACATTAGTTCAGTTCGTTCCAGCATGACCTTTTTTTACCGGCAACTTCTCTGGGTATTTCTTGCCCTTGCCGCGCTCTGGATTGGTTATAAAAAAGTTTCTCTGGAGGAGCTCAGAAAATACGTCTTTCCTCTGATAGTATTTACAGTAATTCTATTGATAATGGTTCTGATCTTGGGAACAAAAATCAATGGATCGCTGCGCAGCTTCCGGATCTGGAAATTCAATTTCCAGCCCAGTATTCTGGCCAGGGTCGTCCTGATCCTCTATACAGCCCATCTGCTTGACAAGCAGCAGCATTATATCAGGGATTCCAGACTCGGTATTATCCTCAGACACTGCAATGCTCTGCTGGTCATACCCGGAATCATACTGAGCCTGATAGTCATGGAAAGACATTTCACACCCCTGATAATATCAAGTCTGACTCTGCTGGGTTTGTTGTTTCTTTCCAGGGTCAGGCTGTTCATAGTTCTTCCTCTGGCAGGGATTTTCCTGATGACATGCGTGCTGGTAATAAATCTTGGTTCAAAATTCAGATCAGAGAGGATCGAATCTTATAAGAGGTACTCCCTTTTCTTTCCCAACTCTCACGACGCAAACACCCAGAACAGCCACGATGATTATCAGGTACGCCAGAGTCTGATCTCTCTGGCCAACGGCAGTTTTTTTGGCACATCTCCCGCTCGCGGAACCGGAAAGCACTATTTCCTGCCTGAAGCCAAGACTGATTATGTATTTTCTATTATCGGTGAGGAATACGGATTCTTTGGTGCACTGATCATAATGACCCTGTTTGGCTTTCTTTTTCTCCGAGCAGTGATTGTTTGCTCACGGCAGGAATCCCTGTTCATAAAACTGGCAGGATTAGGACTGGCAATGAATATTTATTTCAATGCCATGATCAACATCGGAGTGGCAATGTCAGCTTTACCGTCGACGGGCGTTACTCTACCCTTCATCAGCTACGGTGGCACTTCTCTCGTGGTCAACTCCTTTACGGTTGGACTACTTTTGAATATCAGCGGAGAGAGAAAAATTTTATGAAGAAAGTGCTCATTTCTGCTGGAGGTACAGGAGGTCATATCATACCCGCGGTAGCCATTGCCCATGAGCTTATGTTTAATAATGTTAAGGTGCTTTTCGCCGGGAACGGGAACAGCTTGGAAGAAACTGTATGTCAAAAGGAAAATATTGATTTCACAACCCTGGATGTGCAGAAACTCTACCGTAAGATCACCCTGGCACATCTACGTTTCCCTGGTAAATTATGCAAAAGTATCGGAAAATCAATTAAGATCATTAGAGATTTTGAACCTGACATTTTCCTGGGTACGGGGGGATTTGTTTCCGGTCCAACCGGGATCGCATCTGTAATCAAGAAAGTGCCTATTTTTCTTCAGGAGCAGAACAGCTTTCCAGGTTTGACTTCACGTTTTCTGGGCCATTTTGCCCGGAAGATATTTCTGGGAAATGCCGGTGCCAAAAAATATTTCCCTGAGAAAAAAGTAATATTTTCCGGAAATCCCCTGCGTGCTGATATTCTCAATGTTAAGAATAAAGTAACACCTGAAGAACTAGGTTTGAGAAAAGATAGCTTTAAAATTCTTCTGATTGGTGGCAGTCAGGGTTCCAGAGCCATAAACCGGAATTTCCTGGCTATTATTGATACACTGATTGAACAGGGTATGGAAGTCATCTGGCAGGTTGGAAAGCTTGATTTTCCCGGGATCAGCGAGACACTGCAGGATAAAAAAGGTATTTATGCCTTTGCTTTCAGCCACGACATGCCAGGCTATTATGAGATGGCTGATATAGCCATTTCACGGGCTGGAGCCCTCACGTTGGCAGAACTGGAAACCAAAAGGATCCCTGTAATAGTTATTCCCCTGCCTTCTGCTGCTGGAAATCATCAGTACTATAATGCCCTGGAACTGATAAACAAGGGCACGGCTCTCCTGTTAGAGCAGAAAGATCTTTCAGCAGGCCACCTTTTAAAAGCAATAATGAAGTTAAAAAAACAATATCCTGTCTTCCGGAAAAATTTCACCAATTCGCTTCATGAAAACGCACTGCAGCTTATAACCAGGATATTGTTACGAGAACTGGAGAATAGAGGTTAGCATGCTGGGAAGGACAAAGAAAATTCATTTTGTCGGTATCGGTGGTATCGGAATGAGCGGGATTGCTGAATTACTTCATAATCAGGGTTTCGAAATCAGTGGTTCCGATCTGATGGCTTCCGAGGTTACCGAGCATCTTAAAAAGATAGGTATCCCAATATATATCGGACACAATGCCAAACTGGTGACTGATGCTGATGTAGTAGTAAAGTCCTCCGCCGTGAATGATGAAAATCCTGAAATTAAAGCTGCTGCAGTCAAAAAAATAAGGGTAATCCGGAGAGCTGAGATGCTGGCTGAGATCATGAGAATGAGCTACGGCATCGGAATAGCCGGCACCCATGGCAAAACCACTACTACTTCCATGGTGGGCAGCGTTCTTTCGGCAGCTGATCTCAATCCTACCGTTATTGTGGGTGGAATTGTCAAAAATTATGGATCCAACAACCTTCTGGGCTCCGGAAAATATATAGTCGTGGAAGCGGATGAATTCGATCGATCCTTCCTCCATTTAAGTCCCATATTAGCTGGTATCACCAACATAGAAGCCGATCATCTGGATTGCTATCGCGACCTTGATGGTGTAAGGAAAGCTTTTATAGAATATGCCAATAAAGTCCCGTTCTTTGGTAGTGTCATCGTCTGTCTGGATGATCCGGGAATTCAGTCAATCATACCATCCATCAAAAAGGAAATCGTAACCTATGGATTTTCTACTCAAGCCAGGATCCGCGCTGAGAATATCAGTATGAAGGATTTTCAGTCTACCTTCGATATCTGCAAGGATGGCATTTCACTTGGCCGGGTCAGTTTAAAGGCAGCTGGCAGACATAACATAGCCAATGCTCTGTTAGCGGCTGCAGCCGGTATGGAACTGGATATACCCTTCCCCATGATCAAAGCCGGTCTGGAGAAATTCAATGGTGTTTTCCGTCGCTTTGAAGTCAAAGGTGAGCGTAACAGCATTATCGTATATGATGACTATGCTCATCATCCCACGGAAATCGAAGCAACCCTGCAGGGAGTGAGAGATAGTACCCACCGGCGGATAGTGACCGTATTTCAACCTCATCTTTTCAGCAGGACAAAGGACTTTTTCATAGAATTCGGCCGCTCTTTCTACCAGTCTGATGTCCTTATTGTCACTCCTATCTATCCGGCCCGGGAAAAGCCCCTGCCAGGCATAACCGGCAAATTGATCGCTGATGCAGCAATACAATCGGGACACAAACATGTTCATTATGTCGATAATAATAACAGTATTGTGTTAAAAATAAACGCTGTCGTTAAAGAAGGAGATATTCTGATCACCATGGGTGCAGGAACGATCTACAAGTATGGAGAAGCATTTTTGCAGCAGAAAAATTAAAAAAATGGAAAAAATGTTTGACATAAAAATGATAACTTATTTTATTTTAAAGAGATGTAGTTATTGTTTTGAGGAATGAGATTTCGGTGATAATTTTGATAATTCTCTATATTTTAATTAATTAGCGATTGAGTATGAAAAAAAAGCGTAGAGGTTATAGCAGATATTTTATCATGCTGCTCCTGGCTATAGGTATTTTTACAGGAATTTCTTATGGAATAAAAACATTAATATGCCATATGCCATTATTTACCATTAAAAAAGTCATTATTACCGGTAATGAGAATCTGGAGAAGGAGTTCCTGCATAACCTGGTGAGTGACTTGATTGGCAGGAACTTGTTTATTGTGAACAGGCAGACTATAGCGACCAAGTTTGCCAACCTGATCAGAGTTAAAAAAGTCCGCGTGACAAGACTGATTCCGGCTTCTCTCAGGGTGCATGTTGAAGAACGCAAGGCTTTTTTCTACATTAGATCACTTCAAGGCAATCTCTATCCCGTGGATGATGAATTACTGGTTCTGGACAGGGATAGTTTTTATCCGGGAGAGATTGTGCCTGTAATAGACACGAATCTCAACGAAAATGAAATGGTCACCGGAGCAAGGATTGAATCGGAATTTATCTATCGCGTGAGTGATTTCTGCGATCAGATTAAAGTTATCGATCCAGAATTTCTGAATAGAATTTCCGAATTTTATGCAGTTGGTTCGGATATATACATGGTCGATAACGAAAAGGGATTCCGCATAGTGTTCGGTAAGGACGGATATAAAGATAAATACTGCAGATTCTCATTTCTGGAAAAGAACAGGAATTTCGATCAGGATGACGTGGTTGATCTGCGTTTTACAGACAGGTTGATTGTTCGCACGGAGGGCATATGAAACCGGGTCAGTTGATAACAGCGATGGATATTGGCACTACCAAGATCTGCGTGATAATTGCCGAGTTAAATGAAGAGATGAAACTGGAGGTCAAGGGCATCGGAACGGGTCCGTCGGAAGGTCTTGCCAATGGAGTTGTTATCGATATGATGAAAGCTTCGGGAGCTATAAAATCGGCTGTTGAGAAGGCTGAGGACATGGCCGAAATAAATACCCGGACTATCTTCGTCGGTATCGCTGGCAGCCATATTAAAAGCCAGAACACTTTAGGTCGTATTTCCCTGTCCAGTGGCAGTGAGCCTTGTGAGATCAACCGGGCACATGTAGAAAGTGTGATTACTAACTCCAAAAACAATGTAAA
>JAFGRJ010000155.1 GCA_016935235.1 Candidatus Cloacimonadota bacterium
ACTCAACCTGTTCAATGCAGCAAATGTGGAAGAAATAACATCAGGCAGGACGAAGATGTTCTGGATACCTGGTTTTCCAGCTGGCTCTGGCCTTTTTCCACTCTGGGTTGGCCTCAGGAAACGGCAGACCTGGCCTATTTTCTGCCCACTAATCTGCTGGTAACCGGACCCGATATAATTTACCTGTGGGTAGCACGTATGATAATGGCCACCCTGGAATTCCGCAATAAAATACCCTTTGATACTGTACTGCTTCATGGCATGGTAAGGGATGAGATTGGACGTAAAATGTCCAAATCTCTCGGCAATTCCCCCGATCCTCTCGATATCATCGAAAATGTCGGGGCAGATGCACTGCGTTTCAGTATAATATTTGCCAGCCCTAAAGGACAGGACAGCTACTATTCGAATTCCATTCTTGAAACAGGCCGCAATTTTGCCAATAAAATCTGGAATGCTTTCCGGTTTGTCATGATGAACATCGAAAAAATCCCGGGATTACCTGCATTCTCTGATCTTAAAATGGAACTGGTGGATAAATGGATTTACAGTCGACTTAACAGAACTGTCCGTAAAACAAAATCCCAGTATGAGAACCTGCGTTTTAACGATGCAGCCAATTCACTACTGGAATTTATATGGAAGGATTTCTGCAGCTGGTACCTGGAGCTGTCCAAGGAAAGAATTTATGCCACTGCTCCAATGCAAGACCAGTTAACGGTTAAATACATCCTGCTGGACGTCCTGCAGAATTCGATGCGGATGTTGCAACCCATTATGCCTTTCATCGCAGAAGAAGTATGGCAGAAAATCAGAGAATTTTTCCCCATGAAAGAGGAAGCAATTGTCATCGCAGCTTTCCCGAAAATAAAAACGTCCCTGCTGGACCACTCCAGTGAACAGATCATGGATTATATCAGGGATACCATCACAGCGATCAGAAGCCTGCGTAAACAGGTCAACATCCCACCTGGACAGAATATTGATGTTGTCATCAAGGTCAGTGACAATGAAGATCTCGAACAACTAAATCTATATCACAGTTATTTCCGCAAACTTGCCCGGGTAGAGAATATGAGGGCAGGAATTGATATCCGTAAACCTGAACACTGCATAGCGACAGTTGTAAAAAACAGCGAGATATATCTGCCCCTGAGTGGGCTTGTCGATATTGATGCTGAGAGGAATAAACTCTGTAAACAACAGGATAAACTTAAGAAAGAACTTGATATCGTATTATCTAAGTTAAATGATCGCAGATTCTTAGATAACGCACCCGAGTCGATTATAGAAAAGGAAAAAAGGAAACACGAGGAGATACGAACTAAATTAGACAAGATAGACCAGTTGATTCAAGAGATGAATTAATAGCGAAACCATAAAACTCAGGGAGGGTATTAATGCCTGGGAAAGATCAGGACATAAAAGAAGTGGAAGCAAAAGAACTGAAAAAGCAGGAAAAGGAAGAAATCAGCAAAAAAGTAGTCTATACTGATTCCAGCAAGAATCTCCAGTTCTATGAACGGCTGAGAAATAATATTTCGTCTTTCATTTCCCGGAGAACAGGTGATACCGGGGGAAAACTGGCAAGCTATCTTCTGGCCCTTCCCGATTTTTTCATCCTGCTGACACGTCTGGCACTGGACAAACGTGTTCCCGGTAATCAGAAACTGCTGGTGGGAGGAATAATTACCTATATTATTCTACCAATTGATATAATTCCCGATTTTATTCCGGTTCTGGGTTATATTGATGACCTGGTTCTGGCAGTATTTGGATTAAATATCGTGCTGAACGAAATAGACACTAAAATTCTTCTTGAAAACTGGAGTGGCAAAGAAGATCTGCTCTTTCTTCTGCAGAAAATCACTTTTGCTGCAGAGCATTTCCTGGATAGAAATCTTCTGAGAAAAATCAAGAGATGGTTAAGCCACATAAAAAACTGATCCTGCTCCTTGCTTCCAGAAATCCTGATAAGATTACTGAACTCAGAGACATACTCCAGGACGTGGATTGTGAACTGCATTCTGCACTCGATATCGATCTGCCCAAGGTAATCGAGGATAAGGATACGATTATCGAAAATGCCATAAAAAAAGCAGTGGAATGTGCCAGTTATACCGGCTTTCTAACACTGGCTGACGATACCGGTCTGTTCGTTGCATCTTTAGACGGTCTGCCCGGTGTAAAGGCAGCCCGATATGCCGGAGCCCATTGTACATACAGCGATAATCGCAAAAAACTCCTCCAGGCTTTACAGAACAGGAAAAACAGGGAAGCCGAATTCAGAACCGCGGTTGCTCTGGCAGACAGTTCAGGGCTTATCGGAACGTCCACCGGTTCTGTAAAAGGAGAAATTACAGAGTCAGAACAGGGTTTTAACGGTTTCGGTTATGATCCCATCTTCAGAGTGCACGCCACTGGAAAAACCTTTGCTGAAATGACACTAACCGAAAAACAGCAGTTCAGTCACAGGGGACAGGCTCTGCTTAAAATCCTGCCAGTGCTGAGAAAATATATAATCCAAAAACAGGAGTAATCATGGTAAATCCGCAGATATTCAGGCAATATGACATCAGAGGTATTGTTGGACAGGACTTCACGATTGATACCGTCGATATGATCGCCAGAGCATACGGAACCTATCTGAAACGGCAGAATATGCAGAATGCTGTTATTGGTGGCGATGCCAGGTTGAGTACTCCGAAATTCAAGGAAGTATTCATTCAGGGATTGATTGAAACTGGTATCGATGTCATAGATATAGGTACTGTGGCAACACCCGTACTTTATTTTTCCATCTGGAAATTAAAGACCGATGGTGGCATCATGATCACTGCCAGTCACAATCCGGCTGAATACAATGGCATAAAACTGAACAGGGGGCTTCAGAGTGTTTATGGAGAACAGATTCAGCACCTCCTGCAACTTATCCGGGATCATGATTTTGAAAAAGGTCAGGGTCAACTTTTCCAGAATAATATGATCAACAAACTTTATATAGACTATATAATTCATAACATCGATCTGGCGAGATCGGTCAAAGTAGCAGTTGATGCCGGCAACGGAGCAGGGGGACCTTATTTACCCACTATTCTGCGCAAATTGGGTTGTCAGGTCTGGGAACTTTTCTGCGAACCTGATGGTCGCTTTCCAAATCACCACCCCGATCCTACGGTAGAGAAGAATATGGCGGATCTTGCTTCCAAAGTAAAAATAACCGGAGCTGAGGTTGGTATCGGTCTGGATGGAGACGCTGATCGGATAGGTATTGTGGATGAAAATGGCAAGATGCTCTACGGTGATCAGATACTCAATATCATCACCAGGGATTTCCTGAAGGATAATCCCGGTGAAAAAATCATCGCAGATGTCAAGTGTTCCAAAAACCTGTTTGACGATATAGCCAGAATGGGTGGTATTCCAATAATGTATAAAACTGG
>JAFGRJ010000156.1 GCA_016935235.1 Candidatus Cloacimonadota bacterium
GGCAACGGCTGGCATTGATCGACAGTATGCATTAGAAAGCAATCTGGGAACAGGCAGCGTTGTATTTCAGAAATGCCATAATGTGCGAGCAATGAGCACAGAGTCTGCTGGGGGTAAGAGTTCCTCTTGGCAATGTGCTTTTCCGCAAGCAAATCTCGCGGACCTGTCTTACTGCCCTGCCGGGCGTACCCGATGGTTAATACGTGATAATACAGTATGAAACCAGCTCCCTACATAAAAAAGATGGCAGGGGAAACTGCAACGCCCATGGTGGATATTTATGGTATCTGGACAGTCTCAGGTTACTATATCAAATAAAACTCAATTTTTCATTGGACATTCTATAAAATGTCATTATTAATATTTCTACTGGAGATTTACCTCCCGCTTTTCTAACTAAGGTCGTTGAATAATAAAACATCTCCGGGGAGACTGAATCTCGAGTAGAGGTGGTCTTGTAAGCTGTGCAGTTAGAGGGATAAGAGTGTTGTCAATTTTTTCAGGAGATTTGATGCTTCTCTTAAGGCATATTGGAACATGATGGATAAGGAAAGAATGATATTCAGGGGGCAAATGTCACATTTCCGCGACCAGGATGAAGATGCAAACTGTACCTGCCATAGCAGCCTGCTCCTTTTTAATAAGCTGTTGCATATTTTATTAATTTTCATCCTGCTGCCCATTATTCCACCGGGATGTGAAAAAAAGCAGGATAGGATTAATGGCTCTGTTGAGAGATCTTCCCATTTTACCACTGTAACTGATCACGAACTGGAGATGCTAAAAAAGATCCTGCACAAGGGAACTCCCCGGGAAAAAGAGGAGATTCTGAACCTGTTTGGAAATCAGGATATCCTTGCTCTGGTGCCTGATGTTATAATGGTCATATTGGATGACACTCCTTCTCCCCGCCATGGCGATACAGGATGGGGAACTGTTTATCACCAAGCTGCCACGGTTCTTTGCGAGTTTGCCTTCAAATGGGATGGTATCAGCCTCAAGGAAAGAGGACGCAGAGAATATTCTTTTTATGATGAAGGCGGGGTGGCTACCGCTGCCAGGAGAAGGGAAGTGTTTGAGAACTGGAGGGCTTGGTGGGAAAAGAACCAGAAATATTCTAGAAGGAACTTCAGGTAAATCAGAATGAAAGAAAAAGAAAAACTTTTAGCTTACTGCGGACTTTATTGTGGGGACTGTGCCGGACATTCCGGTGAAATTGCCCATGCTGCCAGGATTTTATTGAACCTTCTGAAAAAGTATAAATTCAAACTGACAGCAAGGCACATGTTCCACGAGGAAATTCATGATTACGATGAATTTATCGATACCCTCAGTTTCATGGCAAACCTCATCTGTCCCCGGATCTGCCGTTTGCGGGATAAAAGCAACTGCTCAATATGGGCTTGCTGCCGGGAGCGTGGTTTTATAGCCTGTTATCAATGTAATGAATTCGAGAACTGTGAAAAATTGCAATCCATGGAAGATCTGCATGGGGATTCCTGCCAGATTAATCTGCGATCGATCCGCAGACTGGGCCTGGCTGAATGGATCAGAAAAGGTAAAAGGCACTGGTTCGGAAGTGATATTGACGGAAAACCTGACAAGTCCTGATTAACACCATGCAGGGTAACACATTCATGATCATGATGTTCAGAATGATGCAGCAGAATTAATCATATCCGGATGCTGGCTGTAATTATCATGTTTAAAGCGACGCAGGATTTCAGCAAGAGATCACCTGAGTACTTCCAAAACACCGTGCCACAATAAATATTAATATTTCTTGACTTCCGAAAACGATCTCAGCCGATTATGATTCAGAGTGACAAGGGTGCCTCCTTTGGTGATGATTCAGGCGGGAATTGGCTTCTGACCTTGATGTCATCCGTTCCCGCCGGGGGCATCCTCAGATCTGCAGGGCTCCGGATAACCAATTACGACCTGGAAATATGAACTTAGCTGATTTTCTCCAGCATCGTCAGAACACGGATAGTAATGGAATAATATTATAGGAAATATATTGCTTGGAAGGTAATTCAGATGATTTTTTTATCTGACATTCTATTCAAGGCATTCATTAAAAAAAAATCCGCAAGGAAAAAAATATTAACTGGAGGTGTTTAATGAAAATCCTTAAGGTAATCGGAATGGTTATCCTCATACTTATCGCTATCTTCATTATTCTTGGTCTTATCGCTCCTGCCCGTTATGCTGTGACCAGATCCATCGAAATCAAAGCACCGAGGGAACTTGTTTTCGGACATGTTCAGTTCTGGCGGCACTGGCAAGCCTGGTCACCCTGGGCAGAACGTGACACCAGCATGATTGTAACAATTTCCGGAATTGATGGCGCGGAAGGTGCTCTCTATCTGTGGGAAGGTGATCCTAAAATAACCGGAAAAGGTGAAATGACCAATACCGGTGTCATCCCGCTGGAGGAAGTAGCTTTCCAGACTCATTTCATCGAACCCTGGGAAAGCATGTCGGACGGATATTTCAGATTCTCAGCCCAGAATGATACCACCATGGTAAGCTGGGAATTCAACGGGGACAATCCCTTCCCCTGGAATGTCTTCGCCCTTTTCATGAGCATGGACAGGATGATTGGAAAAGATATGGAAAGAGGTCTGAACCTGTTGCAGCAGCTTTGTGAAAAAGAAGCAGAGATCATCTTGTCCTATCAGATCAAAGAAATAACGCTGCCAGCTATTAATTATGCAGTGATCAGGAAAAATATAGGCTTCCCGGAAATGGAACAATTCTTCAGCGAATCTTACACTGATTTGATGACTAACCTTGGCAAAAATATGATCCGGATGACCGGTCCTCCCTCTGCCCTGTACTTCTCCTGGGATGAACAGAACATGCAGACCGAACTGGCTGCTGCCATCCCGATCAGAGGGACTTTCAACAAAGGCAATGTCAGCACCATCAGTATTCCCCAGACAAAGGCTTACCAGCTTGACTATTATGGTCCCTATGACGGTCTTGCTCTGGCTCATCAAGCTCTGGACATGTATCTTATGAAACAGGAAGCCAAATTCGTCGGTCCCGCCATAGAAGAATATGTTTCCGATCCCATGACTGAAACCGATCCAGCCAAATGGCTGACCCGTATCTATTATCCCGTAGAGAAATAAATCCTCACAGTAAGGTATCTGCAGGTTAATTTCTCTTTACAGGAACGATTCCAGCAGACTCTCCTGCCGGAGCAGAGAAAGAGTGACTGAGAATGGGAGAACGCCTGACCGATAAATACCGGAAACCCGGACCGGCTGATATCCTGGAACACATTGGTTCAGCGAGGAATTACTGGTTGGAATTAACCGATTATCTGGCTGAATATTACGATATCGAACCGGAAACGGTTTTCTATGGAGCAAGTTATGGATGGACAGTGCGTTACCGGAAAAGCGGGAAAACCTTGTGCAGTCTCTTTCCGGAAAAAAACTCACTGATAATCCTTATAATACTGGGTGGTAAAGAGCTGACCAGAGTTAACGCCGCCGTTAACAACATTAACAGCAGGATCCGGCAACAAATTGCCGCTACACCTCGTCTGCATGATGGTTGCTGGCTCTGGATCGATATAAGGGAAAGCAGTGACATCGAGAGTATCAAATTTATGCTTTCCACCAAACGTAAAACAAAAAAGCAGATTCAAGGATAAACGGCTTTCAGGAAGTGTTGCTTAAGAAACTGAAGTTTCTCATGGAGCATAAATATCGGGAAGTTCAGGAAGAATCTGAAGAAAAAGTATTTTTATGGATCCTGACAGCAGGAAATATCAAGAAGTCTTGATTTATCATTACTCCGGTACGGGAAATTCCTATCGGGTGGCAGTGTGGTGTGCAGAAATACTGCATAAATATAAGTTACCTTCCCGGATAATACCTTTTTCCAGAGCTGATTGCGATACTGTTATATCAGATTCTGTCACCACC
>JAFGRJ010000157.1 GCA_016935235.1 Candidatus Cloacimonadota bacterium
AAGTTGTATTATTTTTTCTATCTTCGTAGCCTAATTTTTTTTGAAATTGTTTTTAAAATGGCAACATTACAGAAAATAAGGAATAGAGCAGGTATTCTGATCGCTGTTATCATAGGGATTGCAATCTTTGCATTTGTCCTTCAGGACCTTTTAACTGGTGGCAGATCTGTCCTTGTCGATTCCAGGATCCCTTTTGCCGAAATCGATGGAAAATCTGTTTCCTATGACGAATATGCCAGCAGGGTTGAAAAACTGGCGGAATATTATCGCCTCAGATTTGGACTTTCATCCCTGGATGAGCAAATGACAGAAGGTGTCCGTGAGGAAGCATGGGAAACTATGGTCAGAGAATATGCCACAATGAATGAATTCAAGAAACTGGGAATCAGTGTTCCTGATGATGAAGTGATGGATATGGTGCAGGGAAGAAATCCCCATCCAATCATCCGTCAGCTCTTTTCTGATCCCCAGACCGGGATTCTGAACAGATCTTTCCTGCTTCAATTTATACGTACCATGGATGAAGATCCTACCGGAGCACAAAAAACAATATGGCTCCAACTGGAAAACCAGATCATTAATGATAAGGCCTTCTCTAAATATAATAATCTCCTCAGGAAAGGTTTATATACAACCAACCTGGAAGCTGAAATGGCATTTAAAGAATCTGATAAAAAAATTGATTTCAGCTATGTTCGCCAGCTGTTTACTACTATACCCGATAGCGCTGTTTCATATACTGAAACCGATCTTAAAAAGTATTACGAAGAAAACCGTAACCTTTATTTGCAGGAAGCTTCCAGAGATATTGAATATGTTGTCTTCGAAGTAATACCTTCAGATGAGGATGATCAGAGTGCCCGGGAATGGATAGATAGAATGAAAGCTGAATTTGAAACAACGAATGATGTCGTATCCCTGGTAAACATCGAATCAGATATCAGCTATGATGGAGTGTTTATGACCAGATCTGAATTATCTGATAGCATCAGTGATTTTATGTTCAAAGCTAAACCCGGAGATGTATTCGGTCCATATTTTGAAAATGGTTCGTACAGGATGGCTAGACTCGTTGAAACAGCCCTCAGGCCAGATTCTGTTAGAGTCAGACATATCCTTATCCAGCCCGATCAGAATACTTCCCTTGAAAGAGCCAAAACAATAGCCGATAGTATTAAAAATCTGATCCTAAATGGTGCTGATTTTGCAATGCTCGCAATGACAACCTCAGCCGATGGTAGTTCCCAGGATGGTGGTAACCTTGGATGGTTTACCGAAGGCCGAATGGTAAAACCATTTAACGATGCCTGTTTTGAAAGTAAAAAAGGAGACATCCAGGTAGTTGAATCACAGTTCGGTTATCATATCATAGAAATTCTGGAACAAAGCACACCGGTTAAAAAAGTCAGAGTGGCTGTTCTTAGCCGCGAAGTTAAACCCAGTTCAAAAACTTACCAGGGAATCTATACCCGTGCGGTAGAATTTGCAGGATTAAATAATACTTATGAGAAATTCAATACAGCTGTCACTCAACAGAATCTTACTAAAAGATATGCTTCTGAATTAACTGTAAATCAGCGTGATATACCAGGTCTTGATTACCCCAGGCCTCTCATCCAATGGGTTTTTGAAGCAGACCTTAATGATGTTACCCCCCAGGTCTTTGAACTGGGAAATAAATTTGTCGTCGCTGCTGTAACAGCAGTAAGAGAAAAAGGATTTACTCCTTTGGATCAGATTAAAGCTGAAATTGAACTTGAGGTAAAGAAAAACAAAAAGGCTGAAAAAATTATCGCTCAGTTTAAATCTAATATCTCGGAAAACTCCTCCCTCAGAGAGGTGGCACAAAAAATGGGACTTCAAATACAGGAAGCAAACAATATCAGTTTCTCTTCTGTCTCTATACCGGCTGCCGGAATTGAACCCCGGGTCATCGGTCTGGCATCTGCCCTCCCGGAAGGTGTTCTTTCAGAACCTGTGCAGGGTAATAATGGTGTATATCTGCTGGTGGTTAATAAAATTACTGAGTCTCCTGAAGTCAATACACTGACTACTAAAAACAGATTGAACATGATGCGCCAGTCAAGAGTGTATTCCGAAGCCTACGATGCTTTGCTGGAAGTATCCAATATTAAGGATAACAGATATTTGTTCTTCTAAGATATATGTTCTTCTAATCCACCCTGTCGTGAAGATATGAGTTGTCTTCCCGTAGTGTAGGATTTTTCTCTTCATCCTCCGATAGGGAGAATTTCGATATCTTGTTCTCTGAGGAATACTTTACATTCTCAAGTTTAATTTTTCTCCTTATATATGCGGGTTCTTTCTCAAGATCGTCTATTTCATCCTTCTTCTCCTGTTCATCTGAAACCTTGTTTTTGATCTTTTCATGAACTTCCTTTAATTTCCTGACTTTGTCCGACAGCTTTTCAATATCCAAAGGAGGCTCTGATTCCTCTGGCCCTGGCTGACTGAAAAGTACGCCATCAGTAGATTCGCTCTTTATATCAAACTCAATGGTCCTCTGAATATTGCTGTGCTCTTTTGTAACTGAATAAGGTTCACCGGTGCTGGGTATTCTCCGGCCAGGAACCGGCGGCTTTGAAATATCTTCGAGCCGTACCCTGTCCGGCTTCTTTTTCCTTACATATAGCTCAGGTATACTGTTCGTTTCAAAACCCGTGGCAATGATTGTCACATTTATTTTTTCTCCCATCGACTCATCTGTCCCGGTACCCCATATGATCAGAGCATTCTTTGCCGCTGATTTGGTCACATAATCAGTGATCTCTCCAACCTCATCCATACTGATTTCATCCACACCAGAAGTAATATTTAACAATATGCTGTCAGCCCCGGTTATATCATTGTTGTTCAGTAACGGTGAAGCAAGTGCTTCCTGTATCGCTTTGAGCGCACGCCCTTCCCCGGATGCAGTGCCGGATCCCAGAATGGCAACACCACTGTCTCGCATGACGGTCTCAACATCTGCAAAATCCACATTTATATACCCGTGAACTGTTATGATCTCTGCAATACCTTTCGCTGCAATTGATAAAACATTGTCGGCTTTGGCAAATGCTTCCGAAAGTTTCAGGTCTCCATAAATCTCCCTGAGTTTCTCATTATTGATCACCAGCAAGGAATCAACATATGCCTTGAGCTCATTAATACCTTCAATGGCCTGGTGGATCCTCAACTGTCCCTCAAACTTGAATGGGATCGTTACAATGGCAACCGTTAATATCCCAAGTTCACGCGCAGCCCTGGCAATAACCGGCGCAGCCCCTGTACCGGTGCCTCCTCCCATCCCGGCGGTCAGGAACACCATTTTAGTGTTCTTGGACAAAACCTCAATAATACCATCCAGGTTTTCCAGTGCAGCCTGCTTACCTTTTTCAGGCTTATTACCGGCACCACGGCCTTCCGTTAAGGAAGCTCCTATCTGAATTTTTACCGGGATAGGACTGTTGTTCAATGCCTGGGCATCTGTATTACAAACAACAAAATCAACATCCTTGATCCCTTGCTTCCACATGTGATTGACAGCATTGCTGCCACCACCTCCGATCCCGATCACCTTTATGATGGATGACCGGTTGACCGGTAATTCGAAATTCATAAGTTCTTCTGGCATGGTTGTATTTTATTAATTAAAAAATTACAACGACGAATCATCTTCTTCGAAAATTCCATTCAGCTTCTCTTTAATGGATATAAAAAACTTCGGCCGTGATTTTGACTGCTTTTCTTTGTTTTCACCTGCACTGGCTTCAATTTTGATCTCCATCTTGCCTTCTCTGACTTTCTGCATGGATTCGTAACCCTTTAAAAGCAATCCGACACTGGTAGAATACATGGGCTGGTTGACTTCATCAAGGCTTTCTGCAGCAAGATGTTCATTCGGATATCCTACCCTGACATCATACCCGGTCTTGAATTTAACCAGCTGTGGCAGATGCCTCAGCAATGCACCTCCACCGGTTAAAACAATACCCGCACTGAGCTTATCCGCAACCCCCGACGTTTCAATTTCATAAATGACGTGATCCATTATCTCCTCCATCCTGGATTGAATGATATAAGCCAGGCTCCTGAAACTGATTTCCTTCGGATCCCTGCCACTGATACCTGGTATGGTGACTACCTTATCTTCCTGTGCCAGGTCACCAAGAGCTGAACCAAATTGTATCTTCAACTGCTCCGCCTGCCTGCCAAGTATCGAGCAACCTTCTTTTATGTCTCGCGTTACTACGTTCCCCCCAAATGGAATTACAGCTGTATGATAGATCACATTATCATAGTATACCGCCAGATCTGTTGTGCCTCCCCCTATATCAATCAGCACTACACCAGCTTCTTTCTCATCTTCCGTCAATACAGCCTCAGAAGATGCAAGCGGCTCCAGAATCATTTCCTTAACAGTCATCCCTACCCTGTTGATGCATTTTTCCATGTTCCTGGCAGATGAAATCTGGCCAATGACTATGTGAAAATTCCCCTCCAGTCGCTTACCCGACATACCTATGGGATTCTTGACCCCCGCTTCGTTGTCAACTATAAAACTCTGGGGCAGGACATGAATGATTTCCTCTCCGGCTTCAATCTGACTGTTATACATATCATTCACCAGCTTACTGATATCCTCTTCAGTAATCTCATCATCAAAAGAAGCACGGTTAATATATGTCCGGTTGCGGATGCTCCTGATGTGCTGCCCAGCAATCCCGACAAAGACCTCAGAGAGCGTTAATCCGGTCTTATTCCGGATTTCCTCTACAGTGGTCTGAATGGAACTCACAGTCTCTTCAATATTCAGGACTACCCCCCTCTTTACTCCCTTGGACGTAGTTTTACTCATGCCGATAACCTCAAGTTTCCGGTTTTCATTCATTTTACCGACTATGGCCACGATCTTCGTGGTACCTATGTCGATTGCAGCGATTAATTGGTCTTTTTGTGCCATTTTATTATCTTTTAATACAATTTTTCTTTAAAAACAAATTATCTTTTGGTACAAATTGCCTGGTTATTATATTTTAAATTGATCTTTTCGTATTGGTTCCAACCTGTATTATGAAATCCTCCATTGTACAGGATCCATAATTTTTCAAATTTTTCTTCTATATCAACCGCCTTACCAAACTCGATGATTTGCGCTCCTACACGGGGTATCAACTCAAACTCTCTGTCCCCGTTTACATATACCTGAACTATCTGCGCTTCCCAGAAATTATCTGAACGTATGAAATCTACCATTTTGTAAATATCCATTAATAGGTTATTCTCCACACCTGCATCGTTGATATTTCCTATATTCCGGTATCGCTCTCCGATTGCACCGTTAACCACCATAACATACGGACTGTAATTCCTGGATAATGGAATAATATATCCTTCCTTATCAATATAAAATCCCTGACCGGATCTGTCAATGATCCGTGCAATAGGCTCCCTTTGCTTGATTTCTACAACCAGCTCACCTTCAATGGCCCGGTAAACTTCTGCAGTTTTTATATATTTTATTGCTTTTACTCTGTCTTCAATTTCCTGCAAATCCATCTCACTGAAAGCAATCCCTGACAGCTTGTCCCCTCCACGTAAAAGAACATTTCTGATCATCTTCGAATTGATGAATTGAATATCCAGACTGTCATGTATAATAATCCTGATATCATTACACCTGACCTTCTCCGCTTCCTCCCCCACAAAACCAAGTATCACAACCATATACCCCACCACAGCAACTAACATTACAATATGTTTTAATAATCTTTTCATTAACTGTCAATCTGTACGATCTTGCAACTTGTAACTTGCAACCTGTAACTTGCAACCTATTGCTTGTCC
>JAFGRJ010000027.1 GCA_016935235.1 Candidatus Cloacimonadota bacterium
GTAATGAATCAGCCCGATCTTGAATAAGGCTTCATCGCAGTAACTACCCTGAGAATAATTATCGAGATAAAACTTATAACCGGAATTACTTTCCTGCAGCGATCCTGACTGATACTGAGATTCCGCCAGCAGAAAAACAGCCTTTTCCCTGGTTTCAGCATCTAAATCCAGCAATAATGATTTTTCCAGATTCTGGACAGCATCATCATAATTCCCCGCTTCATGTTTATTGAAACCGATCTGATAATAAGCTACTCCATTGAAATCACTGTCGGGATGCCTGGTTATGAATTCCATTAATCTGAGATTTCTCAATGCCATGTCATCTTCCATCTCTGCCAGCATGAAACTGCTGTACACTCTCAGCTCTTCCGAGAGAGCTGATTTTTCCAGTTCCAGTAAAATTGCCCGGGCTTCCTCATTTCTCTGCAATTGCCGATAGGATAGAGCCCTGTAATATTCGGCCCTGTCTGTCCTGACACTTGCCAGTTCGGATAACGCCAATCTGGCTTCCCCTTTTTCGTAATGAGCTGCTGCCCTGTTCACTTTATATTCCGGGTAGAGCACGGAGCTTGAGGCAACCTGATAAGGAATTTCCAGGACCTTATCGTAGGATCTATCGTTTAAATGGAAATCCTGAAACAGAAGTACAGCCTTATCCGAGGTGGTTGTACCGGAAAATTTCTTCGTGATCTCACTCAGAAACTCACCTGTTTTCTTTTCCTTATCTGTTTCCAGCAGCAGTTCCAGTTTTGCCAGATATGCTTCAGGAGCATCCTTCAATCTGATACTTTCATCATAATATCGTAGTGCCTTACTGGTTTCTCCTTTGCTAACCGAAATCCTGCCAAGAAAATAGAATGATTTCCAGAGCAGAGGATGACCAGGAAATTCTGCATTGAAAATAAGAAAATATTTGGACGATTGTTCCATGTCCTCAAGGTAGAAGTAACTCTGAGCCAGTCCGAGAAGAACATTGTCCCGAATGGCAGGATTGGTATAACGCAGATACAGGCGATAATAGATCACTTGTGCATCATTGAATAGTCCTTTGTGCAGGTAGATGTTAGCCAGCAGATACTCAGCGTCGGAAACATAATCACTCGCCGGGTAGGAATCCAGAAATCTGATCAGCTCAGCCTGTGCCAGATCATAGTTTTCATCGCGGTATAAACCTACTATGAAGGTGAAATCCTCATTTTCTGACGCAAATAACTGGGATACTTCAAATAATATTAACACCAGAATCAATATTCTCGTCATTATTACCTCATCGAGAAATCCTATTTATTCTTTTTAAGGTGCGATTTCAAATTGGTGATCAACTGATTCGGATTAGCTGGATCGATATTATTGATCCCCTTCACTGGTTTAGAGCCCAGCAGGAATTGATCGATATAGAAATTAGAAAAAAATCGGACCGTATCTGGATTGTCAGAGAAAAACACATCGGATTCATGAGCCAGAGTATAAAGTTTCATGAGATCTGCCGTGGGCAGATTTTTCACGCTAATGAACCTGTTCTTTTTTAAAATCCTGCTGGTAAGATAGATGTTGCAGGGAAAATTCTGCTTCAAACTGACTATCAGATCATCAATTTTCCTGAAAATCTCAAGTTCTCTGACATCGAGAATGAAATTAAGAAATTTATTCTGGAAGAAATTGTATACAGCTTCACTGGCATCAGTTTTCAGGAATTTAAAGGACAGACTGGAAATCTGACAGGGTAATCCGGCAAAATGAGCGAAATCTTCTATAAGTTGCAGAGGTTGCTGGATTTCAGGATAGAAATGCAAATTTCCCCTATTGGCAACATCAATGATAACCGAATCCCTGCACCTGCCGAGATATCTCAATACATCACTGTCATAACGAAAAGATAGAATCACCGTTTTCTGCAGGGGTTTATCATGTTTGCTCCATTTTGCCACGGTCAGTTGTTCAAAAGAAAGCAAGCGGTTAAAAAAAGGATAATCAAAATCTGGGAAAAAGAAAAGGAAACTGCGGAAAAGTTCCCGCCAGGAGGACAGGTACTGGAGAATTTCATAATTCGTCAGAGCATTATCGGTAAAAAAAACGGTCAGTTTCTCACGTGAGTTCAATATATCAGTAAAATTGATTTTTACTTTACCGGGTATAGCATGAACTTTTTCCCAGACTGCCATAATTATTGTTCCGTTGTTGTTTTCAGGGTAGGTATAGCTATGAACACCGTTGTTCCTTCCTTTTCCTTGCTGCTCACCCAAATCTTGCCATCATGCAGGTCCGCAATTAGTCTGGCAGTGGATAGTCCCAGACCTAATCCGCCGGATTTGAACTCAATCAATCCCGAGCTGTGTGAATAGATCTTGTTCAGTTCATAGAACTTCTGAAAAATCCTGTCCAACTCACCTGCTGCTATACCGATGCCATTATCCTGCACATATAAGAGAAGACTCTCTTTACCCTCGATCTCCTCCTGCTGGAACGCTGACAGACGGGCTCCGATGACTATGGTACCAAAATCACGGGTGAATCTGATGGCATTGAGCACAATATTGTAGATCATCAGATGAAATGCTTCCCAGTTTATCTTGACTGGAGGCAGGTTGGCTTCGACCTCCAGCTGTATTCTCATATGCCGTGATTTAGATATCGTACGGGCTTCATCGGCAATTATTTCCAGAATATCCTTAATGTTAATCACACTGCGGTCAAGCTGCTTGGTTAAAATATAACGGTTATGATTTATGATGTCATTGGTTATCTGATATAATTTCTCCACGCTTTTCTCCACCTGCTGTACGACCCTGAGATCATTCTTGGGTAACTTGAACTTCAGGATGCGATTGACATATCCCTGCAATGTTACCAGGGGTGTCCTTAATTCGTGCGATACAATATTGATGAAATCATTCTTCAGATTCTCCAGCGCATTAATCTCCTGATTTTTCTGCATGAGAGCCTCATACTGCAGGGAGTTCTTTACAGCTGCGGAAATCTGATTCAGCAGCATTGTCATGAATTCCTTGTTGATCTTGATCCTGCTGTCAGGTGCATTATAATTATCGATGTACAGGTACCCATAAATAACGCTTTCCACCTGGATAGGAGCACAGTAAACTGACAGGGTTTCGAAATTGAAATTGAAAAAAGCATCATAACCCTTATTTTCCCTGATATTTTCCAGAAATATAGGTTCACGGTTCTTATGAACTTCGCTTAAGATACTTTTACTCACGTAGGTAAAATTTTTGAGCATATGCTTGGAATCATCCAGGGCTACCTTGAACAGGTAATTTTCGTATTTATCCTTTTTAATGAGAAATCCACGGCTGCCTCCCGTGAAATCAAGAACAAAGGTAACAATATCCTGTTCCAGTTTTTCAATGCTGATCTGAGAAAAGAAGCGCTGGTTTATCTGGATCAGCTTGGTCATCAGCTGCATGTCTTCATTGAGTTCTTCAAACTCACTGATCCTGATCAGGATGGAACTGAGGTGTAATCTCAAATTGGAAATTATTGCCAGTTCATCAGATTGAAAGGCAAGTTCTCCCTTGTCAGCAACGATCATGCAGCCCACCTTTGCCGATTTTATCCTTAAGGGTACAAAAACAATATGACAACCAAGGATCTTACGGATGATGATATTATTGGTCTCAATACACAGTCTGATGTTCTTGAGATACCTGGTCCGGTACAATTTCTGATAATCAATATTATAACTTATAATAGGCTTACCTCGAAATTGCAGGTCCTCATTCAGGAAAATGGCATAAAAATGTGGTGAAAGTAGATTTTTGATCGCTTTGTCCAGGAAGAAACTGATACGGTCATTATCACGTAATTTCAGGATATCATAAAGCTCTTCCTGCCAGATCTCGGGATTCTGGTAACGCTGATAATTGATGCGCACCGTTTTTAACTGCTCATAATCAGAAAGGTGATAGCCGGTTTTCTTGAAATAGATCTGCTTATCCCGCTGTGATATGTTGCTGGTGGCATTCAATATCGCATCACGATATTTCTGGAAACATATTTCCGCATTCTTGACACTGCCCAGATAGCTGAAGATCTGAGTCAGGATCTCGTAACACTCTATCTGCAGGTAAAAGAGGTTTCTACTGGTAACATACTCCAGTATTTCCTGGATCTGGCGGATCAACCATCTCAGACTCGTATTACCTTCATCCAGTTGAGCTCTGATCATACGAAGATCGATTACTCTGATCCAGTAATCGTAGTTGTTCTGCTCACTGATGATACGGGATTGCAGCAGTATTTCCATCGATTTCCCGGTTTCACCAACTGCCAGGTAATATTCGGCTAATCTGATATAATTAATGGCCTGGGCGTAAACACTGCGGCTTTCCTGAGAATATTTGAAAGCCAGTTCGATCCGTTTGAGTGCATTGTCATAATCCTTACGCTGCAAAGTAATGAATCCCAGTATTTGATAGTAGAACTCTTCCTGCTTGCTGCTGAAAAACAGGTCTTTGTAGGTCAGAAGCAATTTCTCGATTTTCTTGTAGTCCCCGATATTGTAGAGATAATAAAAATATGTTTTGATAAGGGGAGTCACTTTCTTTATCTTACCTTCTATCACCTCCGGGGCATGTTCCCTGATAAAATCATAATAATATTTATAATTATGAACCTTGCCCTTGGCTATAGCAATATTATTGATAATTGAATCATAAAAGGGTTTATGCTCCAGTTTCACTGTCTTTTTCAATGCTTCCTGCAGGTATTGTTCGGCTTGGTCGAATTCACCGATCTTAATATAGGTTTCTCCATGGTTGAGCAGACTTAAAATGCGGATTTTTTTACTGTCCACCTCTTCACAGATAGCCAGGGCTTTCTGGAAATATTCCAGGGCATTCTTGGTATAACCCTGTACAAGGGCAACGTCTCCCAGATTATTATAAACAATGCCAAGTTTCCGCTTATAATCGACCTTCTCCCAGATCTTACGGGCTTTCTGAAAATTCTTCTCTGCTTCATCCAGCGATCTGTCCTGGTGCAAAAGATAAGCCAGAGTGTTATGAAGATTGCCCAGCTTGATGAAAAAGCTGTCATCATTCTGAGTCCTGATCTGAGGGATGAATTCCTCGATGAGCTCAATCCCCTCCTGCAGCTGTCCGCTCAACCCCATGAATAATCCCTTCAGGCTGATGAATGTAATTTTCATTTCATTCGTTAGAGGGAATTCAGCCAGTTGATTGATGCACTGACCCAGTTTTTCTCTGTTACCAAGAATGGAATAAATTTCAGCCAGTTTCAGTAGAATATTAGCCCTGTCCTTACCGGTAATGGATAACGATAAAGCTTTCTGTAAACGGCATTGGGCCAGATGGTATTTTTCGAGGCTATAATAGAATACCCCCATCAGCAGGTGTTTTTCTGCAACATCTGGCATTTTTACTACATACTGCTTCAGTTGGGCTGGCACCTTGGTTACTGTAGCCCATTCCGCCAGATCCACCAGCAGGTTCAGATCCTTTTTTAGTTCGGCAGAGGACAGTTTGAGCTTGCCGGAAAAATCCAGTTGAGTTACAGTCACCATTTCGTCGAAAGCCAACTCACGCATGCTCTGCTGGAACAGTAACATGACCAGATGCTTACTATATTTTCTGACTGCAGCATAATCGGGTATTATAGTCGCGTGGGTAATAATCCCTCTCACAATCCCGATTTCCGTGAGCTCCTTATTTTCAAAATACGACAATACCTTGGCTGAAACCTGATTTTCTATTTTCTGGTTACCTTCTGCCCGGAACCTGGCAACCGCTTCCTGAAAGGTGAAATGATAGTATTCCCCTTTCTCTCTGATCAATTCATTGCTGACAACATCACGGATAAGTATGAAAACCTGCTTATCAGTGAGATCCAGGACGAATTTCATCAGGTTCTTGGACAGGGGAGTGCGGACAAAGGCTAATTTCTGCAAATACTTATAACTATCTGCGCTCAAATGAGCCATTCTCAGATAAATAGAATGTTTTACCGTCTCGGGAACAGTGTAGTCGTGAAAATGGAAATCAAACTGAAATTTCTGGTTTTTCCAGATTTGCTTGTTCTGGGTAAGATCTATAAGAATCTCCTCGATGAACCATGGATTACCATTAGACCTTTCCCATAACAGGTTCAGAAAATCAGCGGGAGGTGAAACCTTCAGCAGTCTTTCCACATACTCCTGTGTCTGGTGCAGATCAAGGGGTTCAATGGTTAACCGGACAGGGTGGATCAGTCCCTCGATCCTGCGGGGATCATTCACACTGAAAATTATCAGTATCGGTTTTGAAGTGATTTTCTTGGAGATGAAATTAACAAAATCGACCACTTCCTTTTCCAGATACTGACCGGCTCTAACCATGAAAACCAGCGGTTTATCTTCCGAGAGGTGAAAAAGGAAACGTGAAGCTGATTGAAAATCAAGTGACAGTTCATCCTGATTCTGTTTTCTCATGGCTGCCGTTTCTTCCGATTCAAAGAGATATTCATGCAGTTTCGGTGATATCCTGGAAAGATCTTCCGCTAATATCTGGTTATTTTCCACGGCATGATAGAATTCCTTGATAAGACCAAAAAAAGGATCCTTGTGTTTGGGACCACATTCGTAGTCAAAAATATGAAACTCATCGGTCAGCAGATGGTAACGGAAGAGTGCCAGAATATTGGTCTTGCCCAGACCATTACCAGCCGTCATCACGATGACCTTGCCATTACCTTTCTTAATCAGGGGTATATATTCCAGAAGCTGATGCGCATAATCTTCCCTGACGATATAATCACTGAATTTTATATTATTCACGATGGACCAGCTTCGGGAAAAGGGATATTGCTTTATCTGAATCTGATTTATATAGGATATGATATCTTCACAATTTTCGAACCTGTCTTCAGGATTCCTTTCCAGTAGCTTTAGTATCAACTTTTCCAGATGATCGGGAACCTCAGGATTGAGTTCGCGGGGAAACTTGGGAAACAGATTGTACCTTTTACCATCAATAAAACCTGAAATCTGTTCTACTGTATAAGGCAGGTTACCTGTAGCAATTTTATAAAGCATAACGCCAAGTGAATAGAAATCACTCTGATAAAGGATCTCCTGATCCAGATATAATTCCGGGGCGATATAAGGCAAAGTGCTGCTCACCTTCTGCTGGCTCTTCTCCAGATCCAGTTTCGTAAATCCGAAATCCATCAATCTCACTTCCGGGTTATCTTCTTTAACAGAATACAGGATATTCTCCGGTTTAATGTTCTGATGGATTATTTTCTGACTGTGCAAGGCATTCAAACCATAACATATCTGGACAATTATATCATAAAGGAATTCCACATTGATGGTTTTCAGACGGAAATTGCGCAGAGTATTGCCACTGTAGAACTCGCTGATGTAATATATATGTTCGCCAAAATTACCGAAATCAGTCACATGGATGAGATTCTCATGCTGTATCTTGGTAATGTGATGCATTTTTTCTGCTGAAAATTTTTCATAAAGGCTGTGAGCACTGAGTTTATGGAAGAGTTTAAGGCGGTAAATATGATCAGTTCTCATATCCTGCACTTTATAGACTCTTGCCCACTGCCCGGTTCCCATTTCCTTGAGAACCTTATAACGGGAGGCAATTATCATGGCTTAGCTCCTTGCTGTAACGGACTAATTAAATTTAATATAATTTCACTGTCAAGTAAGTGATAAGACCCTATTTTCAAATAAGAAAGCGATACGGAAGGTATCGCTTGCCTGATTTTCCGTCAGGCGGGTAGTTTTACCATAATCCTCTTAACGATCTTCATGTAGTTCACCGCCGATTCGGAATCTGCATGCCTGGCCAGATAGGATATCCCCTTATCTCCAGTATAGACGATATTAGTATCGATGGGTATTTTACCGAGTATTTCCAGGGAAAAGTCATGCGCAGCTTTTTCAATCCCCAACCCCTTGAAAATGTCGATAACTTTACCGCAATGAGGACAATGAAAAGTGCTCATATTCTCAATCAGCCCCAGAACAGGAACGTTCAGTTTCTGGGAGAATCTGATTGTCTTACGGGCATCCAGCAAGGCAATGTCCTGGGGAGTGGATACAACTATCGCGCCACTCACATTTTTCACGATCTGGATTACACTGAGGGGCTCATCACCTGTCCCAGGTGGAGAATCTATGATCAGATAATCAAGTTCAGGCCATCTGATATCCTGGAGAAATTGCCTGATCGCTCCCATTTTCAAAGGACCCCGCCACACCACCGGATCATCTGGACTGCCTATCAGAGAGGCAATGGTCATAGCCACTATTTTATCAGTGACCCTTATCGGCATGGGAGTATTATCCTCCGGTGATATCTCCAGAGTTCTGCCTTCTATACCAAGCATCTTGGCAATGGAAGGTCCGTGTATATCCACGTCCAGAATACCGACTCTTTTCCCTTCCTGGGCCAGACCATGAGCAAGATTTACCGCAACGGTACTTTTACCAACTCCCCCTTTACCGCTTATAATAATGATGGTGTGACGAATCCTTCTCAGATTATTTTCCAGACGCTCGCTCTCCGATTTATCAACCCGGGTTGATTTTTCTTCCTTCATTTTTTCTCCTCTGTGAAATTTCCTGTTCTCTGCCGGTGACTCTCGCCCAGGGCTATGTTCGTTGTCAAACATAATATATTCAGGATTTTTTAATTGACCATTTTTCAGACTCGAAAAGAAATAATGCGAAAATATTGCAGGATGTGTTATGAAAGCGATTATACTTGCAGCCGGGGTGGGGAAAAGATTACGCGAAATCTCTCGCGGTATGCCTAAAAGCATGCTGCAGATAGGCAGTTCCTCTATCATGCATCACCAGATCAGGAGTTGCCAGCAGGCCGGGATAGAAAATTTTGTCTTTGTGCTTGGTTATAAAAAGGAACTGCTGCAGGACCATATTCTGGAAATTCTGGCACCTGGTAATACGACTTTTATCACCAATCCTGTCTATGATAAAACGAACACCCTCTATTCCCTGTGGTTAGCCCGGCAGCATTTTACTGAAGAATTCATTTATTTTAATTCCGATGTTATCTTCCAGACAGAGCTGCTGATGAAAATAGTACCGCAATCGGAATTTTCCCAGCTGCTGATCGAAGATAAAATTTGTGGCAAGGAAGAGGTCAAAGTGATCGTTTCCGATGATATGAGAATACTGGAAATTGGCAAGGAGCTGGATATATCGAGATGTATCGGAGAATTCATCGGCATCGGTAAATTTAACCAACAGGTTCTGAACAGGTTTAGCGAACATTTGCAGACAGGGGTCGATACAGGTCATCAGAATAATTACTTTGAATACGCGGTAAATCTGCTGGCAGGAGATTTTCACCTGCAGGCAGTATTTACGGGTGATCTTCCCTGCATCGAGATAGACTTTCCAGAGGATCTGCTGCAAGCAAGAAAACTGTTCTCCTGAGCAATATTCCATGACTAAAGTCATTCTGGTGGGAATCAATGCCAGATTCATTCATCCCAATCTGGCGATCCGCTATCTCAGAAACTATATCGCCCGGCAACCATACCGGATCGTCCTGAAAGAATTCACCATAAACCAGTCCCGGCTCTCAATAATGCAGGAAATATATGATGAGAATCCCAAGATCATAGGAATTTCAGTGTATGTCTGGAACGCGGAACTTGTTCATTCGCTCCTGCCTGTTTTGAAGATCATCCTGCCAGATGTTATAATCGTTCTGGGTGGACCTGAAGTGAGTTATACGGCAGCAGCATGGCTGCAGAGACACCCTGAGGTCGATTATATCGTTTGTGGTGCCGGGGAAGCCGGTTTCCTGGAACTTGCGGTAAACAATTTTCATCTGCCTTCCAGAGTCATCTCAAAAACAAACCCCCCTTTCCCTGCAATCCCTTTCCCTTACCTTGAGGAGGATTTCCCTGAACTCACCAACAGGTTCATCTATTACGAGACCAGTCGTGGCTGCCCTTTCCGGTGTCCTTATTGTCTGTCAGCCCGTGAAGATCAACCCCTGGAAATGCTGCCCCTGGAACGTGTAAAAAAAGAACTAGCCTATTTAATGGCAAAGGATCTCAGAATCATCAAATTCATCGATAGAACCTTCAACGCAGATCCCGTTCGGGCACGAGCAATCTGGAATTACATTTTCTCGGTGGAAAAAGCGTCCTGTTTTCACTTCGAAATACGTCCCGAATTGCTTAAGGATGCCGATATCGAATTATTGGGAAAAAAAACTTCTCATGCTTTCCGTCTGGAAATCGGCATACAATCAGTGAACCTGCTCACACGTCGGAAAATTGGCAGAGAAAAACTGGATTCTGGCATCGTAACAAAAATGAAAAAATTGAGCACATTGCCCCATATTATTATCCACACCGATCTTATCGTGGGTCTGCCCCATGAGAACCTTGATTCTATAAAAAAATCTTTCAATGAAGTCTATAAAATGCAGCCCCGGGAATTGCAGTTAGGTTTTCTTAAAGTACTACCCGGCTCACCCCTGGAGAATTATACCAACAAATTCGAAATAAAGAACAATCCTGCACCGCCGTATGAGATTCTGCAGAACCGCTGGCTGAGTTTCCGGGAAATCTGTGCACTGCACGCCATGGAAAACCTCTTCAACTATTATTACAATTCAGGTAAATTCAGGACTATTCTGGAAAATGCCGTAAACTGGTTTGAAACTCCTTTCTCCTTTTACTGGGAATTTGAAACCTTTCACAGAGCAGGTACTGAATCCAGCAGTAACACCGACTGGAAGAGCAGAGCCCTGCTTCTCCTGAATTTTCTGATGGATAAATATCCCGGGAAAAAAGATTTTTGCATGGACTGCCTGCGCTGGGACTGGTGCCTGCTGGCAGTTTCTCACTACTATCCCCCTTTTCTCCGTCCTGCAGATGAAAAGGATTTGAAAATCACCGGTACAGCTTATCTGAAAGAGAAAATAGCAGAGAACGAACTTTTTCTGGATGAATACAGACAAACAGGAAAGTTGCTGAACAGGACAATATATTACCGTGCTGATAGTTCTGAGTTCAGGAAAAAGTATTTACCAGGACACACCTTAGCGGCTTTTATTAAGATCGGGAAAAAAACCTATCCGATAATGCTGGCATAAAAAAAAGCCCCCACCGATTGGTGGGGGCTTTCCGTAAATGTATCTGTTACTTGGTCAGAACCATCTTCTTGGCGAAAGTTCTTCCGGATGTTTTCAGTACATACAGATAGATACCTGAAGGTACCTTCTTGCCGGAATCGTCTGTAGAATCCCACATAACGCCAGTTTCTGGAATATATCCCTCATGCAGATTGCGGACCAGATTACCCTTGATGTCATAGATGGTGATATCGCCGGCAACGTCCGTATCAATGTCGAACATGATCCAGGTGGTGGGATTGAAAGGATTGGGTGTGTTATACAGCCTTGCTGTTTTGAGTATTTCCGGGGGTACCGGATCATAACCGCTTTCCGGAATAAACAGATCAATCGGACCGTGGGTATTGGTCTCGCCATCCATGGAAACATCTTCTATCCAGTACCAGTAGGTATTGTTGGAAACCACTTCAGTCTGATCAACATATTCGTAATCATGAGGAGTGGTGCTGGTGCCCTGACCCGGAATGAGCAGGGTGTTAAGCTGGCTGGCTTCGGAGTATAGACTGGAATTGGAACGATAGACATTCCAGCCCAGGTTGTTGATCTCACTCTGGGTAGTCCAGTTAAGAGTGGGCAGGCCATCGAAGTAAATAGCAGTGAAGGAGCTCAACTCAACGGGGCTGGGTTCGTCACCCTCGTATTCGTACCAGATGCAGGCTTGTGCCCAGGCCTGGGTATCTATTGAAGCATCAATATTGGTGCTGCCTTCCCCGAAAATGGCATATCCACTGTTCGTCCACCAGCAGACAGGAAAAGTACTGGTAAATAAAGATAAATCAGTGTAAGAATGATTCCAGGTGTTCTGATTTTCAACGTTTGCCCAGGTGTATCCTGAAGCACCGGCATAGTCGATTGTGCCATCAAAAACTGCCAGATTCTGGAAATCGCCTCCGGTTGGACCGGGATACCATGCCTGAACCTGAATCTGCTGATTACTTATCTCATGATAGTCATTCACGAAGAAATTCAGCGTGGTCTGGACATTAATACTTGCCGGGCTGCTAACTGAAGTATTTTCTACGCCAACATCCTGATTGTTCTTTACGGTAATGTATAAAATAGCACCGATAAGATCATTCTCGGGAAAGATAGGTGCCGCGGGTAAATTGCAGCATTTTGGTGTACCTGCTGGCCAGTCAGTATCATGCCAGCCGGTATTACAGCAGTACCAGCGGTAGAAATTCGCCCAGGAAAAACTAAAAAGCATAAGTGCAATTGCTAAAATAATAACTTTTTTCATACTCTCTCCTTTTCTATTAAAATCTGTTTTTTTGTTTTCAGAACCTATTTTCCACTTGAAAACCACTTTTCTACAAAAACCCACACGCCAAACTTTGCATAAAAAAATATAATGTCAATTTTTTTTTATTATTTTGATAGTATTTCAATTTTCAAAGCGATAATAGAATCTTATACCAGTTTGCAAATTATTATATTCCTTGTCTCTTTCCACGTCGGGAAAGACAGAGCTGGTACTCCGCCAGCTGGACAGCAGAAAAACACGGGCGGTGATTCCGTTACCCAGCGGTAATTCAGCATAGTTATGAAGTTCTTTCACACAATCCCGGCGGGAGTAATGATAGGTGTCATCCCTGTTCTCAGTCTGAAAATACACTTCGCTATATTTAAATCCATTATATAAGGATAGTTCAGTTTTCAGTATCGGGCTTAGATCGCATTTCCACCAAAACAGATAGACATCATCCTGATGAGTAGCATCCTTGATCAGGCTGATGGCGGTGGGATCCGGGAAAGCATCGGCAGCATCAGCAGCAGCAGTGTTGTAGGAATATCTCATACCCACAGTGATATATTCCATGGCATCCCATTTAACTCTCAGGTTATGGGTGACCAAAGCAGCATCATATTCGGTGAAATATTCATTGAAAAAGAGCCGGGAATAATCCAGTTCATATCCCAGGTCGATCCTGGGGAGGGGTCGCCAGTCAATTTCAGCATAGTAGCGGTTGCGGTCATAGGTAAAATCATGATATTCACCGGAGGTATCGAGCACGCTGAGAAAGCGGTCAGAGTATTTATCGGGATCGTAGGAATAACCCATCTGGAACGACAATTGGCGGTTGAGATACTGGGTCAGGCTGAAACCGAAGCTGCAGCAGTTCATAAAGCTGTTCCGCCAGTAGTGATCATATTCAACCCGGAAATTCAACCTCTGGGTATGTCCACCCAGGAGATAATGCTTCAGGGCTAATTCCAATCGCGCGGTACTGATATAATCATCACTCGATTCTATCCTGTATCTATCGGGGTTGGTATTATTTCCGAATTCCCTGAGATGATACTCGGACAGCTGCAGAACATTATCGTCATATCTGGTTTCGAGCTGAACAGCAGTTGTAAGGTATACCTTACCTGCCAGCGCACTGAGAGAGAACAGAAAGAGCAATAGTGGCGAGATGAACCTTATTCTCATTCATTCAGCTCCACCGCCGACTTGCTGATAAACAATCTGAAGAGCAGGTCGCGGTTGGTATCATTATCTTCTATCTTCAACTGATGGATGCCTGCCGGTATCTCCAGGATATTGACATTGCCCCGGGAGGTAATTCTGTCATTTTTATTCCTGAGTAGAGCAACAGAGGATGGATAGGCGGTCTCACTGCAGGTACTGAGAAGGATTTCATCCATATAGACATTATAGCGATAATTATACTGGACAGTGAAATTATCCTCGAAAATAAGCCTGCTGATTATTTTCAGGACAACGGGGCCTTCCAGGGAAAATTCGATATTGGTAGAATCTGCGGTAAAATATGTATAGGTTTTACCTTTCACCTCGAGATTCTTCTTCATAGTGTAGCGCTGGGGTGAATATCTGATGAAATCAATTTCCTTCTGGGAGTATGCTTCACCGGGATTCACTATTTTGAACAATATTTCAAATTCCGAGGTGTTGAGCAGGCTTATCCTGGTCTCAGCAGCATTTAAGGCAGTGAGATAACTGTTATAACCAGAAACTTCCCTTCCAGCCAGAGTCCTGGTGAACTTGCTGCTCCTGCCGGTTCTGGTTATATCCCTGATCTCACCATTTATGGTAAGCTGATAACCATAGGTTTTTTCATCCTCAGTATAAATGCGGGAATATACCCTCAGGGTATCTAATTCCCTAACAGTGAAATCCATTTTTTCATTCCTGTTCAGGATCTTATAGGTTAGAATCTTTCCGCTTTCCCGGTTATAGAGCCTGATATTCCTTGCTTCTTTTTCATACAGGATTTCACCCGCTTCCAGGACAGGAACAAAGAAGAGAACAGCGGTAATCATAAGGAAAATTCTCAGATTCATATTAATACTCACTTTTCGTCTCATCAGGTTTGAGGATCATCTTCCTCTGATCGAAGACAATGATAAGAATAATCAGCAGGACCAGAACAGCCAGGGCGACAGAAGTAACAGTCAAATTATAGCGTTCGTCCAAAAAGGTCTTTCCTGTACCGGGTTCCGGCATGGGATCAGGTGCCAGGGGCAGCTCATATATTTCCGCCATTTTTTCAATATCAAGCAGATGGATCACCGGGATACCTTCATCCGCGAACAGGAACATTGTCCCTTTCAGGGGGATATTCTTTATATTCAGATAGCGATGATATCCGGGTTGGACCAGCCTGCCATTAATGCTGTTGCCAAGGCTGGACAATCCACCACCGATATTGACATAGAGTTTAATTTTCCCTGCTTTCTTGAACAATTTCATCTTCTCGGCAATGTTATCTTCCAGGGTTTCACCTTTCACCAGTTTCACGTTATTTCTGGCAATGGCAGCCAATATCAGTTCACGACCCGCCAAGTTAAGGCCACGACCCAGATCTCTACCACCCCCCAGGGAAGCAGCAACACTCTTGTAGGTAAAGATGCCTTTTTCATTCAGAAGTGTTTCCATATCCAGCCAGGTAAAATCGGGATCGGTAGCGCCGAAC
>JAFGRJ010000158.1 GCA_016935235.1 Candidatus Cloacimonadota bacterium
ATGAGGGGTGCCCCCGTAGCTCAGTTAGGACAGAGCAGTTCCCTCCTAAGGAAAAGGTCAGCCGTTCAAATCGGCTCGGGGGTACCAGATTTGGAATATCTATTCATATTAACAAGAGAATATGAAGCAGATATTGCATAATAGAATATAAAACTCTCATTGACATAAAAAATAATATTACACGATTAATGTCTTCATAATTTAGGAGGAATTTTATGAGAAAAATTCTAATTCTATCATTTCTCGGTCTTATTTTCCTTTTTATAATCTCCTGCGAGATGTTTCAGGAAAGTGTTGTAAAAACGCAGGAAAGCCCTGTAATTAAAAGGAGTGGAGAGAAATTCGGAGTTCACTACCTTGCCTGGCATGACGGAGTGGATGCCATGCTAAAACCAGAGCCCGACAGCCCCATGCCCAATGTTCTGGTCCACACTGCCCGGATGGTAAATACTCCTCTGGGAATATGCAAGGGCGGCGTGGTCCTTATTAATCCAGAAAACAAGGAAACTCCTGATTTCTTTGGTTTCGTTTCCGAGGATACTACCCTGGCCAAATACTGGGGACCTAATATATTCAGAGGAACGCCCATCGAGAACGCCCCCATCTACCTGGCAGAATTTGAATTCAATCTGGATTTTCCCAATAAGACCGCTGTTAAGATCATGGCTGCAGGCCACACCATAGAGCTGGAATTAACCGAATTCGATGAAGCTATATATTACAACCGACCTCCGGGCATGCCCTTTACTCAGAATGTGATAGAGGCTCTGGCCCATAAGGCAGTATTTAAATTCGATGGCGAGATTATTCCGGGAGAACTGCCACTGTCTGGAATGGCGGGTGGCTTGCCGGCAGTCTTTGCACCGACTGGTATATATTATATCGAATAAACATCATAGAATCCGGATACTACATCCAGGTAACTCTTCCTTGTACTTGTTATCCTGTTCTCAGGAAAACCCAGGGAAAAGTTTAAACTATGTAATTATCTCAATCGCAAAACGCTGATTTGTTCTATCTCCTGATGGTATTAAAGAAAAGCTCTACTGAAATTATAAAGTTAGTTGCACGTAATTTAACTCTAATATGCCATCAATAATTGAAAATTGTAGAAAGATATAAACATAAGTACAGCCACAGGAGTATAATATGGCAATTCTAAGCGGGATATTGGTTATTTTGTTGGGCATCATTCACATCGTTTACGAAGAAATCGTCCAGATCAATCAACTACTGGACTAACTGACTGATCCCATAATAACCAGTTCCACCAGAGTCATGATCTATCAGGGAGGCATCATTCTGATCGGTGCAGGGATCATTCAGTTTCTGGAAGGTCTTAAGTGTATCAGATTATCAGGAATAACAAAATATTACCCTATGGGGGTAATTATTTTTAATTTAGTTGCTTTCTTGACAATAGCCTTCCTTTTCCATCCCAAATTATTGCTACTCGCATTACCTCAGCTGATTGTATTCATGATTATTATCCTGTTAATGATCAGCGAGTTGAGAAGATTCGAAGTTAACAGCAGCAGTTGAGTTCATATAATGATAAGCATAAAACCTGAGGTCACACCGGAAAAGGTAATATCTCTGCTAAATCAGCATTTTACCTGTCCCATAGTTGGTCTTGCACCTTTGGCGGGGGGTTCGGTCGCCCAGACCATAGCTTTTCAATCTGGAAATGAGGATTACGTAATCCGATTTACTACCGAAAAAATGGATGCCAGTTATCAGAAGGAATATTTCATATACAAGAACTTCGCTTCCACCGAAATACCCATATCTCCTGTAATAGCCTTTGGACATTATGAGAACCTCTATTATTCTATATCCAGAAAAATCCCCGGGATAGGGCTTGATTCTCTCCCTGAAGCCAGGCTGATCAAAGTGTTACCTCATTTGATCCGGACTCTGTTTGCCATTCACCGGACAGATGTGAGTGCCTGGCAGAATTACGGCTGGATCGATGATAACGGGACAGGGCTTTTTCCATCCTGGAAAGAATTTATCACCCGGGTTTATGCAGAGGAACGATCTGACGGTTTCTACGGTAAATGGCATTATATGTTCAACGAAACCTTTCTTGACCGTGAATTTTTCGAGAAAGTATACCGCCATATGCTCAAACTGCTGCAGTTCTGTCCCGAAAAGCGTTATCTTGTCCATGGCGGATACGGCTTTAACAACATCCTGGTTAATGATGATGAAGTGACGGCTGTTCTGGACTGGTTTGATGCCATGTATGGCGATTTTGTCTACGATATCGCCTGGATTGATCTCTGGCCCAGGGGAATAGATTATTCCGGATTATTATATAAATATTATGCTGAGCATGGCGAGATAATCCCCGATTTCACGGCAAGAGTAACCTGTTATAAGTGTTATATCGGGCTCGATGCAATGCGTTTCTTTGCCAAAACAGACAATGAATCCGCATACGACTCGATCTGCCATATCCTGCAGGATTTGATTGACAGATGATTTTTTTACAAAAATATCAAGCATCACATTAAACAACCGGCTCAAACTGGAATAAATAATTCAGATAGGAGGAAATTTCTTTGAAAAAGAGCAAGATAGGATATCTGATCATAGCCAGTGCGATTATCTGGGGTGCCGTGATAATTGGAGCTGCCATTGTATTAAAAGGCACTGCCTACAAAGCCGACATATCACGCATCCTTGCAGGCGGGGTGATTTGCCATTTCTTACTCATCTGGGTTCCCCTGGGAACTGGTTCCAGGAAGAAGTAATCACGGGAGAGTTTAAGACAAAAACTGCTGAATTATTCAATAAAATATAAGTATTGAGGTCATTTAATAGAATTAACCCTGAATCCATGATCTTATTCTGATTTACATATAATTGTATCCTTTATTAAATATATTAATAGTTGATTTTACCTTACGGAGATACTTATCATTTGACCTTCTTTCCCAGTGCATTTTTTTTGTCTGAAAAAGGGATTAATAATGCTGGATAATAATTGGTACAGGAAACAGGCTGTTGAAATACTAACAGAGTTGAAGACCTCTGAGAAAGGTCTTTCTTCTGAGGAAGCGCGGAAACGGTTGTCCCATGATGGTCCTAACGAACTCATTGCTGGGAAAAAAACATCACTCCTGTTAAAATTCCTGCTCCAGTTTAAAGATGTTTTCATGATTGTGTTGCTGGTTGCAGCGGGGTTATCCTTTCTCATCAGAAGTAATCGGGATGGCATCATCATGCTGATAATTGCCATGGTAAATGGTATAATAGGATTTTTGCAGGAATACAAAGCCGAACGGATCATGGAATCCCTCAAACAACTGGTGCAATCTCCCTCCAAAGTATTCCGTGACGGCAGGTTGCAGGAAATCCATCAATCTGAACTGGTAACAGGAGATATTATCAGTCTGGATGAGGGCGATAAAGTACCTGCCGATATCAGAATCATAGAATCGTTCAACCTGCGCACAAATGATGTGTCCCTGACCGGCGAGTCCATGCCCCAGGATAAACACAGCAATGTAATCACGCGGGATTGCCCTCTGGCAGACAGGGAGAACATGGCTTATCTGGGCACCAATGTGGCAGCCGGTAATGCCCGGGGTGTAGTGGTGGCAACGGGAATGAAAACGGAAATGGGTAAGATTGCCGATCTTACCCGGGAAGAAGAGAAATCTGTCTCACCCCTGCAGCAGGAACTGCAGACAGTGGCAAAAAGAATCACCATCTTTGCAGTTATGATGGCCTGCTTATTGTTTATTGGAATCATCTATCAGGGAATAAATGTGCAATTTGCCCTGGTCTATGGACTAGGGATTGCTGTTGCTGTGGTTCCCCAGGCTCTTCCCATGCAGATTACAGTAGCTTTAACCCAGGGAGTTCACCGTCTGGCCAAGCAGAATGCAGTTGTCAAGAAACTGTCTGCAGTGGAAACGCTGGGATCCACTGATGTAATATCAACCGATAAGACGGGCACTCTGACCAAGAACGAGATGACCGTGAAAAAGATCTGGTTCTCGGAAAAAGAATATGATGTCACAGGAATCGGTTATAGACCGGAGGGTAATATTCTGGATGAAACCGGCAAACCTCTTACCCAGGAGAAGATAAATGAATTGGAATTGATGCTCGATGCAGCGACCATGGCTTCTAATGCCGAGATCCATCCTCCTGACGACAACCATCCTGGCTGGTATCCCATAGGTGATCCCACGGAAGCCGCCCTGATCACATTATCCACCAAGGTGGGAACCCATTCCCCTCAGGAAGATGAAGAAAATCCAGAGCTTCATGAATTCAGTTTCGACTCGGTACGTAAACGCATGAGTTCCATCCGTCAATTCGGGGATAAAGAGGTCCTTACCATGAAAGGAGCCCTGGACAGCGTTCTGTCTGTCTCCAAACATATCTGGAAAGATGGGAAAACCAAGGAGATATCACAGGAAGATATTGCCCAGCTTCAGAAATTGAACGAATCCTATTCCCGACAGGCTTTAAGAGTACTGGCCATAGCTTTCCGCGAACTCGGTCCTGAACATAAGGATTACGTTCTGGCAGAGATCGAGAAGGACGTTATCTTCCTGGGACTGGTAGCAATGCTCGATCCTCCCAAGGAAGGTGTACTCGAGGCAATTGAGCAGGCTCATGAAGCCCACCTCAAAACCTTTATCATGACCGGTGATCACGCGATTACCGCCCAGGCAATCGGCAAAGAGATCCGGCTTTCTCCTGTGGGCAGAGATGTACCAGTGGTAACAGGAGAAGAATTTGCTGAATTGAGTGATCAGGGACTTGCCCGGTTAATGATGGAAAACGATTCTTTGATCTTTTCCCGGGTATCGCCCGAAGATAAACTCAGGATCGTGAAATTACTCAAGGGTCAACAGCAGATCGTGGCTGTAACCGGTGATGGTGTCAACGATGCACCTGCTCTTAAAAGCGCCCATATCGGAGTAGCTATGGGTCAGATGGGAACGGATGTTTCCAAACAGGCAGCGGAACTGGTCCTGCTGGATGACAGTTTTCCAACTCTGGTGCATGCCATCAGAGAAGGCAGAACCATCTACAGCAATCTGAAAAAGACCGTTCTGGCTTCACTCACCAGTAATGGAGCTGAGCTCACGGTCGTTCTGCTGGGGCTGCTGGGTGTTTCCCTATTGGGCTGGCCTGTCCCGATCCTTGCTATTCAGATCCTGGCTATCGACCTTTTCGCAGAAATTTTGCCTTTAACTGCTCTCACCTTCGATCCCGGTTCACCTGAACTCATGAAATCTCCACCCCGCGACCGGGGCGAGCATATAATAAATAAACGCTCTGCGGTGGAGATAATATTCCTGGGATTTCTCATGGGGACACTGGCATTTCTCAACTTCGGTTACTTCATCCACCGCATGGGCATCGAACTGACATCGGGACATGAACTATATAAACAGGCCACCACTGTCTGTTACACCACCATCGCCTTTACCCAGTTCGTCAACATAATGTCCCGGCGTTACGAGCTCAAGACTATTTTCTCCAGGAATTTTTTCAATAACAGGATCATGCTTTTTTCCATTCTGATTTCCGTTGGACTATGTTTAATGGTAATCTATACTCCTGGTGTAAATGACTTTCTGGCATTTGCACCGTTACGGAGAACAGACTGGTATTTCATTCTGGGAGCTGCAGTGATTTTTCTGCTTGCCCATGAATCCCTTAAAATCATCAAGAGAATAAAAAAGAGGAATTAATTTCGGGGCAGAATTCGACCCATTAACATTGAAACAGGTTTGTGCTGTCCAGGAATCTGGAAAAATATAAGAACCTGTGACTATCCTCAACTTTCCTCTTCTTGCAAGCGAGTATTGCGGATCAAGCGATATGAATCACCACTCATTTTTCTTCCCAAACTGGTATCATAACTGCAGGTTGTTTTCATCTAATGAAGGTGAATTATCAATATCTTTGTCATCATAGGTTGTTTTATTATCTTGACATGAAAGTTTGTGGTCGTATAAACAACTGATAGTTGCATGACTATTATATTGATTTTAAACAAGGAGGATTTTGATGAAAAAAACAATTGCTCTTATTTTAGGAATAATTTTCTTATTCAGCTCGATTTACGCTCAGAATTATCAGGAAATGCACATTGCGCAACCTTACCCCTGGCAACACACTGAGGGTGCCCGGGATATTTATGGTTTTAATATCGCTTTTCTTCCCTATTATTTCGGTTTCTTCATGATGATGGCTTATTTCACCGCAGTAGGAATGGATACATACGGCTGGGTAACCAGAGACTGGGAGACAATTTCGGAATGGGAATTCACATATGATGGTGAAAATATCGTGGAAGCTTCCTGGACACTTGATTATTTCACCCAGTATTACATCAATGACTATCAGGATGGCAAGCTTGTCTCCACCCTGGTTCAGAATGATCTCCTCGGTTACATGATGGATGTGGAATTATATGAATATTATTACAGCGGGGACATGCTTACCGGCTGGCAGTCACAGATGACCGATTACATGGGGGGCTGGCTCTACGACGAGAAGGGTACTTATACCTATACCGGGGATAACATGACGGAATACCTGGTGCAAAACTGGAATGATTTATCCCAGAGCTGGGAAAATGATGAATATTACACCTGTACATACAGTGGTGACCACCTTATCGAGCATATTCTACAGCTCTGGAGCGGAAGCTGGTATTATTATGAAAAATCCGAATATATCTATGTGGGTGATCATAACACGGAAATATTATCTTATGAGTGGGACGGGGCCAATTGGGAATATTATTTCCACGAGACCATGTATTATGATAATGATTTTGTTGTTAACATCCTTATCGAGGAATGGACAGGCGGGAACTGGGTGAATTTCGAGTATATCACCAATACTCCTTATGGTGATTATGCCATTGATGAAAGTATCATCCAGGAATGGGATGGCATTCAATGGAAAAACATCATGAAATTAGATTATCTTTACGATACCGCTAATGATGATAATCAACTGCCTCTGACTGACTTGCAGTTGCGGAATTTCCCCAATCCCTTTAATCCCAGCACAAACATCCAATGGCAACAGCCACTGGTGGGTTCAGCCAGAATAGAAATCTTCAATCTGAAAGGTGAACTCATCAACACCTTTTCCGGAAATGAATTCCCCTGTGGAGAGAATTCCATTACCTGGGATGGTAAAGATATGCAGCACAATCAGCAACCATCAGGAACCTACCTGTACAGGATAAGTATGGGTGATGTTACCCAGACAAAAAAAATGGTGATGTTGAAATAATACCATATAATCAATAAAAGGAGCCGGTTCCAGTTCTATAACTGGACCGGTTTTTCTTTTTCTGTAATCATCAAAGATTATTGATTTTTTTTTATAGCCAGTAATATCTGAAATAATTGCTGATCAGTGCAATCCAGGATTGAGAAAACCGTCATTTGAATTCATAGACATTCCATACTGAGGAGAGATCAGCCATTATGAAATCTTAAAGATGATCATGAAAGTAGTATGATACTGGGAACTTGAATAATGGCAGCTATGGGAAGGTTACTGCTGAGCAGAAGGCAGTCAAATCATACCACCTCTGCAGGAGATGTCATCTGATAAGTATCAATTATCCTGTATCGTTAATAAAAAAGAAAAAACAATGATTAGTCCACTGGAGAATCATCACTGGAAAATGCACAATTCACTTTATCTCACATTTGTTTTTTTATTTTGTATTATCAAATTAATCCATACAATAAGGATTTTTCCATAAAAATCCTGAATAATAATTTGACATCCCCCGGATTTACAATATGTAGTAACTGATCTTTATTTTAGTGGAGTTTCCTGATGAAAAAGTTGATATTTTTTTCCTGCTGTATCCTTTTTGTCACCTTTCTGGGAGCGGAGAAAAGAATGATCAAGGATCATGAATTCAGCATAGCTTTAACCAGGAACGAAACTGATTATGTTATACTTGTCTTTGATTTCGGTCACTTTCAGGCAGAACCGGTAACAATTGCAGGCAAAACTTATTATTCCCTTAATCTGGAGAAGGAAAGCAATATCCAGGAAAGGGGATATCCTGAGCTACCGACAATCAACCGCAGCCTGATCATACCAGATGCTTCTGGTGTAGCAATAGAAATACTCGACAGCGAATCTGTGGATTATTCCCTGCCGGTAGCTCCCTCCAAAGGTGAGATCCTGCGCAGCCAGGATCCTGCCACGGTACCCTATTCTTTTGCCGGTATATACCAGGAAGATGCTTTCTTCCCGGAATCAACAGCCAAGCTCGGTGATCCCTATATCCTGAGGGATTTCCGGGGAATATTGTTAACTGTATTTCCCTTCGCTTATAATCCACGTAGCGGAACCTTGCGGATATATCATCATCTGGAAGTAAAGGTGACATTTCAGGGCAGAAGTGAGACAAATATCAAGGATCGCCCCAGAAATGGATACAGTGCTGATTTTGAATGTGTCTACAGAAATCACTTCCTCAATTTTGATCCCAGCCGTTATACCCAGGTAGACGAAACCGGCAGGCTGATAGTGATCTGTCACGGGGATTTTCTGGACGAGATCCAGCCTTATGTGGACTGGAAGCTGCAGAAAGGTATCCAGACAGATCTGTACGATGTCGCCAGTATCGGTGCAACAGCAGAACTGATCAAGGCTTTCATTGAGGATGAATATGATTCTGCAGAAGGTTTGACCTTCGTCCAGCTCGTGGGAGATGCAGCCCAGATTCCTACCTTCCTCAGCGGTATTCATGGTCTTGATCCTGTATATGCCGAGGTGGAAGGTTCAGATTCCTACCCTGACCTTTTCGTGGGACGCTTTTCAGGCACGGAAACAGCCCATATCGCAACCCAGGTTGAGAGAACCCTATATTATGAACGGGACATCGATCCGGGTAACTGGATGCATTACGCCCTGGGAGTAGCCTCGAACCAGGGACCAGGTGATGACGGGGAATTTGACTGGCAGCATCTTGATAACATCCGGGACGACCTTCTTGCCTATAATTATACCTATGTTGGACAGGTCTACGATCCCGGTGCCACCGATACCGAAGTTGCCAACGAACTGAATGCAGGCAGGGGATTCGTCAATTATACCGGGCATGGCAGTATATACAGCTGGTCAACTTCCGGTTTCAATACCACGGATATCAATAATCTGACCAACAGCTTCACCCTGCCGTTCATCTGCGACGTTGCCTGCTACAATGGTGATTTCGTCAATTATTCCTGTTTCGGTGAAATCTGGCTGAGGGCAACACACAATACTTTCGGTTTCCCAACCGGTGCCATTGCCATCTATGCCTCCTCTATTTCCCAGCCCTGGAATCCTCCCATGGCAGCCCAGGATGAAGTGACGGACCTGCTGGTGGCAGAGGAAATGAATACAGTTGGTGGCTTGTTCTTCAATGGATCCTGCCAGATGATGGACGATTATCCCAGCAGTGATTATGTCTTCGAAGCCTGGAATATTTTTGGTGATGTGTCCTTGATGGTAAGAACCGACACACCAGCCGAACTATTGGTTACACATTCTTCCATAATCGACGGCAATGATACTGTCTTCTTTGTCAGTACTGGTTTCAGTGGTGCCCTGGTCTGTCTTACCGACGCCGATAACCAAATCATCGATTCAGGATATACCAATGTACTGGGCTGGATATACCTGGACCTTCCTGCCAGGTCGGGTTACGAGGAATATAATCTTACCGTCACCGCATATAATTATGATACCTATCAAGCTACTATTACGGTATACGACGGGAATGCCTGGCTGGGGGAATTCAACTATTACTGGCATAACGATGCCAACTGGTCCTACGGTCATATCCCGACAGTATCAGAGAAAGTCTTAATTACTACTCAGGGTTATCATCCACCTAAAGTTGATCTCTTCGACGAAACCTGCGCGGACCTTGATATTCTCCCGGGTGCCACCCTGCAGATCTGGGACCAGTCACTTACAGTAGATGGTGACCTTGATATCGAGGGAACTCTTGCCATGCAGGATGCTGCAAGTTACCTGCTGGTCTATGGCGATGTTTTCTGGCAGCCAGGATCAGAGGCAACGATACTTGCTGATAACACCATCACAGTGCAGGGTAACTGGAATTTTCAGAACGGCTGCGGAGTACATCTTGAAAATGGCTCAGTAAATATGAATGGTCCTTTAAATTCCTGGATAAGGTTCTATGACACCGACAGTTATTTCAACGATCTGAAAATATCAAAAAATTCCGGTTACTATGCTAAATTCAGCAATCTGTCCACCTGCAATCCGCAGGTTCAGGGCAACCTTTTGAATTATACAGGTTCTGTCACCGGAGCTCCCGCATCATTCATCAGGACCATATATCTGGGCGGATATTTCTATAATGAAGATGGTGCCAGCTTCCAGTTCGACAATGGCGATTTCGTATTTACAGGCAATAATCCCTATCTGGGGCTTTATACCGATGATGATTATTTCAATAATCTTACGCTCAGCTGCACCGGTACGACATACATCTGGGACGACCTTCACGTTAAAGGCAATCTGACCATAACCTCCGGTCAACTTGATATGGTCAGCGACAGTTCAGTGATCGAGGTAGGAGGAAACTGGGATAATCAGGTGGGACCTGCAGCTTTCCTGGAGGGAGCAAACAAGGTCAGATTCAATGGTGGCAATTATCATCAATATTGTTCCAATGAAGACTTTTACCGCCTGGAAGTGGCGAAAACATCAGGAGGTGCTTTCCGTATTAATGGCACTGATGTTACCTGTGGTCATTACCTTTTTTCCGGAGGAGCAGTCGATGTGCTTTCCGGTTCTTTTACAGCCAGCGATCTGGATCAGAACGGCATCTACGGTGCTTTCTACCTGAATCCGGGGGGGATTATAAACCTTTCCAATTATGACGGTTATGTGGATATAAACGGTCAATTGCACATTTTCGGCGGTACCATGAATGTTTATGGTAATATGGGCGGTTCAAGCATGTGGGGTTACGGTAACAGTGCTTCTCTGGAAATGAGCGGTGGAGTTCTTGATTTCAAGGAAATAGGTATTTCCCAGTCTTCCGCTAATGAAGTGGTCGAAAACATCAGCGCGGGCACTATCAGAACAGCAGGCAGCTTCACAGCCAACTACTGGGACTTCTCCCCCAGTGGAGGTATGGTTGAGCTCTATGGCCCTAACAATTCCAATGTGGGATTGATGACAGGCAATTATTTCAACAAATTGACAATCAATAAAGCTGCCACGGATATCCCCCTGATTGCAGGCAGTGCATCTGATACTCTGAATAATTACAGCATGAATATGTGGAACAATCTTCCCAGGCGGGAAATGGTTAAGGAAACAAAAATTGGACAGCACAATATTAAAGAAATAATTGAGACACAACCTCCTGTCCCGGGTAAGGACAGAGACGGCAATCAAGTTCTGATCACCCGGGA
>JAFGRJ010000159.1 GCA_016935235.1 Candidatus Cloacimonadota bacterium
CAGTTCTTTCTGCAATGCCAGGGTCCGGTAATTTCCTATTACAATTATATAATGAATGTGCTTGATGGTGACGACCAGATCCTGGATCCCGGTGAAACTGCCGAAATATACCTGATTTATGAGAATTCCGGTAATGGCTATTCCTACAGTCTGTTCTCCTCGCTCTTCTCCTTCGACAGCTATGCCAGCATATCGGGAACAGATATGATACCGCAGATTGCACCCGGCACCACAGTGCAAACTATACTGCCCTTCACAGTTCAAATCGATGCTGCCTGTCCGATCGAATACAATCTCCAGTTGGATATCTTTGCCTATGATATTCTGGGAAATGCCCTAACCGAAGGATTCACCATCCCCATTGGATTCTGGGAGGAGACCTTTGAAACAGGTGAAGAAATATGGATTCATGAATCCCTGGAGGAAAATTATCTGGATGAATGGCACTTAACAGATTATCGTAACTATACCAGCAATGGTTTTTTCAGTATGAAATGTGGAGGAGCAGGAGCACAACCCTATTCCAACAATAACCTGGCAGCTTTGTATATGTCCTCTTTCGATACCGGGGACGGACAGCATGTAACATTCTACCACTGGCTGAATACAGGAATCCTGCCGAACAATCAAGCCTGGGATGGCGGTATCATCGAGATATCGGATAACGGGACCGACTTCGTGCAGCTGGAACCCATAGGAGGTTATCCCTGCACCTTGCTTAATCTGCCCGGCCTTCCCTTCCCGGGGGGAACAGGGGTATTTGCCGGAGATATCCAGTGGGAACAGGTAGAGTTGGATCTCACTCCCTACAGCGGGAATATCCAGTTGAGATTCGTTTTCGGCAGCAGTCCGGGACTTACAACCGGAGAAGGCTGGTACATAGATGATGTCCATATCGTGAATTATCAGACTGCGGTCGAGGATCAGCTTATCCCTGTTTATAATTACCTGTATAAAAACTATCCTAATCCTTTCAATCCTGAAACTGAAATTTCCTATACGCTGGCTGAGCCTGGAGATACATACCTGATTATCTATAACTTGAAAGGTCAAAAAGTTAGAAGTCTGGTCCATCAGAAGAACCAGGCAGCAGGGAAACATTCACTAATCTGGGACGGCAATGATAACCGCGGCTTGCCAGTTCCTTCCGGGATCTATTTCTACAGCCTTCAGACACAGAATTTCCACCAGACCAGAAAAATGATACTGATTAAATAAGATGTCGGAATCCAAACCTGTAATATACAATTATTATTTTTTTGAATAACTGTTGCTGATAATATGGACCTGACCAGCCGGAGAAATTACTACTACGAATTGCCATCTTCATATATAGCACAATATCCCAGAGACAAAAGGACAGAATCCTGGCTCATGTACCTTGACCGCAGAACAGGCGCAATCAGACATCACATCTTCTATGAAATCGAGCAGTATTTTCAACCGGGAGATGTCCTGGTGATAAATAAGACCAGGGTCATTCCCGCCCGTTTGCTGGGAGTTAAGAAATCCGGTGCAGAAGTGGAAATATTCCTGCTGCAGCAACTGAATACAAAAGTATGGGAATGTCTTGTCCGCCCTGGCAGAAAATTGCGACCGGGTGCTGAAGTCAGATTCAGCAATGGACTGGAAGCTGTTGTCATATCCACACCAGCTCCAGGTTTGCGCCAGGTGGAGTTCAACTGGCAGGGAGATTTCTGGGAAATTCTCGAGAAAACCGGGAAGATGCCCCTACCACCCTACATCAAAAGAAAAGCTGTCGAGAAGGACAAAATAACCTATCAGACTATCTATGCTGAAGAGAAAGGTTCGGTGGCAGCGCCAACCGCGGGTCTTCATTTTACCCCGGAACTGATGCAGAGAATAGCTGCTTTGGATGTTACGATCCTTTCTGTTATCCTGCATGTGGGATTGGGAACATTCAAACCGGTGCAGGTAGAAAGAATCACCGACCATATTATGCACAAAGAACACTGCCGCATAGACGAAGAAACCGCAGCGCAGATTAATAATGCCAAAAAGGAAGGCAGGCGCATCATCGCAGTTGGTACCACCACCACCAGAACCCTGGAAAGCTTTGCCATCCACAACAGGCTGGAACATGGTTCTCACTGGACAGACCTTTTTCTCTATCCCGGAAAGAAATTTCAGATAATCGATGGTCTGATCACGAATTTTCACATGCCGGGATCTACCCTTTTAATGCTTGTTGCAGCCTTTGGTGGATATGATCGTGTTATGAATGCTTACCGCACGGCCGTAACGAAAAAATATCGCTTCTTCAGTTATGGCGATGCCATGCTGATACTATAATGGAATTCAACCATATCCTCTTTGACCGGTTCCTTTATCTGAAAAGTACGGGCAGTACCATGCAGAAAGCCATCGATCTCATTCAAAGCAAGGAAATATCCGGGAACTTCCTCATTGTTGCCGAAGAACAGACCTTAGGCAAAGGTCGGGGAAATAGTACCTGGTATTCCCCCCATGGAGGTCTGTGGATGACAGCAGCCCTGTATAATCTTCATCTTGATGCCAATATCACAATATTCGCCGGGATCTGCCTCCACAAAACTCTCCTGGCCCTGTTCCCCTCCTTATCCGCTGAACTCACAATTAAATGGCCCAATGACCTCTTCTGGGATAACAGAAAAATCGGTGGAATCCTGTGTAATTACCTGGAAGCCCATAAATATCACCTCCTGGGAATAGGATTGAATTCCAATTGCCAGTATCTGCCTGAAAATATCAGCACAACTGCATCCGCTTTAAACATGATCCTGGTTCATCCAGTGGATAATGCAATTATCCTTGATAATTTATGGGATATTTTTGCCGCTGATCTTCCCCGGCTCATTGATAAAGGTGTTGATCAGGATTATTTCAGGAATAACTCACTGCTCATGAATAAAAAAGTGCTTATCGACACCGAATTTCAGAGTTTTTCAGGCATTGTCCGGGGCGTCAATCATCGCGGGGCGCTGCTGCTGGAAATGAAAAAAGGCATGATCCAGCCTATTTATAGCGGTTCTGTGATAAACTGGCAGGATTCCTGAGTAGAATACCCCAGGATACTCATCAGAATATTAACCTTATTCCAGAAATGAAATTGCGTTCTGCTGCCGGCCAGTAATACTTTTCCTGACTCCACTCGTCATAATATCCGGCTGTATAATATCTCCCGTTCAGGATATTATTTACTCTGAAAGATAATTCCAGTTTATCCACACTTGCTATATTCCGGAAACTGAATATCAACCCGAAATCCAACACGTGATAGGGATCGATTATACGATTATCATCACCAGTGTTATCAAGATACTGCCGACCGGCATATTTCAACTGCAGATAGGAAGACATAATTCCTTTAATATAAGAGACTCTTGCACCTGCCACTATATCAGGGAACCCAGCTATCTGGTTACCATCATAATTTTTCATGCTCCCATCCCATTGGAAAGTCCTGAACTTCTCAAAGTAGTTATCGTTGTAGGCGAAATTTCCTGATATTGCCAATGCCCAGGGAAATTTCCGGGATAAGGATACTTCAATACCACGGTGCACTGTCTTTTCAGCATTGCCCCGTACCGGATAACCCAGGATATCAACACCTCCGTAAGGCACGATCTCGTTATGAAAATCCATCCAGTAGCATGCAAAATCAAGTTCCCAGTCATGAGCAGCATAATTAAGACCTGCCTCATAATTGATCATCCTTTCAGCCTTCACCATGGGTTCACTCCATTTAATCTTCAGAGTATCCCCGTTTTCGTCTACTACTGGCGTAGACGAAGCAAATAATGGCTGCACCCCGAGATCAAAGGGATATTTCCAGACATCGAAGAGTTCATTATAAGCAGGTTCCCGCTGCGATACCGATATACTGGAATAAATATGAAGATTTTCATTGAAATTATACTTGATACCAGCCCGTGGATTCATAAAATCATAATCAACTGCTATCTCATTAAGATAGGATCCCGTAAAATTCCCTGCTTCATACTGCTCCAGTTCATAACTGATCTTCTGATAATGAAGATTCAGCATGAGATTGATTTTATCTGCCGGTTGCATATTCTCATTCAGATAGAAGGTAGCATAACGTTTCAAACCTCCATATTCCGAATAATGAGAACCGGGATTGAAATCCGGTACCTCTGCTGCCACCCACTCCACTTCCCCCCAGTAATCACTCTCGTAACGACTTAAATAACTGCCAAGTGTCAATTCACCAAAACCGTGCTTATAAGAAATCTGGCCGATCCAGCCCAACTGGTCTTTCTTGACCCAGTTCTGACGAATGAGGTCACTGTATAGAGAATCCGGTATAGCGAAAAGACCGTATTTCCAGAGATCACCTTCCCCCCAGTCCGGATCGCTGTAGATATATTGTTCATAGTAACCTCTCCCGTGAATATAAAAGAAGGTATTATGCCAATTCAATCTCTCGCTAAAGTAAATCCTCTGGTGCAGCTCATAATGAGGCTGAGTGAAATCATCAATTTCATTCTCGTAGGTATAGGGATTATGCCGGTGATTCTGCTGCAGCTCACTCTCCGGAGAAGCAGCCCAGGCAGCATGAGTCTCTTCATTCCCGGTATAAAAGTTGAACTGGGTTAAAACCTTTTTACCTAGATGCCCCAGGCTGGTATAAATTGACCACATTTCGGATGCGGAATTGTCCCGGTAACCTTCGGATTGCAGATATGACAATCTTAAATTCATCCTCAGATTATATGGAAGTCTGTAACTGAATTTACTGCCATATTTATAGGTTTCATAGCTGCCAGTATAAAAATAGGATTCCAGATTGTTCCTTTCATTGAGATTACCTGTTCTCAGGTTCACAGCTGCACCAAAAGAGGATATACCATAGAGAGAATTCCCCGCTCCGCGCTGGATCTGGATATCCTCTATGCTTTCACTGAAATCCGGCATATCCACCCAGTATACCTGGTGTTCTTCCGGATCGTTCAGGGGAATGCCGTTTATCATCACTCCGATCCTTTTCTGATCGAAACCGCGTATCTTCAGATTGGTATAACCAAAACCATTCCCAGCTTCAGAATAGGCATAAACATTAGGTAAATGGTCCAGCAGCATGGGTACATCCTGCCCATAGCCTGCCTGTTCGATTTCCTCCCGAGACATATCTGTAAAAGTGACCGGACTCTGCCTGGCATCAGCTCTCGTTTCGGTTATGTATATACCCTCAATAGGCTGGTACTCTCTCTCCAGGAATATCTGTGCTTTTCCAGGAGCAGTAAAATCAAAAGTCAATTCCAGCTCATGATACCCTATCCTGCGAAAGGTAAAATGATAAATCCCCGGGTCGATATCCTTGATTATGAAGATCCCTTTCTCATCAGCCTGCGTAAATAATCTAAGTTCATGCAGGTAAACATTAACCGCCGGAATTGGTTGCTTATCTGCCAGATCGAAAATCTGACCTTTAAGAATCAGGGCAGATAACTGCGATATCACCATAATGCATGTGAACAGGACCACCTTCTTCATGTTTTACCTCCAAAAAAAAACAGCCCTATCCAGCTCAGAATAAGCTGCATAAGGCTGATATTCATTTCTTTCCCTCCGCTGGTATTACCCAGTTCAGGTTCCAAGGGTATGTTCTCAACCACCCGCTACCCGGGCAGCACCCCCAAGAGGAAGTGACTTTTTCAAAGATCCATACTTACACTGTCAGAATCCCATCCTCCCCTAATCTGTCAATCCTTTTTACTTGCCAGAAATTGAGGATATATAAGATAAGTGTTACTAAATGATCAACAGGATTGCAGACCATGAAAAAGCTGACCATATCTGAAATCGTTTTTATAGCTGTTGTAGCCACGGCGATGGGCATATTCTGGTGGGCTTACACATTTATTTACGACCTGCTTAAACCTGTCCTTTATCCATTGGTGCTGGAAAACCTACTCACCGGAATCTGGTTGATGGGAGCCCTGTTTTTCCCCTATATAATCCGCAAACCGGGCAGTGCCATTCTTGGTGAAATGATCGCGGCTTTTATTCAGGGTTTCATAGCTAGATGGGGAATAACTTCCCTTATCTGGGGAGCAGCACAGGCAATACCGGTAGAATTTTTCTTTCTGCTGCTCAGATATAAAAGCTGGAACTATTTCACCATGTGCGTTGCCGGTATCGTATCTGCAATGGCTTCCTTTGTGCTTTCCTTCTTCTGGGAACAATGGTTTCTCAAGCCGGATTATTACGTCTACCGGCAATACCTCTCCTTCCTGATAAGTGGTATTCTCCTGGCCGGATTATTATCGAAATGGCTGGCTGATGGATTGAAAAAGACAGGAATTCTCAATCAATTCGAAATCGCCAAGAATGACCACAGCAATTGATACTTACAACATAGATAACCTCTCCTTTCAATATCCTTTCAGTGACAGGAAATTGACCTGGCCCAATGCCATTGATATCAGGAAAGGTGATATTATTCTACTGACGGGCACATCCGGAACAGGTAAATCAACCCTTCTCTATATCCTCAAAGGATTGATCCCAGAAATTATTCACGGCAGGCTTCAGGGTAAAATAAACTACTGTGGTAAACCTCTTGGTCAACTTGGTGCCCTGGAAAAAGCCAGAATAGGTCTCCTGTTCCAGAATCCCGCTGCCCAGATGATTAACCGGACTGTTATTCAGGAACTTGCCCTGGGCCTGGAAAACCAGGGTCTTTCCTCCTCCATGATAAATGAAAAGATCAACGCCATCAGCGATGAATTCGCTATAGGTGAACTTTTACAACGAGAGACCCGGTTACTTTCCGGAGGCGAAAAACAGAAAGTAGCCTTAATTTCGATTCTACTGATGGATCCCGATGTCCTTTTATTTGACGAACCGACATCTTTTCTGGATCCAGAAGCTGCCGGCCAGTTTATCACAAATTTCAGGAAAATAGCCACAGATCGTACTCTATTGATAATAGAGCATAACCTCAAATTCCTGAAGAACTATGTGAACCGTGTTCTGCAGATTGATGCATCCGGCAGGATTATCGAGATTGCCCCTGAGGCAGTAACCTGGCAACCAGACTACTATCCCATTCCAGAAATAACTCCCGGCAGTGAAATCCTCAGGATTGAGAATCTGGATTTCAATTATGGTAAAAACCCTCTCCTGGTAAATCTCGACCTCACTCTCGGCAAAGGAGAAGTTGTTGGTATTACAGGTAATAATGGCTCAGGAAAAACCACCCTGCTGAAGATCATCGCCGGATTGATAAGACCACAGAGAGGTAAAATTATTCTGGATCGGAAAAAATTCGCTGATTATACTGTAAAACAGAGGTTCAGAAAAATTGCTATGCTGTATCAGAATCCGGAGAATCACTTCCTGTTCAGTACTGTAGAAAAAGAACTCGGAGAGAACAATGAATATCTCTCAATGGTAGCTGATACAAACAGCAGAGGAAGAAATCCCTTCACCCTTTCTGAAGGTGAGAAAAGACGATTATCCCTGGCTATCATCTGGTCTCTGGACCGCGACCTTTATCTACTGGATGAGCCATCTTTCGGTCAGGATGAGAACAGCAGGAACAGGTTGCTACAGATGATAATGCAGATGCGGTTGCAGCAGAAAAGCTTTATCATCACCAGCCATGATCTTCCCTTTCTCAGAGCTGCCAGTGACCGTCTGCTCAAGATTGAGCAATGTCATCTGCAAAATTATCAGGATTAATCATGAAGAACCGGGATTATTTCAACGACCTTCTGATATTAATTCTGGCTTTTCTGTACCTACTGCCCGTTCTTTTATCAGCTAACTGGATTCTGAATCTTTTCCTTCTCGTTATCGCCTTGCTGAATCTCATACTTTTGCGTCATATAAACTTCCGCCTGTTTATCTATTTCCTGCTCCTCTTGATTATACCCGTTATTTCCGTTTTCATTACTGCTCTCATCTATTCCCGGGGGGCTGAGAATACGCCGATAATAGCTTACTTCGCAGGTTTGCCAATCAGAGAACTTGCCTGGCAGAACGCTGTATTTCTCTCCAGTAGAACCTTCGCGTTGACAACCATCTCTTTTGTTTTTCTGCTGGGTATCAAATATGATCGCCTTGTTCTCTCTCTCATGCAGAACTTAAAATTACCTGTAAGTGTCGGTTATGCACTGCTTACCACCTTTAATGCCTTTGTCTACCTGAGCAGTGACTATGGTCGTATTCGTGAAGCTTACCGCATGCGGTTTTTACATAAACGCTCGTTCCTGCGAACTCTCTTCCCCATGCTGGTCAGCGCTGGCAGGTATGCCTATTTTGCAGGTCTTTCCCTGGAATGCCGTGGCTTGAATTCCAGAAAAACCTTTCGGGAAAGTTATCCCTGGCAACATAAAGACACCTCATTATTGCTCGGGATCATTGCCCTGTTGGCAATACTGATGATCATTATTATAAAAAAAGGAATATTCATTTTAAGATGGCAATAATATTAAGGAGGATTAATGCGTTTCTTTTCAATCTTTAAATCTCTTGTTGCCTGCATTCTTCTTCTATCGCTGGTTTCTTCCTGTGCTCTGTTCACCCGCACACCAGCCAGAAAAGCTCAACATCGCTATATCCCGGAAGAATTCCATAACATCTTTCTGGGCATGGCTATGGATAATTTCATTCAGATAAGAGAAAATCTGGTTTTACAGGAATCATTCATCGATTTCCGCTCTGTAATAACTGAAAATATAAACAGAAATGGGATCATCGGAGTGACTTATTATTTCGACAATGATAACCAGAAACCTCTTTATGAAATGATCATAGAATATGATTCCGTCAATACCAGGGATAATGCGACAAAGAAAATGCTGGGTAAACCTGATCTCGAAACAGGAGAATGGCAATTCCAAAGTGGTGAGGGTTTTGATATCATTGCCTGGGAATTAGATAACAAGCTGGTCATTGCTGCAAAACTTCCCGGGACAGAATGGGAATAATCATTCCCGGTCTGGAAAAAAATTGTTGACTGTCCCGCCAGTATCATTAATTGGAAATAGAATTTTAAACTGAAATATTAATATCTGAAAAATTAACACTACAGGGAGGACGCATGAAGCCCGTAATCACCTCTAGAATTGCAGTTGTTGGCAGTATCTGGTATTTATTGGGCATACTTCTGCGAGTAATTCCAGGCGCTGGCAGAGTAGCCTATAGTAAATCGTTCTGGCGGGAATTCCTGTTCACCGGTGAACTGGTATTTGCAATCGTTCTCTTCCTTTTCTTTCTGTCTGCTTTCATCTGGTACAGTCAGCAGCGTTTGAAAAACGGTTCTCTGCTGGCTCTCATCGCATCAGCCTGGATGATCTTGATGGCTCTGCTCAGCCGTTTTCCCAATTTATGGTTCAGCTTTATCAACCTGATGAGTACTAAATTCATTCAGATTGCTGATATTGTTACTTACATTCTTCTCCTGATCTTTTTCCTGCTTTTTCTACGCAAGCAGCTCAGCCAGATCATGAAACTTATAACCTTCATCTGCATAATCGCCCTCTGCTGGTTCGTTTTTATGGCAATAATCCATTTTACTCCCGAAGTCTGGTATACTATCAGCCAATTCAGGGAAGGCATGGTTATTCTGATAACTGATCCACTGCTGGCAGTTTCTTTCCTTTTGTTTTTCCTGGGAGAGTCTTTTAAAAAAAGTCGTTAATAATTTTTTAGATGAGGAACTGGCATGAAGATAGGTAAAATAATAACTCTGCTGCTGGGACTGGGATTATTAATCTGGTCAATTTTTCATTTTTTAGCCGGTATGTATTTCTGGGCATTAATTAAAGTACTAATTGGTGGATCACTGATAGTTATTTCCTTTATCAAAAATCGTTATGGTCAGATAATTTTTGGTCATCTGGCCATTACAGCCGGTTGTATGCTGGTTACTGCCGGTATTTATTATGCTCCGTTCATTCATGAGAAGATCCGGGCAGCAGGTGGCGTTATCTCGCTGCGCTATATTTTTGGTATGCCACTGTTCTGGGGATTTTTCTCCATCTTTGGTGGATTCTGTGCCATTTATCACGGTTTCTGCAAATGCGTGCGCAGGGAATGGAAAAATAAGTAAATTAACTGAACCTTTCAGCAAGTCTCCTGGAATAAAAAAATACATCATCGGAATGTTGCACGTTGGTGCCCTGCCGGGAACCCCACAGAACAACCTTAATATTCCGGTAATATGTCAACAGGCCCTTCTGGAAGCCAATATATACAGACAAACCGGTTTCGATGGTTTTCTTATCGAGAATATGCACGATGTACCCTATCTTAATTCAAGTGTAGGCCCGGAAATTATTGCCGGGATGACTGTCATTTCGCAGGAACTGAAAAAAAGCACTAACCTGATTGGGGGTATCCAGATCCTGGCTGCTGCCAATCGGGAGGCTCTGGCTGTTGCTGCTGTCACCGGATTGGATTTTATCCGGGTTGAGAACTTCCTTTTCGGACATGTAGCAGATGAAGGCCTGATGCAGAGTTGTGCCGGAGAATTGCTGCGATACAGAAAATTGCTCGGAGCAGAAAATATCCTTGTTTTTACCGATATCAAAAAAAAACACGCTGCCCATGCCATCACCGGTGATATTGATATTATCGGTTTAGCCAGAACAGCAGATTTTTTTCTCAGCGACGGAATTGTGTTTACCGGTAAGATGACGGGCGAGGCTCCAGACCCTGATGAAGTTGCCAGAGTCAGGAAAACCGTGCAACTGCCCATAATTATAGGTTCAGGACTTACCCCGGCAAATCTGTCCGAATACTGGGATAACGCTGACATCTTTATTGTTGGTTCCTCCTGCAAGGAAGAAGGTATCTGGTCTAATCCCGTTTCACAGCCAAAATGTGAAGAATTCATGATAGCCGTCAAAAAACTCAGGAGCCGGTGATGATCTCTTTTTTCTTCTCTCTTTTACACCGCATCCTGCCAGTACTACTGTCACGTCCCGTCATTAAAACCGGGAATCCCCATCAGCATGACACTACAGCTGTTTACATTGCTAATCATGAGGGATCCTGGGGTCCCATTGCAATGATCTGCTTCTTCCCTAAAAAGCTATATCCATGGGTATTATATAAATTGACCGAGAAAAAATTATGCAGAAAACATATTGAAGAAGATTTCATTATCAGGGAACTGAGACTTTTACCGCCCTGGTCCGTCATTCTCAGCTGGTTGATAGAACGGATATGCCTCCCCCTGATGAGGTACCTGCAGGTTATCCCCGTTTACCGTAGCAGCAGAAACCTGATCAAGACTATAACAGCAAGTGTGAAGTGTCTGTCTCAGAAAAAATCACTGCTTATCTTTCCCGAGATTGACGATACCGGTGAACTATATGGCAGGATACGTACTTTCAATACAGGATTCGTCAACCTGGCCCGTATCTACTACAGGCAGACCGGAAATGAGATTCAATTCATACCGGTTGCTGTAAATAAGAAAGATGGATTCATCAGATGTGGAGAACCTGTAAATTACCGTTCGGATACAAAATTTCTTGTTGAGAAACATCGTATTGTCTCCCATCTTAGAAAAGAAATGCTGAATTTATACCACAATTGATATACCCGGTGATGTTCCCGGTGAGCTCAGTTAAGCCATGCCCTTGATCCTATTTTTTCTCTTTGCTCCATCCATACTGCGCCCAGCCAGAGAGAAATTCCCGGCAGATGGCAGCTGAAATTTATTCTCAAAGCCAGAATAAACATATCCCTGTCTTTTACTCTTGAGCACTGTTATATTAATGGTTTTCTGTTAATTTTCTATCCTTCCCTCTTCCTGTATTTTACCGGTCTTTTCTCGGTAGATAAGTAATACAGTCTGGGAAAGAGAGTGATCAGCAAAATCGTTATGAGGGAAAATATCAGAAATCCCGCAAAACAAACAGCAACTTCCTGCCAGGATGTAAGGAAATATGATTAATCATAGTTTACCATATCTTATATTTGTAATATACAAAATTACTTAAAATCTATTTTTCAGAAATATCACGGCATTGCAATAAAATACTTGACCACTTGAAAATGAATTTGATTCATACCTTATTTTAGTGAATTTCAATTTTTTTAGCAAGCTGTATTAGAGAAGTCTCAATATTTAAAAGGGAGGTGTATATGAAATGGATTATTCCGTTACTTGGGCTTCTGTTCATGTTATTCTTTTTTATTTACCTTCTCTGCCGCAAGAACAAGCCCAAGGAAACCCGGGGTATTATTCTTACTGCCCTGGCACTGGCGGTTTACCATCTGGGAGATGTTGGTCTCTGGGGTGGTTGGTACTATGAGCTGGTTAGACGCATAGCCAGCGTGGGCTTTTACTTTTTAGTTCCCTTCTTGCTGCTGACCATGTACATGCTGCTGCCCAAAGAGAACCGGGGCTGGTTCATAAAAGTGTTTACCTGGCTCATGATCATACCCTGGATCATCGCGCTGGTTATCGTCTATAAAAGCCCCCTGATCTTTCTGGAAGAGATGGGGGGCGGCAATGAAAGCATGACCTATGCTCTGGTGCTGGCTTTTATTATTGCCTTCATTTTTATCATCAGCAACGGTTTCCGCACCGTTAAGCTAAGAAGTGATGAGACCGGGAAAAATATGGGTAAGAAGCTGGCTGTTTCCTTGATAGTGATGCTCATTCTCTATCTGCTTCTCTGGGGCAGTATTGATGCCTTTGGTTATGATGCCACCTATCTTTTTGCTGTTGCCAATATTATCTGGGCTTTGATTATCTGGCCGCCTGCCCTTAAGGAAAAGTAGAAGCGTTAATTTCTCTTCCTAATCTGAGGGTGAAAATATTTTTTATTTTCACCCTTTTTTTAATTTTTTACAGAGTAAAATGACCGGTTTGTTGCCAATGCTTCAATACAATTCTTTCAGATAGAGAGCGGGTATATATAAAAAAAAAGCGCTGATCCTTTAGATCAACGCTTTTAAAATGGTACCAGAGGCCGGACTTGAACCGGCACGGACTATAAGCCCGAGGGATTTTAAGTCCCTTGTGTCTACCAATTCCACCACTCCGGCTGCCCTGAAAATGGAGGCGACACCCGGATTCGAACCGGGGATGAGGGTTTTGCAGACCCTTGCCTTACCACTTGGCGATGTCGCCTTATAAAATAAAATGGAGCGGGAAACGGGACTCGAACCCGCGACATCAACCTTGGCAAGGTTGCGCTCTACCACTGAGCTACTCCCGCACCTTTCGGGTATTGCAAAATCCTGAATCACCCGGTTGTTGTCAAATATTTTTTCTCGAGTGCGGGAGACTCCTTTCTATATTACAATCTTGAAGCGAACATTATAGTGTTCCTTGCCAAGATAGATAATATTCTCTCCTTTCTTCAAAGGTATTTTACGGGTACTGCTGTCAAAACCGCCTATTTTTACTCCATTGACAATATTGCCGATGCCCCCGTTGCGATCCACAAAATAATAGTTCTCGTCTGTCTTGATGATGGAAAACTGGGAAAGAGATATCTTGTAGGGTTTATCCTCATAAAGGTAGAGATCATTTTTATGAAACAGGTTATCGGATTTCTTATCCGAAAACCTGCCTACCCGGAAAGGAAACTTGCTGATCTGAACCACTTCTTTGCCCTGTAAAGCCTTCTGAGCCAATTCTGAATCAGCTATCAACCTTATCTCGATATCTTCCCTTATCTGTTTTCCAGAATCAAACACTATGTTGTAACCCATCTCGGTCAACTTGATCCCGCTTATCCTGATTCTTTCAGCCATCGATTGAAAAACAGGACGTAATTTCTTGCCCAGTTCCGTCTCAAACAGGGCGTTATATTCATCTGGATCTATCAACTCCACTGTTAACTCAGTTAATGCAATCACCGTTGCCAGCCTTTCCCGCTGCAGAATTATTCCCAGTTCCCCAAAAGTTTCCCCCTCTCCCAGAAGAGTAATAACGCTTTCATTGTCCGTCTCATACTGGTTGATAACTTTGGCTGTACCGGATCTGATCAGATAAATGAAATCTGAAGCATCTCCTTCCCGGATCACTATCTCGCCAGCCTTGAAATACCTGAGCTTCTTATCCTCACCCAAAAGTTCCATTGTTCCCTCTTTTATCTGTAAATGGCTGTCGAAAGATAACCAACTACCTGGCTATAATCGTAGGTAACATTGCCCGAATGGGTGTATTCCAGATTTTCAATTTTATCATAATGAAGCTTTTCGGCCATATATAACAGGGTGAGTATGCCTCCATAGCCACAGGCTTCGATATCACGCTGCTGCAACAGGGAAACCAGTTCCCGAATATTACTCTTCTCAACCAGACCGGCAAGCTTGCCATCCATTTCCTGGGCTCGTATGCTGTCATGATAATGGGATAGATCGCTGCTGACGATAAAAACTGTTCCTTTCAACCTGTCTCTGAAATAATTTGCCAGTTTGTCCGCCAGAAATGCACTGTTTTCAGCAGATTGATTGCCAAAAATAATCGGCACTATCCTGGCTTCCGGTTTTACTACCTGCAGGAAGGGAAGCTGTACCTCCAGGGAATGCTCATAGTTATGAGCAGCAGGGATAAAGGAAAATCCATCTTCCTCCAGCAGACTTTCTACTGTATCAATATCCACGGTGACATTTCCCAGAGGAGTATTATAGGCTTCATACTTCCCCAGAGAAAATTTGAATCCTCCTACGCGGTGGCTGGGAGCTATTATCACTGCCATATCGAAATCCTTCTGCATGATGGCGTTGAAACCATAAGCAGCACACTGCCCGGAACATATATATCCGGCATGAGGTGAGATAATACCCAGAATATCACTGTAGACCTTCTTTACCAGAGCATTCTCCAGAAAAGTCTCAACCTGATTTCTCAATGCTTTTGGATTACTGGTATAAAATGTACCTGCCACTACCGGTTGCCTGATCATAGCACCTCCTTATGAAACAGGTTCAAAGTCAAATCTACATAGCAATATATTGCCGTCAAGAAAAGGAAATTATTTGACAAATCCACCTTAACAGAGGGGATTATTCATAAATGATATGGTGTTGGAATTATAGAAATGAAAATAAATAAAATCGCCATTACTTCCGGTGATCCTGCCGGTATTGGACCAGAAATATGTGCCAAAGCCTTGAGCTTTTTAAAATCATCCCCAGACCGTATCATCATAGTCTATGGCAGGATTGAGGCATTTCATGAGCAGGAAAAACTCTGCAAAATAACCAGGGTGTCTGAAGCTGTTTCACCCTTAAAATTATACTGGCTGGAAATTGATGATAATCGGGTGTTACCGGGTAAACCAGGTCGTCTTTCGGGTAAAATAGCTTACTCCATTCTGGATAAAGTAACTACGGATCTTCTTTCCGGTAAATTGCAGGCAGTTGTGACTGGACCAGTGGCTAAATCAGCCATTCGCTTGAGTCAACCGGATTTTATCGGTCATACTGAATATTTTGCCAGACGCAGTCAAGCGGAAAATGTCGTGATGTCTTTCTGGGGTCCTTATTTCAATCTGGCTCTGCTTACCACTCATCTGCCCGTATGCGATGTTTCCAGAGAATTGGATAGGAACAGGATAAAAAAACAGCTCAGGTTAATTTATAAACAGGTATCAAGATTGCTTCCCCTGTGTCGCATGGCTATGCTAGCTGTTAATCCCCATGCCGGAGAAGACGGCGCCTTTGGCAGTGATGACATCATGCTTGGTAAAATTCTCAATGAGTTAAGAAAGGTGAACATCCATATCGATGGACCCTTCCCGGCTGATGCTTTTTTCGCTGGACCGGCTGTACATTATGACCTCATCATATCCGCCTATCACGATCAGGGGCTTATTCCCTTCAAAATGATCTCCCGGGATGAAGGCGTGAATGTCACTCTAGGTTTGCCCTTCGTCCGCACTTCAGTAGATCATGGGACAGCTTATGACATAGCCGGAAAAGGCATAGCCTCAGAAAAAAGCCTGTTGCAGGCACTCAATATGGCTGAACGGCTGCTCAAAGGCACAATTAGCTCAGAATCAGATAACTATACCGTTTTTGCCCCCTATTACGACCAGTATATGTCCCATGTAAATTACCAGCAGTGGGTCCGTTTTATCCTTAAACAGTACAGCAAAAGATATCACCATCATCCTCGCCAGATTCTGGAACTGGCCTGTGGTACTGCCAGCATCAGCAACCTGCTGGTTAAAATGAAATTGAATGTCACTGCCAGTGATAGTTCAGCGGAAATGCTCAAAATAGCAACTGCCAAAAACTTCGCCCCTCAACTCAGCTGCCATAATATGCTGGATCCCCTTCCTCCAAAGAAGTTTGACCTTGTCTTGCTTATCTTCGACAGCTTTAACTACTTGCTGACTCACCAGGAAGTGGAAATACTCCTGACAAATACCTATCATGCTCTTACCCAAAAGGGAATGTTCATCTTTGATATTACAACCCGCCGCAACTGCGAGGAAAATTTCGATGGTTTCGTCAATCTGGAAGATCGTGAGGACAATTACCTCATTCACCAGAGTGACCTTGATTATAATACCAATATTCAGACAACAAAACTTACCTTTTTCCTGAAGAAAGGTTTTCTTTTTGAACGTAAAGATGAAATTCACCAGCAGAGAATATTTACTGTAGCTGATATTAAATACCTCATCGAAAAAACACCTTTCATCCTGAGCGGTATTTTCAGTCCGGACCATACTGATAACCTCCTGCAGCGGAATCCCGAGATCCTGGACAATACTTATACCCGGCTCTTCTTTATTCTGGAGAAAAATGCTGTATCAAAATGAAGCTGAATTCCGCAAGGAATACAGCCTGATTGCCGGGATAGACGAAGCCGGTCGGGGTCCGCTGGCGGGACCGGTGGTAGCGGCAGCTGTTATCCTGCCCTCTGATCTCAAGATCAAGGGACTTCAGGATTCCAAAAAACTTACTCCCCTTAAAAGAGAAAAATTGTATCATGCGATAACCTCGCTGGCAGTCGCCTGGAGCATCGGTGCCGCTTCCGCAGAAATGATTGACAGGATCAATATCCTCCAGGCTACTTTGCATGCCATGTTAAAAGCCGCTTCCAGACTGCAACATAATCCAGGTCTATTTCTGATTGATGGTAATCAAGCTCCAGCAGGACTGCCATCCCCAACCATCTGCTGCATCAAAGGAGATGCAAATTATGCTTCCATCGCGGCCGCATCCATTATTGCTAAAGTAACCCGGGATCGGATTATGTTTAACCTGGATAGGCTTTATCCCCTTTATTCCTGGAAAAAGAACAAAGGTTATCCCACCCTGGAACATAGACAGGCAATTACAATGTTCGGTATAACCCCATTTCACCGGAAAACCTTCCATCTCCTATCTTAAAAAGGATATCTTATTTGCAGATTCTCTTATAAGAATATCATGTTACAGCTCTCCCCAACTCGTAATTCCGTTTATTTTCATCTGCCTGTTATATTCCATCATCATTCAAATTATTTAAAAAGATTTGACTCGCACAGGATTTGCAAAAAAGTATTCAGAGAATTCAGTATTAAAAAGAAAAACCTTGAGGTAAAAATCATATGAAGAAACTAATAACCGCAGTCCTGTTAATGGTAATATGCAATTATCTGCAGCCTGAAAACGACCTGGCTAGCATTAATGGTTTCTGGCTTACTCAGGACAGGGATGCTGTCGTAGAAATATTTCAGGATAACAATGAATTTTTCGGGAGGATCACCTGGTTGGAAGAACCCCTGGATGAAAAGGGCTTCCCCAAGAAAGATGATAACAATCCCGATGCAATCAAAAGAGACCAGTTGATCAACGGACTTATTATTCTGAACGGCTTCCGAACCACCAACAACAAAAAATGGACGGGGGGTACAATCTACGATCCCGAGAACGGTAAAACCTATAGCTGCACAATGAAATTGCAGAATGATGAGCTCAAAATCAGAGGGTTTGTGGGCATTTCCCTGCTGGGCAGAACCGAAATCTGGACAAGAACGAATAAACCGTGAGAATGTATTATCATTGACATCATAACCATATTATCCTGTACTGCCAGGTGCATTCTGCTTATTTGAGTGGAAGCCTTTATATTCGATGAAAAAATAATAACGGAATTTACCATGATGAAGAAGGTTCTTTAGCATTGATTAATTGCGCCGTGTTGTATAACA
>JAFGRJ010000028.1 GCA_016935235.1 Candidatus Cloacimonadota bacterium
ACAATATTATATAGCAATCCAAACCTCACCCTAACCCTCTCCTGGTAGGAGAGTGAATATCAACCCCTTCTCCATGCAGGAGAAGGGACCGGGGATGAGGTTAGGAAATCCAGACCATCTATCTCTTTACTTTTTCACGTTCTGAAGAGATGATTTTCCAGGACAAAAATGAAAAAACAAGAGTCACTTACTATAATAAGTATTATACACACTCGTGCCCCAAGAAAAAGCCGGTCAGAATTGACCGGCTTGTTATGGCGTCCCGATAAATCGGGATGAACAAGTCAGGTGCGACGGGACTTCCCGATCAATCGGGACGACCTTCTGCCATTAATTTCTCAATATATTTTCTGCTTTTCTTTTTTTTGATTTCATGCTCACGTTTCTAGCCTCTGACTTAGATTCATATTCTTCGCAATATACCAATTTCCAGGGGATACCGATTATGGTAGATTTACTCCATCCAGAGTTGTGCCTTTCAAGTCTGAGATTAAGATTATAACTATGTCCAATATAATATCTATTTGTCGATTCAGAATACAAAATATATGTGTTAAACACCGTCGCTCCCAAAGAAAAAGCCGGTCAGACTTGACCGGCTTATTATGGCGGGAGCGACGGGACTCGAACTCGCGACCTTCTGCGTGACAGGCAGACGTTCTAACCGACTGAACTACGCCCCCAAAATTTATTTTATTTTCCCCAAATTCAGGACACTCTATAAAATGCGACGGGACTTCCCGATACAATCGGGGCGACCTTCTGCGTGACAGGCAGACGTTAAGAACCACTTACCTGTGTTCACGATATATTCACAATACGCGAGGTGCACTTTTATGAACACCGTTTTTTGTGTCAAATCTTTTTTCATGGGAGCAGTTTGCTTGTAAATATGTATTTTTCCTTATCTGAAATTGCTGATTTCACTTTACAACTTGAGAAAAATTTCCGGACTGGAAAGGAGAGGTAATAACATGAATGATATGCTCATCAGGGGGCTGGCTGGTGATGGCAATGTACGTTTCTTTGCCGTTGATTCCACTGCAATCCTGAAAAAAGCTGTTTCGCTCCATCATCTTTCCATCACCAATGCTGTGATCATGGGTCGCCTGATGAGTGCAGCCTTGATGATGGGATTGGATTTGAAAAATGATAACGATCTTATCACCCTGATTATTGAGGGTGATGGACCGGTAGGTAAAGTGCTGGTAACGGCGGGTAATAAAGGCGCCGTGAAGGGATATATCAACAATCCGGAATTGGAAACTCCCTATGATGAGAAAGAAAACCGTTTTGGCGTGAAACAGGCCTTAGGTAATGGAGTTATCAAGATCATCAAGAATATCGGACTCAAAACACCTTATCAGGGTCAGGTGGAACTGAAATACGGTACGATCGCAAGGGATCTGACCTATTATTTCAGCAGTTCAGAACAGATTCCCAGTTCTATGGGGCTGGGTGTCCTCATAGGTTCCCGGGGCGAGGTTGTGAAATCAGGGGGCTTCCTGGTTCAGCTGCTTCCCCAGACCCCGGAAGAAGTAATATCACAACTGGAAAAGAATCTGGAGACTTTTCCCAATCTTACCGATGTAATGGATATGGGACACACCATAGCCCACATAATGACAAATTTCATCCTGGCTGACCTGCATGTAGAAATTAAAGACACTATGCCAGCTGTCTACAGGTGTGACTGCTCCCGGGAGAAATTTTCCCGGGGTCTGCAACTGCTTGGTAAAAAGGAACTCACTGCGGCTCTGCAACAGGAAGAAAAGATAACAGTGCAATGCCATTTCTGTAACCAGTTATATGAATACAGTAAAAATGAGTTAGAAGCGATCCTGGAGAAATTATGAATATTTTCAGGCAGAAAAAGAGCCTGGGGCAGCATTTTCTCCTTGATCCCAATTTGTTGCGTAAGATCGTGAAACTGGCAGAAATATTACCGGATGAACATGTCTGGGAGATAGGACCCGGTAAAGGGACACTTACCAGGGAACTGCTGAAAACAGGTTGTCGTTTAACTTTGTTCGAAATTGACCGGGAACTGGTACAGTATCTTCATGATATGTTACCCCCTGAGGTAACGGTAATTCAGGGTGATGTCCTGAAATCTGACTGGCAGAAGTTATTCCCCGAAACAAAAATTAAAATTGTATCCAACCTCCCTTTCCAGATTTCCACACCGCTGTTGTTTCGCCTGGCGCAAGCGTCTCCGGCTTTTTCCCGTATCGTGCTGATGTTGCAGAAGGAACTGGCGCAGAGAATCAGAGCCACTGCTGGTACCGCCGATTATGGATTGCTCAGTCTTAAAATGCAGTATTATTTTAGTATAAAATATGCTTTCACTGTTAAAAAACATCTCTTTAAACCGCCACCCCGGGTGGATGCAGCTGTTCTGGTACTTCATCCACGCGTGGACAGCCCGATCTTGACTGATCCTGACTTTTTCTGGAGCATTGTAACGGCTACTTTTGGCAACCGCCGTAAAATATTGGGAAATAACCTGAAGAAGTTTCTGTCTCTTGCTCAGCTGAGAGAATTGGGAAGGAGAGCACCGGAAATCCTGGTCAGAAGAGCAGAAACCTTGACGGAAATGGAGTTTGTTCATTTGGTTGAGCAGATCAGAAGAATTACAGGATTAGATTCCCCTGAAGACAGGTGATTCCCAGGGTTTCCTGAGGTAATATTTTAATATCTCCTTCTTTTTATGCAGGATAATATCCGGTATTTTATCAGCATACCTGTCCAGAGTTAAAAATTTCTCAAAAATCAGTTCCCTGGTTTGAGCCACCTTATCAATAGTGATAATTCCCTGTTTTATCACATCTGCATCGGTATATTCCATCAGGTTGGTATTGCATATCAAATGTGAAATCCTGAGATGAGATGCTTTCTCCAGGGATTCCAGCATCGATGTGATCTCCTTTTCATTCCTGGTAAAGGGTCTGCGGGTGTTGACCACGAAATGCATTTCATAACCTCGAGCAGTTATAGCAGTAACGAATCTGGCCAGGGTGTTGCAGCCAGCGGGATCGCCACCTACATCGAGAATAACTGTCCTGTTCAGGTTCTGAATTGCCCCCAGGATACGGGGTGAGATCATGGGTAGATCGGCATGTTTGTAGGATCCTTCCGGGGCGATCACTTCGATCCCCTCCCTGGCGAACTCCTCGCTTACAGTTCTGCTGCGGAAATAGGGATTCACCACGTCCAGATCTGCCAGGATGATTTCCTGTCCTCCTTCCCTCCATTTCCTGGCCATATTGACCGAATATTCGCTTTTACCACTGCCATAAGCTCCAATAACTATCACCAGGGAATTTTTCATAATATCCTTTAACTTTTATTTATAATTTTAATCACATCCTGATAAAAATTTTATTTTCTCTTTTCCTGTCAAAAAACTTTTTGACATTATCTGCCAGGAAGCAAAAAAGACCTGGAAGGGAGATAATCTGTGAAGGCGTATTTCTTGTTGATCATCCTTTTTTTTCTGATTTCTGTATTGCGGGGCGAAGAAGTTCTGGAACTGAATTTCTTTAATTATCCGGAATTCGATTTCCTCGATATGAGAAACATTGTCTCTGATATTCAGAAAGCAGTTGCAGATTCTGTGCAGCAGGTGAATTTTTTTTCAGGTAGGATATTGAAAAATAAGGTCTCAGATATATACATTCTCACCTTTCTTAATACAATCCCCTGCAATTATGCCTGTCCTACCGATTACCTCTTCAGTATTACAAACAGGGGCTTGAATTTCTCTCTTCTGGCTGCCAATATAAATTGCGAGCAAATTGATATCCTTGAAAATACTATAATTGAGGCTGATTCCATGAAGATTGGCGTCTTTTCCCTGTACTCACCGGACTTTATGGTGAAGAAAAATATTCCGGAAACAGTGCGCTTCAATTTTGATGTTTTTAACGTTGCCTATAAAAATGCCAGAAAATTGGCAATAAAATCGGATTATGTCATCATGATATCCAGTCTCAGCAAATTTATCGACCAGGATATTGTATCCAATCTTCCCGTAGATACTGTGATAAGTTTCGATTATCAGAAAAAAGATAATGGTATTCTACCCAATGAAAGAACCCATTTTTTCAGTATCCTCAGTAAACATCGTATTTATGGCAAACTAAGGCTTATTTACCGGAATGGCAGTATTACTCATCACTGGTCTGAACATCAATTCTAGCAGGTTAGGATGCTCACAGTTATCAGGGATTATATAAGGACCCAGCTCTCACGCGGACTTTCCAGGAACACCCTGAAAGCCTATGAGAGTGATCTTCTGCAACTTCACGATTTTCTGCAGAGGTACTTTGAGGATCAGCAAATCGATTTGCACCAGGTAAAGAGAATATTCCTGCGTGATTTTCTCAGGCATCTCAGTAATTCCGAAAGATCGAATCGAAGTTTAGCCCGGAAATCGACCACCATCAGAAATTTCTTTAATTTTTGTGAACAGAATGGGATAATCACAGATAATCCGGCTGTAGGTTTGAAAATACCGAAATTCGAGAAAAAATTACCCAAGCATTTTACCGAGGAAGAAATGGTCCAGTTGCTCGATATACCTGATCAAACTTCGAAATTCGGCATCAGGAATAAAGCCATTATGGAACTGATCTACTCCAGCGGGCTCAGGATCAGTGAGGTCGCTGATCTCAGCCTGAATCGGCTGGATATGGATAGAAAACTGGTTAAAGTGGTGGGTAAGGGAAACAAGGAGAGGATCGTACCCTTTGGGAAAAGAGCTTACCAGGCTCTGGAGAACTATCTGAAACAAAGAGAGTCCTTTCTGGGAACACAGATAAATAATACCCTGTTTCTTTCCAAAAGCGGAAGGACACTTTCTCCGGATGAACTGAGGGAAATTCTGGACAGATATATCAGGCTTGTTGCCAGGACCGGGGGTTATTCTCCTCATACCTTGAGACATTCCTTTGCTACTCATATGCTGGCTCGAGGAGCTGATCTCCGGGCTGTTCAGGAAATGCTCGGTCATAGTAACCTCTCCACAACAGAAATCTACACTCACCTCTCCCTCAAAGATATAAAAAAAATCTACAGTCAGGCCCATCCCCGCAGTGAGAAAAAAGACTGACGCTTTTATTTGACAGATAAAAACTTGACATCCAATCTCATATTATATACTGAATAGAAGACGTTTTTCCCCGAAGGGAGGAATTATGAAAAAAACAGGAATCAGTATCTATTTAATATTTTTAGCAATACTTTTATTATGCGGATCTCTTCTGGCAGAAAGTATATGCTACCAGTGGCAGCAAGATATCTGGAAATGGTCATTTTCCCGGGAGGTGGGTACAGCGGGTGTTATCACCGGTTCGCAGTCGGCAGGAGATAGAGATGAACTGGATATAATGGTCAATGGAGAAGATAATATTGTAATTATGGAAGGTGAGATCATAATTGTTACCCTGTACTTTTCTGATGGTTACAGCAACGCTTCTGCCCTGATGTGGGCTGATATGAATTTTAATGGCTTACTGGATGAGGATATTGATTTTCTTGTCGAGGAGCATGAAATATCGGATAATTCCGGAGATGACGAAGATCCCGCTCCTGGGGTTTACCAGGAGACGATTTCGGAAGGGCCCAATTCTATTGCCAATGTGAGCATGATTCTATCAGCCGAGGATGGTGGTGGATTCGATTACGCTCACGTCTATGTCGATCAGATAACCAGCGCTTATTCGATATCGGGCACGGTAAGTCCTTCTTTCTCTCATATCATGGTCATGGCTATCAATGATCAGGGAGAATGGGGAGTGATGACAAATCCGGATGGGACATACCAGAATTTTGTACCTCAGGAAGGGACTTATATACTTTTATCCCTGGATACTATCGGGGTGACCGGAGGTATGTATACTCCTGATTTCTATATGGATGTCTATGTGGATGGACACCTCACGGGTTATGATTTCACCTATATCGAACCTGCTGCCTGGGTGGAAGGAACTGTGCTTGATGATAGTTACAATCCCATGGAGGATTATGGCATTCATCTGAGTCAGCAGAATATGCAGAATCATACCCAGACTGATAGTGAGGGATACTATAATATGGGAGCAGGGGAAGGCTGGGGCTATATAAGTATGGATGAGGATTACCTCTACCCTGATTATCTCATTCCCCATGAACAGCTGGTTTATATCAATAATGGTGAAACAGCTGTGGCCGATTTTACTGTATATCAGACGGACAGTACCATTGAGGGAACTGTATACCTGGATGACATTCCAGCTCCAGGTTTTTTGGTAAACTGCGATAATATAATCGGTTTTACGACATCAGAAAGTGATGAGAACGGGGGCTATGTTCTTCATGTTTCCAGTGCCGGGGATCTGGTGGGAGGTTATCAGGTTGCCATCTGGGATGTACCTCCCTTCACTTACCTGTTGGAATTCTATGAGAATGTCATGTCCGGTGAGACTGGCGTTGACCTGTATCTATATACGGTGACAGGTGGTCTTTATGGATACGTTCTTGATGCTGTCTCAGGTTACCCCATACCCGGAGCCTGGATAATGGTTACCGATGGCGATGCCTGGTTCGGCACCGGAACCGATGAGGATGGCTCCTATATTCTTTATCTACCCAACGGTATCTATGATGCCTATGGGAATGCAGATGGCTATAATTACCAGATGTTTTCTGATATAATGATAGCAGATGAAATGGTTGAACTTGATTTTACACTCTTTCCGGAAACTGCCATCGACGATAAAGTATTATACAGCTATCCTGTCCTGCGCTCAGTGGAGTGCAGCCCCAATCCATTCAATCCAGAAACATGCATCAGTTTTGAATTGACCCGGGAAGCAGTGGTTACGCTCCAGATATATAATATAAAAGGACAGTTGATTACTACATTGCTGCATGATGAGATGCCTGCCGGTTATCATGAAGTCAACTGGTCTGCAGCGGAGAGAGCAAGCGGATTATATCTCTTTCGGATAAAGGCTGATAAAGAGCAGGAGATCAAGAAAATTATCCTGCTGAAATAAGAAAAAAGCCCTGTGCTCTCACACAGGGCTTTTTGTATCTCACTGGGAAATAATTACCTTCTCGATGATAACCTGATTACTTTCGAGAGGCTTGTCTTTTTTATCTCGAGCCAGATTCTCAATCACGTGGACTACATCCATTCCTGAAATGACTCGACCAAAAACAGTATGTTTGCCATTAAGCCAGGAACAACCATCCTTCTTGGTGACAATGAAGAACTGGCTACCATTGGTGTTCGGACCGCTGTTGGCCATACAGATAGTACCATAATCAACAGTCATTTTCAATTTTTCCATGACCAGGGATTTTTTGTAACCCGCCCGGGAAGTATAGAATTCCACATCGTGATCCATGATAGCTTTCGAGTTCTTGGCAGTTGAACATTTCTGATATATAGATAATAATTCTTCATCAGGGTTCTCGCTGGTTTTGAGGTGGGGGACAAGCACCTCCATGAGTATGAAATCTGCTTCCTCCTCATCATTTATCTTCCCGGTGAGTTCCTTCCTTTCTATGGGAAATTCATCAGCGAAGATATAACCAGGTCCACTGTTGCCCTTGCCAAAAGGACAACCCGCCTGGATCATGAAATCCGGAATGACTCTGTGGAAAATTATCCCATCATAGAAAGGTTCTGTTTTTTCCTCACCGGAAACGGGATCAATCCACGGTTTTGTTCCGGAAGCAAGTCCAACGAAATTATCCACTGTGTTGGGGGCGATATCAGGATATAACTCCAGCTTAATATCACCATAGTTTGTCTGCAATGTAACTTTCACAGCTTCTGCAGTCAGAACCATAAAGGATAGAAACAGCAGAGGAATCAGTGCTATAATTTTAATTTTCATCTTTTCTCCTTCTAATCATTGTATTTTTTTAATATAATGCCAGAATTGTTAAGTTCCGCGTAAGTATTGTGCTGTAACCAGTCCCCCGTGTTTATATAAGTGAGGTTGCCTATTGTCTGGGAAACGGGGAGATGTGAATGCCCCATAACCATGATGTCATAATCATCCCGGTGCATCTGGGCGTATTTTAGCAGGCCCTGAGCACGCAGGGTGTTGAGACGGGGAGGTATGATTTTACGGCGGCTGGAACGGGAAAATAAAAGACCTATATTGAGCGCCAGGTCAGGATGAATGATGCTGAAAATGAAACGGGGGATTTTTTTACGGATGAAAAAACGGAATATCTTATATCGGATATCATTGATAGTGTAAAGGTCACCATGAGCAGCAAAGACTTTCTTACCGGCGAGAACTTCCTGGAAGCAGTCAGGGTAAATTTCAATTCCCAGATATTTCTTAAGAAAGTCACCAAACCAGAAATCATGATTGCCGGCTATGAATATCAGGCGACAGCCGCTTTCCCGGAGATCCGCCAGGATTTTCAGCACAGGGAAGTAATCTTTGATGATTACTCTACGCCAGCAGAACCAAAGATCAAAAATATCGCCATTCAGGATCAAAACATCACATTCACCCTGCAGGCTTTTCAAGAAACTTATAATTCTGGCAGTTCTCTGTTCCTCTGTCTTATCGGTATTATATTTGAGGTGGAAATCCGATACAAAAATTATTCTCATATCTGTATTTACTGGGTCAAGAGGTAGTAAAAAATATTGGCGCCCATCCGGAAGGCATTTTCGCGTATGGTGGCAGGGTCATCATGGACGTTACTCCAGCCATCACTGATGTTGGTCTCATATGTATAAAGCATCATCATCCTGCCGTATTCATCAAAGATGGCAAAAGCCTGGGGTCGCATGTCATCATGTTTATGGATCTTGGGAAGACCATGCGGGAACTGGAAGAAACTGCTGAATAATTCATGGTTAGCCGGTAATTCCATCATTTCTTTTTCGGGAAATATCTTCCTGATCTGAACACGGAAGGATGAATCCATCCCATAATCATCATCAGCATAGAGAAATCCTCCCCGCAACAGGTATTGCCTTAAATTATCCACATCCTTGTCCGAGAAATTGATATTGCCATGACCTGTCAGGAAAATAAAAGGATAATCATTGATCTGAACATCTGCTGGTTTAACAATAGCCTGTTCCAGGGAAAAATCTGTTTTGATGGTTCTGTTCAGATATTCTGCAATATTGGGCAGGATATCGGTATCATTATACCAGTCCCCACCACCATCATAATGCAGCCGGGCCAGTTTCGTGTGCTCAGCAAACAGTCTTCCGTTCATAAAAAAGAACGATAAAGCCAAGGTGATTATTATCTTTACCATGATGTGCAGAGTATAAATTTGAAGTCCTGTATTTTAGGCAAGTAAAAAAATCTGGACACAAAACTTCTTTCCAGTGTTTTAGATTAGCTTTAGATATATTATAAAGAGGTTATATGATCAGTTATGAAAACCTTGTTAACTGCCGGAGATTTTTTCTCATTGCAGGTCCCTGTCTGGCTGAAAATGCTGATCTGGTATATCATACTGCCACATTTCTTCAGGAGGAGTCAGCAAAAAGAGACCTGATTTTCATATTTAAGGCTTCCTTCAAAAAGGCTAATCGCAGTTCGGTAGATTCCGCCACTGGTCCGGGTCTGGAAAAAGGTCTATCTTATCTGCGCAATGTTCGGGAAAGGTTAGGAGTTCCTGTATTGACCGATGTTCATGAGGTTACAGAAATTGAAGCTGTGGCAGATGTTGCTGATGTGATCCAGATTCCTGCTTTTCTCTCGCGTCAGACTGACCTGATCATCCAGGCAGCGGCAACAGGAAAAATCATCAATATCAAGAAAGGGCAGTTCATGGCACCGGAAGACATGGCAATGGCGGCAGGCAAGGTCAGGTTTACCGGTAATGAAAAGCTCCTCCTCACCGAAAGGGGTACTTTTTTCGGGTATCATAATCTGGTGGTTGATTTCAGGAATTTCAGCATCATGAGTGATTTTGGCTATCCAGTTGTCTATGATGTTACTCACAGTCTGCAGAAACCATCTGAGGGCAAAACTACAGGCGGAACTCCTGAGTTCGCCGTTGCCATGGCCAGGGCAGCACTGGCGACCGGTAAAGTGAAGGGATTATTTCTGGAAGCCCATCCCCACCCCCGTCAGGCTCTCAGTGATGCCCTGTCCCAGATTGCCCTGGATAGAGTTCCTGATTTGCTTGATGCCTGCCTCAGGATAATGGATTCCTCAAAATGAAAGACCTGCGTAAGATTAGACTGCTGTTGCTGGATTGCGATGGAGTTTTAACTGATGGGGAAATTACTTATGGCGAAGGACAGATAGAAAGTAAGAACTTTCATGTGCACGATGGGCTGGGAATAAAACTGCTTTTGCTGGCTGGTGTTGAAATCGCAGTTATTTCAGGCAGGGATTCTGAAGCACTGAAGAAACGCTGTGAAGATCTGGGTATTACCCTGTTGTTTCAGAATACCAAAAATAAAAAAAGGAAAGTTGAGGAACTGCTGGAGAAATTGCAGATAGACTGGGAAGAAGTTGCTGTGATGGGAGACGACTGGAATGACCTGCCAATGATGGAGATGGCATATTTCACATCTGCTCCTGCAGATTGTCCCCCGGACATCAGGAAAAAAGTTGATCTGGTAACGGAGAAATCCGGAGGAAGAGGAGCAGTGCGTGAATTGATCGATGTGATACTCAAGGCTCGGGATCAATATGAGAAGGTTCTGGAAGATTTTTTTGATATTCTGGCCGGCAGTTAACTTGCTTCTGATCATTACTGCCTGCAGCAGGGATGAAATTCAGCCTAATCAGTTTCTTGATGGCCTTGTCCCTGATGAAATAGCGGATTCCGTATTTATCACGTCCATTAAAAATGATATTGTGGAATTTGAGTTGAGTGCGCAGCATATCA
>JAFGRJ010000160.1 GCA_016935235.1 Candidatus Cloacimonadota bacterium
GAGTGGACTTTTCGCGCCCTGTTTGACGCAACCGATAAAATCATCGAATATCAGGCAGTGGGCAGGGATATAACCGAGAAAAAATTGGCTGAGATCGATAAGGAAAATATACGTCAGCAACTTCTACATTCGCAGAAAATGGAAGTCGTGGGAAGACTGGCCGGTGGCATCGCCCATGATTTCAATAATCTGCTCACAGCCATCATCGGTTATGCTGAATTGATCAGCAAAAAACTAACCCCTGCTAATCCGCTGCAGAATGACCTGGAAACCATCATAGCCTGTGGCAATAAAGCTTCCAACCTGACCAAGCAATTTCTAGCCTTTTCCCGCAAACAGATAGTAGAGCCAAAAGTCCTCAATATAAATATGATCATAAATGACATGTATGCTATGCTGCATCATATCATCGGAGAGGATATTGATTTTATCAATAATCCTGGTACAGCATTGCAGAACACCCGTATCGATAAGACACAACTGGAACAGGTAATCACCAATCTGGTTCTGAATGCACGGGATGCCATTTCCAGTGGAGGTAGAATCATCATATCCACCGGTAACATCCGGCTGGATAAAATTATTGAAGCCGTGAACAAGCAGATAGAACCTGGTGAATACGTAACCCTAACAGTCAAGGACAATGGTACCGGCATTTCACCGGAAATAAGATCACACCTGTTTGAACCCTTCTATACTACCAAAGAACAGGGAAAGGGTTCCGGACTGGGGCTGGCCACAGTTTTTGATATCGTCAATCAGCATAATGGCTATATTACTGTGATCAGCGAGTTAAATAAAGGTAGCGAGTTTACTTTATATTTTCATCCCACTGCGGAAAAAGCTGAAATATCCTATGCTACAACGACCGAGAAAGAACTTCCGGGTGGCCATGAAACTATTTTGGTAGCTGAAGACGAGCCAAACATCAGGGAATTCGTGTGTGATATTCTGGATGAGTTCGGTTACAAAGTTATCAAGGCAGTTAACGGTCAGGAGGCTCTGCAGAAAGCAGCAGAGTTTGATCAAACCATTCACCTTCTGGTTACCGATGTGGTCATGCCGATCATGAATGGCAATGAACTGGCAGAAAAACTGCTGCCCGATTTTCCCAGGATCAAGATCATTTATATGTCAGGGTACACTGAATCTTCAGCTATTCAGAAAATAGTGCTGGAAACAAAAAGTGGATTCCTGCAGAAACCCTTCTCCGTATCCGATCTGATTTTAAAGGTCAGGAATATCCTGGATAATTGATTTACCCGATAAGAAAAAGGGGGAAAATTGCTCGGCAATTTTCCCCCTTCCCTATTTCAGACAATTCTCTAGAAATTAACCTCAGCTGTCAGGAAAGCATGGAACAGAGGAGCGGCTACAACATACATGTAGTCCTCTCCGTTGAGAGGATCGTTCCTGCCGTAATCTGCAGCATAGTCAGCCTTGGTATAATTATCCTTGCGGTTGTTGATGTTCTTGAGATCAAGCCGCAGAGTAGCATCTTTGCCTGCTATCTTGAAGGTGTAGGAAATATCACTGCTCACAGCAAAGAAATATGGAAGTTTGGCATCCTTCTCTTCCCAGATCTCAGCTCCTGTCTGGGGATTATATCCCTCAAAGGACATGTACTTGTTGGTGTAGGAGGCATAGTATTCATCCCACCAGAGTCCACTGAAACCGATCCTCAGCTTGCCGTCACCGGGCATATTATCGAAGGTATAGCCAAAGGAAAAGCTGGCCTGTCTTTCTGGAGAGAAAGGAACTACCTTATCGACGATCAGGGAGTCCGGCTCACCAAAGATCTGCTGAACATTCATTTCATCCCAGCGGTACTTGCCTATAGAACCTGCCATCCCCATATCAAAGTTACCAACCACCGCATTGGCGGTGAATTCCAGACCCTGGTGGATGGCTGTTCCGGCGTTGATGGTTACATAATCATCACTTTGAGTGAGGCTGTTCTCGATCTTGTCTTCATATTTTGTTCTGTAGTAATTGGCGCTGATGTCAAACCAGAGACCGGTGTATCCCCCACCAAATTCAATGGTGGTAGCTTTCTCGGAATCCAGATCGTAATACTGATCGATCATGATCGTATCGCCATCGGACTGGACGAACTCTGCCTCATATAGCTGACCGCCGCCAGGACCGCCAGATCTGCTGTACCAGTCTCCCAGGCGGGGCTCCTTGTAGGCAATGGAATAATTGCCAATGATATTCAGATATTCGGTAACGTTGAAGTTCACTCCGAACTTGGGCGAGAAGAATTTGAATACTCTCTCATAATCCTCTTCGGTGAATTTCTTGACCATAACCACATTGCCCTGGGGATCAACTACAGGATCGTAATCTTCATCCAGAAGCGGGGTCATCATGTCCTTGGTGGGATAATAGAAGTCACCGGTGAAATCCCCTCTCTGATAATCAAAAATGGCAATAGGTTCTTCATCAACGCGGGAGGAATAGTAAGCATACTGTCCATCGATCATGAAAGTAACTGCAGGCAGGGGTTTAACCTGGGCTCTGGCAAAGGCTGAAGCATTATTGACGATACCATAGTAATTATATCTGTCCTGAGTTAATGCATACACTCCGCCGTTGTAACGGAAATTCCTCTGCAGAGCTCTGTGCAATCCTACCCAGTGCCGCCATTCACCACCCACCACTACTTTGATCATATCGTTTATTTTATGATCGACGTAGGTGTTGAAGCCAAATTGCTTGTGATTATTCTGACTGTCGTTCATGCAGCTGTGATTATAATCATAATTGGGTAGATTGGAACCGTAACCAAAGGTAAAGGGGGCACCATTCCAGAGATAACCACCGGTGGAATCATCGATGGTCAAACCCTGCAGCAGAACACCAATCTGTTCGTATATATGAACAGCATGGCGTGAGAAATACTTGTTGTCTGTATATTCATCGGTGGGCATGTAATAATTTCTTCCTGTTTCCACATCGAACTTGTCATTCTTCAGGTACTTGCCTCCACCGTCTCCCCGTGTGAAGAAGAGATTGGTCAGCAGCAGGGTCTTATCCGTGATCTGCCATTCATCCCGGACTGACAGCTGGGGCTTGTTGTAATAATTTTCCTGATAAGGATGGTTGTAGCGGTTATAAGCCCTGCCCAGTTGATCCTCCAGATTCATATCCTGCATAGCACGTGTCTGATTATGCTTCTGCGGTGCAATGATAAGGCTGGTATTGACCTTGTGATTGCCCCATATATTCTGCAATTCGGCATTGAAAGACCAGCCATCGTAGGTGGTACCGATAGTATAATAATCACCGACTTTTCTCTCTATCATGGCACTGTAGTTGAATTTCCCGCCATAAAGATTACCGGAATTATAACGCAGCAGAAGATTGTAGTTGTAGGGATTGTAATCAATCAAATCACCTTTGCCATCAGCTACTTTATCGGAATCAAAGAAGGTTCCGAAGGATGTTCTGAAAGTCCACATCTTGTCCGGCTCACCACCGGCACCGATAGTCTCGATATTAACCGATCCACCGAAAGCTCCGGAGCCGTACATGGAGGTGCCGGCACCTCTCTGTACCTGAACTGATTTCACGGTGGAGGACAAACCGGTCCAGTTAGACCAGTAAACCTGCTGACTCTCAGGATCGTTTACCGGGATACCGTTGATCAGAATCTGGACCTTGTCTGCATCGAATCCCCTCATTTTCAATTCACCTTCACCCAGACCAGCATTGGTGGCAAAAACACCGGGAACACTCTCCAGCAGAACC
>JAFGRJ010000161.1 GCA_016935235.1 Candidatus Cloacimonadota bacterium
GTCCCGCTGGGAACACAACAGGTATCCATTTCCTCGAATGCACCATCTGCCCGGGTTGCCCTGATCCAGAATGATACTCTCCTGGCTACCGCTGTTACTGATGGTTCCGGCAATGCTACCCTCAATCTCACTGATCCCGTTACCATTGCCGAAGAGCTTGACCTGTTTCTCCATGCCCATAACCGTAATCCCTGTGAAAACACTATTATTGTGGTCAGCAATCAACCCTATGTGGTGAATAACTCCTTCAGCATAGATGACAGTGGCGGGAACGGTAATGGTGAAGGCGATTTCGACGAATTCATCACGATCGCTATAATGCTGCAGAATGTTGGTGATCAACCCGCTCAGGAAGTGATTGCTGCCTTGAATTGCAACGACAATTACTTCGTCATCACCGATGCCTTCGAAGCAGCAGGTTATCTGGGAAGTGGCGACAGCATTCTGCTCAACGGAGCTTTTGCAGGTTATATAGCAGATAACATCCCAGACCAGCATCAATTATTGCTGGATCTGCTGATAAACGACGCTGACGAGAACAGCTGGCAATACACTATACCTCTGACGGTAAACGCTCCCGATCTCCAATATCAAACCATTAACATCGATGATTCCGATTTTAATAATAATGGCAGACTGGATCCCGGTGAAAACGTCGAGTTGACAGTACAAATATTAAACCAGGGACATGCAGCGTCCCCGCTTATTACAGTATCTCTTACCTGTGTAGAACCTGAAATAGATATAAATCCACCCAGCCTGCAGCTTACCGGTCTGGATGCGGGAGAACAAACAGCTGCAATTTTCAGTGCCAGTATTGGGGATATGATTCCTCCCGGTACTCCGGTAACCTTTTCTCTCGAGACAGGGTCAGGTAATTATACCTTTACTCATGAATTCATCCTGAGCGTTGGATTAATCCTTGATGACTTCGAATCCGGAAACATGTTCACCATGAACTGGGAAAATTCCGGTAACTTACCCTGGTTCATAGAATCGGATAATCCCTGGGAAGGAGAATTCTGTCTGTGCTCAGGTGATATCACTCACAACCAGACATCAGTACTATCCATTACTGTGCAGGTTCTGGCTGGCAGCGATCTGAGTTTCATGAGAAAAGTCTCCTCGGAAAACAATTACGATTATCTCAGGTTTTATATCGACGATGTTCTGAGAGACCAGTGGAGCGGAGAAAGTAGCTGGAGTCAAGTTACCTATCCCGTGGATATCGGTGAACACAGCTTCCAATGGGTTTATTATAAAGACGGTTCGTTAAGTTCCGGAAACGATTGCGCTTGGATAGATTATATCATTTTCCCCTATATCGAACTGCCCGGTCAACCAGATATCACTCTCGCTCCCACCAGCCTGGAATTCGACCTATTGCCGGGAAATTCCCAGCAGGAAAATTTCGTCATCTACAATGAAGGCAATGCAGAACTTGAATATGAAATGGAAGTACAGTATGATTCTTTCCAATCTTCAGGGAGAAGCTGGAGTGATCCCGATGAATACGGCTATATCTGGATCGACAGCGATGATCCCGAGGGACCTCCTTATAACTGGTATGAATTGAATCCGGCAGCTATTCCAGTAACCTTTACCCATAATGATGTGAGTACGGACCTGATCCCGCTGGATTTCAGTCTTAGTTTTTATGGAGAAAGCTACACCAGTTTCCGGATCAGTCCCAACGGGTGGATCGGCTTCAGTAACGACTGGTCTGATTATCACAATTATGCCATCCCCAGGCAGGATGCCCCCCGGGCAGCTATTTTCGGTTTCTGGGATGATCTTGATCCCCTGCAGGGTGGAGATGTTTACTATCTGCAGAATCAGGATAGTCTCATTGTCTGGTTTGATGATGTCATTCACTACCCTGGTATCTATACCGGGATCTACGACTTCGAAATTATAGTATATCGCGACGGAAATATTCTCTGCCAGTATAATTCCATGACTGGCGACCTTGATTCTGCCACCATCGGTATCCATAATCTGACCGGTGATGATGCCCTGCAGGTTGTATACAATAACAACTACGTTCACGATCAGCTGGCTGTCTTCTTCCAGAAACCCCTGACCTGGTTAGAAATTAACCCTCACCAGGGTACTATCCCGGAATATGCCCAGATAGAAATAAATGTCACCTCGGATGCTGGTGAACTCCCTCCGGGATATTACTATGCCGATATCCTGATAAATTCAAACGATCCTGATCAGAGTTGCTTATTGTTGCCTGTTACCCTGGCGATAAATGATGAGACGCTGGAAATACCTTCCCAGATTAGAACTCATATATCAGGTAATTCCCTGATCATTACCTGGAATGCTGTGGACGGAGCTTCATCCTATCTTGTTTTTGCTGCAGATAGCCCCTATGATTATTTTCAGTATGTTACCACAGTATACACCAACTCATGCCTGATGCCCCTCAACCAGAGTAAGAGATTCTTCCGGATAACCGCCGCCAACTGATTTTGTCCCCTATTGTCACACTATAAATATCATTTGCTTAACATACCCGCCAGACAAGACTGATCTTTTCAATACATTGAAAAAGCACTTCCAGTATTGAATGTTAATAATACTGGTTGACAACAACAATCTTTATAAATAATTAGCAGAATTAATGCAACTGGTATAAATATTGCTGTTTGGAAAAGAAAATATACTGGAGTAAGGCAATGAATGTTCGGGTGTGGGCAGGATTGATTTTAATTGTGTCACTTGTTTCTCTTATTGCTGAAGAAATAGCGGAATTCGAACTCAATTTCAGCAGCAGAGAATTTCACATTTTACAGGAACAATATACCATGATATCGGTTTCCGATCTCAATTACATTTATAAAGAAGAAGCCGGGGCACCTGCCCTGCCTTTTCGCATGGTAAGCCTTCTTGTACCTTATGATGCCGTATATGCAGGAGTTACTTACGATGCCACCTATGAAACAATAGCCACAGATATTCTAATCATGCCCCAGCAGCCTCTGGTTCCCACCCTGCCCAACTTCCCGGTTCCGCAGTTCGTCCCCCCGGAGCAGGGTATCTATTATTCGGATAAATCCTATCCCCTATCCCAGGTCGAGTTTACTTCCGAACAGAAGATAAGCCAGTACAAGACGTTATTTTTTCTTATTTCTCCCTTCCGATATCTACCCCGGCAGGGTAAACTGGATTTAATAACTGAGATCACTGTTACAGTGAATCTGGAAAAAGGTGAGCTAACCGGACCTGTACGCTGGGATGATGGCAATTTCAAAGATCTCCTCCTTAGTGAAATTATTAACCCTCAGGATTTGACGGAGTATTCCCTGCGGTCACCGGTTGATCCTGATGATATAAAATATCTGATCATTACTTCCACAGCTCTGGCTTCGTATTTTCAACCTCTTATTGACTGGAAAACCCAGACCGGTGTACCTGCCAGTGTCGTTACCACCGAATATATTTACAGCACTTATCCGGGCAGTAACAATCAACTGATGATAAAAAACTGCATCCAGGATTATTATCTTACTAAGAATACCACCTGGGTCCTGCTGGGAGGAGATAACACCGTCGTTCCTGATCTGGATTGCTATGGTAATGTAAACAATGGTGGCACGACAGACAATTATATTCCCACTGACCTTTTTTATGCGTGTTTCGACAACCAGTTCAACTGGAATGCCGATGGTGATGGTATAAATGGAGAAACTAACGACAACATCGATATGGGGCCTGAAGTAATTCTGTCACGGGCTCCTGTCCGCAGCAATGCTCATGTTACCGCTTTTGTGAACAAAACCCTCCAGTACGAACAGAATCCACCCGCAAGTAATTTCGCATCTGATATGCTGATATCAGGAGTAGAATTATGGAACACCTGGGGTGGACGCAGTGATGCTGACTGGCGTTGCGAAAAAATGTGGAATGATTATATTGATCCCTGGTGGGATGGTACTCATTACCGCTTTTACGATACCAATACAGATTTCGGGGGATCTTCTTACGATGTAACCGTAAGTAACCTTACTAATCAGATCAACGGGGGATATAATTATATATATATGGCTACTCACGGCAATCAGATCCTGTGGAGTACGGAAACCGGTTCCTGGTATTATTCCAGCAATGCTTCTGTCCAGACCAATCAGAATTTACAGGGCATGATTGCCACAATGGCCTGTATCACCAATGCTTTCGATAACAGCAGCGGTTATGGCAGCGATCCCTGCCTCAGTGAAGCTTTCATCCGCAATCCCAATGGCGGTGCGGTGGCTTACCATGGCAGCTCCCGATATGGCTGGGGTTACAGCAGCTACTCTGACAATCACGGACCTTCCCTGCAATATTCAGATTATCTGTACTACTACCTCTTCCGGGGAGAACCAACAGACAACAAGTATAAATTCGGGGCAGTAGCCACGCTGGGCAAGATACATTTCATCGCAGCTTCCAGCAGTTATGGAGCCATGCGCTGGCTACAATTTGCCCTTAACACCATCGGTGATCCTGAACTCGATCTGCTTACCGCTGATCCCGCAGGAATTACAATAAGCGCCCCTTCCGAAATACCCATTAATAATAGCAACCCAGTTACCATCTCGACTAATGTCCCTGCCGCCAGCATCTGTATGAACAATAACATTGATGTTTATATCTGTGGCAGTTGTGATGCTTCAGGAAATTTCACCTGCACGCCCAGTCCAGCCTTTGCTGATGATATCCTGGTAACCGTAACAGATCATAATCGGATTTACGACAGTGTGATCATCACAGTTAATACCAATCTGCCTTCCCTGGATGTATCCATATCATCCATCAGTGAGGATATGGAACCAGATACCCAGTTGCAAACAGACTTTATAATTACCAACAATGGCGAACCTGGATCAACGCTTGATTTTGAGATTCTTATGGCTGGAAATCCAGGTCGCAGCATTGCTGGTTCTACAATAACCTGTGCTGAAACCGAGTACGAATCCGGAACCAGCGGTATGATACTGCATCTTATCCTGTATAATGCCAGCATTGATAACGAATGGATATCCGGCGCCACCCTTGATTTTCCCAGCAATGTTACTGTTACAACTTCCACCAATTTTGTAGGGGGTTCCGGCGGGGACCTGTTCACAAATAATTCCACGGGTAATGGAGCCCTGGTAAGCTGGTATGATGGCGATGGTGGTGGGGGTGAAATTTACCCTGGTGAAAGTGCCTCTGCTACCGTTACCATTAATATATCCACCGGATTTTCCGGTGATATGGTTCTAAACTGGACCATGCAGGGTGATATCTGGGGCAGCCAGCCCCATAGTATATCTGGCTCTATAACCCTGATTCAATCAGGACCTACCCTGCACCTGACAAGCCCCAACGGAGCTGAGGTTTGGGCAATTGACGAAGAGAACCTTATCACCTGGGAACATTCGGGCAGTCTGCCCAATGTAAAATTACAGGTCTCCCGTAATAATGGTTCCAGCTGGAGCAATATAATTTCTTCTACTATCAACGACGGCATTCATAACTGGCTGGTCACCGGGCCTGGCTCGGATAATTGCCTGATAAAGGTTGCCAGCCTGGATAATTCCGTGGTCGATTCATCGGATGGTGTATTCACGATATACCAGCCAGTAAGCTGGCTTTTCTCAGATATCCTATCAGGCCATCTGGAATATAATGAACAATCTCTGATAACTCTTACACTGGACAATTCCGGAATGGATCCCGGCAGTTACTATGCCAACGTAATCATTACCAGTAATGCCGGTGATGATGTAACAATCCCTGTAATAATGAATATCAATTATCAGCAATTACTGCAACCGGAAATCATGGAAACCGATATTTCCAGTGATGGTGATAATTTCATATTTACCTGGCAGGAAGTACCCGGGGCTACCGCCTATAACGTTTACAGCTCCCCTGATCCTTATACTGAATTCCCCTCAGGATGGACTCTTGAATATGCAGGACCGGCATTGAGCTGGTCGACACCACTCACCGGAGCCAGGAAATTCTTCAAAGTAACTGCTTCTAATTAGTCAGGAATGCCAGCATGAAAGACAATATGGTCAAAACATTCCAGGAAGAAAGGGAAAAATTGAACCGTCTGATCTCAGAGTATGCCGGTAAGGAAATAAAGAGATTCTTGAACCTCGACTCCCAGGTTTACCGGGATGACATTCTGCCAGCTCGTACCAAAGAAATGATGGGGCTGGTAGCATCTCTGGTATTGAGATGCGACGACTGCATAAGGTATCACCTGATCAAATGCCATGAAAACGGGATTACCAGCGCGGAACTGGAAGAGATCATTGCGGTGAGTCTGATCGTGGGAGGATCGATCACAATCCCCCATATCCGCCGGGCATTTGCCTTCTGGAGAGAATTGACCGGGACAGCCTGATTCAGTTCAGTGCAGTCAATCTCCAGCTGTTTATACAGATTTCAATTCAGTCTATTTTCCGGAAATACTGACCCCGCCAAAATGAATCCAGGGCATGATCTGCCATCCGAAATTCACCGTTTCCCGGGAAATTCCCCTGATATTGAAAAGAAGATCAGCCAGATTGCCTGAGATCATGGTTTCACTCACCGGATATCTGATCGTTCCTTTCTCGATCAAATAGCTGTTCTTGGCAACACCGGAAAAATCACCCTTGTCATTAGGATTCCCTCCGGAAAAGCGGCATAACAGCAGACCCCTATCTACCTGAGCAATCATGTCCCGCAAAGCAGTCTCTCCAGCCTCCACTTTATAGCAGTTACCTGAATTCACCGATCTGGCCAGACCCGTCTTGTTAGCACCGTAAAGGCTGAGAAGAAAAGATTTCAGAACACCTCCATCTATTATGGTGGAATTCTGAGCGGCAAAACCATCGTTAGTAAAGAAATATCCCTGCGGGAATTCCGGAGCCAGCGGGAGAGATCTCAGGGTCAACAGCGGATGTGCGACTTCTTTCCCCAGTTTATCCTGGAACAGAGATGTCTGCGAAATCAGGGCAAAATCTCTTAGATAATTAGTAATATAGGAAATGAAATCACCGATACAATCTGGGGTAATAATCAGATCGCCCATGAACTTGTTTTTCATTTTTTCTGTAACGATCTGTTCCGATGCCTGCTGCAAGAGATCGGCAGTAGTACAGGCAGTAATAAAATCCTGATCAAGCTTTTCTTTTACCAGATAGGTATAATTGAAGGATGAACTTTGTTTGCCTTCTTTTGCTGTAAACATCGGGACAAAATTATAGGAAGCTTCCCTGACCGTGAAATTCACTCCATTACTGTTCAGGAATATCCTGTCACTCCGGGTGTGATCGAGTATCACTTCCTCCAGAATAATCTTGGGAAACCTGTTTCTTACTTCCTGATTAAAATCCTGCAATCTCTGGTACATGGCATCAAGGTCCGGATCAAGCTGGCCTTTCTGAAAATCTGCTGCTTCCTGATACGGGGCGATATCGTTGGCAGGATCTTCCTGGGAAGACTTAGCAAGGTCAACGACTTCTTCCACAGCATCTTTAATATCTTTATCACCCAGTTTATTGATGGTGAGAGAACCTTTCTTATTACCTGCCAGCGCCATTAAAGACAAACTGGCATTTTCATTGGTCCGAAAAAGGCTTAATTCCCCGGTATGAATATTCATCTCCTGTTTACGGTTCACTTCCAGATGACAGGATGCCTTGGCAGCCCCCTTTTTTAAAAGGTCAGCGAGTGCAAACTCAACTGCTTCTCTGTATCTCATTTTATTTACCTCCAATATTGATTTTGCATTTCACTGCCGGTCCACCCATTCCAACCGGTATGGATTGTTTTTTTCCGCACATGCCACTGCAGGTCCAGGACATTTCATCTGAAATCATGGTTATCGTCTGCAGCATATCAAATGCCACTCCGGATATGGTAGTATCAAGAATAGCCCTGCCGATGCTCCCCTTTTTTATTTCATAGCCCATTACAATACCGAACATGAACTCACTGGTGGAGTCTGCCTGCCCGTTACTTGATTTCAAGAGGTAATAACCGTCATCAATGGAAGAAATCATATCATCGAGTTTATCAGGACCGGGGAGAATCGCTGTATTTCTCATGCGGATCAGAGGTTCATCGTCAAAACCGTAAGCTCGGGCATTACCCGTGGGCGCAACTCCGAAATGTGCAGCAGTTTCCTTATTATGCATGAAACTTTTCAGGATACCATGTTCAATCAAAACTGTATCCTGAGCCGGAGTTCCTTCGTCGTCCACGAAAACGGGAACAGGGCATTGCCTTCCCAGGGCTGAACTGGCAAAATCTGTCATGGAGACAAGGGGAGAAGCCACCTCTGTATCAAGATAATCCGCAGCAATGGAACCTCCCAATACGATATCAGCTTCCACTGTATGACCGATGGCTTCGTGAGAAAGAATTCCAGCCAGGTCCGCATCGAGTATGCAATCCTTGAGTCCGGCATCAGGATGTATTCCCTCGGCTTTCTTCTGCAGGTGTTCATATTGAGTTCCGATTCTGGCCATCAGGTCCTCTAAGTCCTGAAAATGTTCTTCAATCTGACCAAAGCCTCCGTAAGTGTCATAAAGCTCAATGGGTTTACCGTCCTTGAGAGTGGTCAGCACAACATACAGTATGGAGCGCGGAATGACTGTATATGCCAGAGAGCCGGAGGAAGTCAGTAGTTTTTTTTCCATATCCAGGCAATTAAGCGACAGGGTTCTGGTGCTGATATTTTTAAATGTTCTGACGAGACGATCATCCAGATCTCTCAGAAATTCGATGATTTCTTTCTGAGTGATGCGTGGTTTACTGGTTGAGAAATCTTTCTCGATCCTGCCTCCTGAGGTTGTGGGAAGTGATTTAACCTGCCGGGAATTCTTGGTTGCCAGAAAAATGGCATTGGCGGTGGCATCTTTTATAACCGACCTGATCACTGCAGAATTTATTTCGGGATTACTGGCAAAGCCCCAGAAACCGTCCTTGTAAACCCTGGCTGAGACTCCGCTGAGCGCAGTCCTGCTGTTGCGGACAATGTTCCCTTTGACTATGGCAATACTGACGTTTCTGTTTTCCTGTATACGCAATTCGGTATATTCGGAAAACAAGCTGCTGAATTTCTTAAATTCGGAAAGTTCCATTTGTACTCCTTTTATATAATATCAAACGCACAGGATAATTTCAGGAAATAGACAGTTACCTGTTCATGACCGTCAAGGTCCTGCTCCAACCAATACCTGTTGTCACTTCGGGTAGCCCCCAGATAAACAGCAGTATTGGCATTGGGTTTAAAGGTGAACAGGGGATAAAAGTCAATTCTACTGCATTCTTCTCCAGTTTCATAGATATCGCTGTCCGTTATCTGGATGATGGTCCTCAGCCAGAAATTACGGTGAAACTGCAATTTTAACTTGCATTCGTAAGTACGGGCAATGTAGAATTTCCTGGTTTCGTGATATTTCTGTTTGAATTCGAGATCAATATTGCTGGAAGGTCTCAGGTTCAAAGTTGTCTCCAGTTTCCTGTAATCTCCGGTTTCACCTCTGTATTCACCAAACCAGAGATTTTCCCCATCAACCAGCAGCAAGTTAATACCAATTTCCCGTCTGGGATTATATGTCAAGGAAAGCCAGGGATAATGAAGATGATAGTCCTTATTTAGATAATTTTCGGTGGTTAATTCCAGACCAGTCCATAATTCCATATTATTCTTGAAGATGCATCCTCCCATTCCTTCCCAGTAATTAGTCAGGATCCGATCAAATTTGAAATCGTATTTAACATTCTGCGTGGAGGCAATTTCCAGATAACGGATCAGGTCTTCATCTGTTGCAGAGTGTATCTGGTATTCAAGACGATTCTCCAGAAAATTCAGATCAGTTTCAGTGATATAACCCAGGTCAGCCCGGAAATTGGTGGATAGTCCCTTGGCAAAATTATGGATATACCAGGTACCATCATAATAATTTAATTCCGCTGCATAAGCATAACCTCTCTGCAAGGTGGTAACATCGTCCTCGCCTATTTCATTTCCGGAAGCAGCCATTTGACTGTAAAAGCTAATCTGGTTATTCAGGCGGAAAAAATTATCGAGATTTATCACCAGGTTATCATATTCCCCGAATTTCCTCAAAGAACCAGCTAATCTGATTCTGTCGTCTTTCATGCCCAGTTTTCGAGAAAAGCAGATAAATGCAAAAGGAGTATTCTTGTCCCCATTAAAGGATGAGGAGAATCGATCTCCGGGTACATCTTTATCCACCGCCACGAGACCGTACAGGGAATACCTGCCCAGAGAACTGGAAATTTTAGCACCCCAGGCCGGTTCCACAATCTGACGGGTGTACAGGATGTTTATACTCGTTTCATAGGGATTTGCACCTTCAACAAAAAATGGTCTCTTTTCCGGATAATAAATATCGTACCGGTTATTAACTTCTACATTGAGAGCATCGGCCTCTATAATATTGAAATCAGGATTTACCGTTACAGTGGCAGAGACCATGGAGCCAGGTTCAAACAGAAGGTTGAACTCCGGTTCAATTTCTTCCGTTCTATTCTTAATACCTAGAATATCATTTTTTTCTTCATTGAATCTGCTGATCAGGGAAGGATTAATTTTCAAGCTCATACTTGAAGGTAGAATGGCGAATTTCAGAATACCGTAATTATCATAGAAGTTTCCTCTGCCCCGCAGCACGGGAAAAGAGGTTATCTCTTCACCACGCTCGGGAATATGCCTTTTAATGAAGGTTCCCCAGGTCACACCTTTACCGCTGCGATATTTGATGCTGTTTAATGGTATGGCAAATTCGATCAGATACCCGAAATCCATTCGGGTTCCGCGGGAATAATAGAAAAGGTCCGGGAGGGTATCGATGTCATCAATCACAATGCCATCTGCCTGTTCCCCGTTTACATTGGCCCCGAAATAATAAGCTTTTTCATTGGAATGAAAAGTATCCAGGAATATGAATACGCGATCGGTGGTCATGATATTGTCACGACTGCAGTGAAAATCCCTGATGATTTGCAGATCTTCCGCATAACACTTGACCAGACAGTATATATTATCGAAATCATAACCGATAAAAAATTCCGTCTTCTCCGATGGCGTGGTGTTGTCGCCCGGTGATGTCTGATAGAATTCCTCAATCATAACAGCGCAATTCCATTCGTTATCTCCAATGACTCCATCAATAATCGGAGCAGATGTTAAGAATGGCACTTCATATTCCATTTTACCATACAGGATAGAACATAAACTGAAAAACAACAGCCATCCATAACTTCTCATTCAATCTCCCTGAAACTCCAATGCAATCTATATTCTTTTGCAATCCCGCTCAGATTCACGGTGTGATCTGATATTACGGAGCAATGTCCGTGCCAGAGATTTAAATACCAATAATCCAGCAAATTATAGTTTTCCAGATTATTTTTTCCTGTTCGTTGGTGCGACAGCAGCGTTCATATGCGAACATTTTCATGATTCCCGTTGCAGCTTGATATTAGAAAGGTCAGTCAGCATTTCGGACGAGAGAAATTCCGGAGTGAAAATCAGGAATAGCGGCTTACTCATGAATTCGGTAGTGCTGGGTAGCGACAATTTATCCATAACCCAGAAAGACAGGGTTTTCTTATCTGTACTCGCCTCACATGATCTATGAGGTTCTCTGCTATAAAGCTGTAGCAGCTCCTTTCTATCCATACCTCCGAAAGCGAAAGAATGCTGCACAAGCCAGACCTCTTCCTGTCCGGCATAGGTATCGGAAATATCGCCCCTGTTGTTTACCGATCGGAAGAATGAGCGTTCCAAGCTATTTGCACTCCTGATGAAGCCATTAATTTCGAAATTCCAATTTTGCAAACAGGTTCCAGTATTCTGGATTATGCAGTTATCAATCAAGAGAACGGGACAGGATGGCATCAGCAGATAAAAGCTTTTCCAGCCAAGTCCTTTATATTTCTTGTGCTCCCTGATGGAAATTTCTATTTCCACTCCCTGCCAGATATTCCCAAGATTATCAGCAAACTTCACTAATCTGCTTGTAGCTGGTTGTGCATAGAGTGTCTGATAGCGCATTTCCTGGGGAAGGGCAAATATACCGCCACCCCATTGATTCCACCAGGATTTGCATATTTTCCGGGGAAAGCTGGTATCCAGCCACTCTTGCTGATGGTATGTCAGAGAAAATATCCCCGGGAGAAAAGCTTCGGCACACTTTATCCTGATCGTGCCATTATCGACAGCCAGTGTCTTAAAACCTTCCTGATCGGATACTTCCGCCTTTATTTCTCCCCTGCCTATTTTAAATATAGCCCTGTTCCTGTATAATTTCTGCAATGCTGTAGATGCCTGCAGATGCAGGATATCAGAGGAACTGGAATTTTTTTCCTTCAGGTTGAGAAATACCTGTTTTTCATTTTCCTTATCCAGTAGAGAACCTCCCGCATCTGCAAAACTTCCCTTGCTGGATTGGATGCAAAATTCACCTCCGAATTTTCTCTGCCTGTGTTCAACTACCTGAACAGCCAGATCTCCCTTGATAAAAGGATTCCCTCCATTGATCTTAAACTCAATGCACTGATGCGGTTCACCCTCGCAGACCTTTTCTCCCCTGAGATAATCCCTGAAATCAAAACAGTTTGTGAATCTATTCAGGAAAAAGAACACTGAGGGTGAGCGATAATTCTCCGGATGCAGGTTTTTATTCACTGAATGTTCAAAATACATGGCCCAGTCACCAAACCGGATGCTGTCTGGAGCAGACCAGCTCAAGCCGACACTGATTTTCTTACCGCTTGTGAATAACCAGTTCTCGCTGATCAGGTTGTAGTCAATATTATCGATATTGACTTGTGTATCTGAGGAAAATTCCATTAATCTATTGTTATAATGAAGAAAGAAGCTGCTTTTGGAAAAGTTGAAATAGCGACACAACGCTAATTCAGCATCGGTTGCATTCATTGCCATATTTTCTATCTCCTCCCATGTTTCCAGAACTCCATCTGAATATAAACGGAAGCACAGGGAGAATTCCACCTGTTGTATTCTTTCCGAATGATAATCCAATTTCAGTAGTACAGCACCTCTTTCTTCGGTAAAGTTGGCTTTACTGGCATCAACCTTGCTGAATTCATATGAATAGGGTTTTCCCAACTGGGGTGGTCGAAAATAAACACCCTCTCCCTGCTGATCGTCTTTTACAAAATGACCTTCGTTGCAGAAATCACGTTTGTTCAATATTAACTGGTAATCCCCATACCCCAGGACAATCTTTTTCTCACTTTCTCCCCAGTATGGTTGTCCCTTGCCATGGATGATGGCAGAGAGAGTCCTGGAAAACCTGATGGTATCTTCACCTTGAACATCCGCTTTGATAACCAGTTCGGTATTGATGATACCGCTTCTGAGAAACCGAAAGGGAAGCGGGACTGATTTTCTTTCATTCTTTAACAGAGCAACTCCGAAGTCATATTCTGCGAATTCAACCAGTTCCTGTCGGGGCAGGGAAAAAGCAAATGAGGCATTTTGAGCGAAATTGTTCTCCACATCAAGATAAAGAAGTCCGTTTTCAGAAAGAGGTGTAATTTTTTTCAGACTCCCCTGGCAACTTAGCGACAGAGGAAAGAGAGGTTCAATGCCAATACCCATGAGAACCTTCCGGTCATTTATCTCGACAGCAGCCTGTACGCGGGGATGTGTCTTCCAGGGAGATTGCTCATCATCGATCTTATCCAGGAAAAAGGTCGCCGTTATAATCCTGCTTCCTGTTATACTGAATTCCTGCTGGAAAGGGAAACTGATGTTCCTGTCATCCCTGCCTCTGATACGAAACTTGATGGGAACCTCCATCTTGTTCGTTATCTGAAAATTAACATAATAATGGCGACCAAAGATCAATTTTCGTTTAGCCACAGCGACGGAAACTGAGAATTCCCTGCACTCGATTCTTCTGATTAAGCGCCCGTAACGGCAGAAATCAACTTCCAGCCTGTTTTCATCTTTCTGCCAGAGATAACGGTAATACTCCGAATCGTTTTCCCTGATACCATCAGGTTCTATTGCTATTTCCCGGATGCTGTCTTTCTGCCAGTCCATCACCCTGAAATAGTCTCTGAGTATTTCTGTATTCAGCACCGTGGGAATGAAATCCATCAAATGAGTTGTATCATCCCGGTCTTCCCAGAAAAATCCGCACTTCTTGTACATGGGCACTGCCTTGGTATTACCGGTCCATGTATAAAGATCAAGACGGGGCCAACCCAGTTCAACCGTGCGCTGCACACATCTCAGGACCAGGGCTTTACCTATCTTCCTGCCCTGATAGGAAGGCAGAACATTAATTAAATCAATATATAATGCGCCTTCATCTTCCCGATATTCTGATAGCTTACAGTAACCCACGACCATGTTGTCATCCAGTGCCAGGTACAGGTTTATATGAGGTGAACTTGCTTCTTCCCGGATCACCTTTTCTGCGGTAATTTCGGTATTGTAACCTCCCCATCCATCCCCGCTTTGATTCCACATGGCCGCAATAGATGCAGCATATTTCTTTTCATATTCAACAATCTTGATATTATTGTTCATTCTTCCTGCCTGGATAAGGTTTATTTGAGATAATCCACAATAGCCTGCAGCCGTATCTGCCAGATCTCTTCCGTCAGGTAGTTTCTGAAACCCATTTCCTGATTTATCCTGAGCATGGGCCCATTGGAAAGGGCATTCTCAGTTCTTACTATCCGTATGTAAGGTTTTTCCAGGATTAATTTCTTGATCATGACAGCTTTCAGCCATCTGCCCAGACCACGATTGCGATACCGCTCTGCTACCCCCGTATCATCCTGATTCATCAGATCTCGCCTGTAGCCAGTATAGATCAAGGTGGTGAAACCAGCCAGTTCGCTATTGACTTTGTTCCTTGCGACCAGCAACCAGTACTCCCAACCTTTGGCAAGTATGGCTCGAAGTGAATCCCTTAACCATTTTTCACTGATGTTTTCCCACCTGTACTCCAGTTCATCCATAGGAACGGAATTCCAGAATTCATTATAAAGTTTCACATAGGCTGCAATCCTGTCCTCAGGATATTCATTCTTCCAGAATTCAAGCTGGAAATCCCGGTTAGCCTGCCTGCCCCTGGTTATCCAGTTGTCCATAAGTGTATAATCCAGATCAGCAATTTCCAGCTGATTGATATGGTTCGTCTGACCTATCTGCGCTCCCATGCGATGGAGAAAAATGGATCCTGCTTTCGGTTTGTTTACTGTCATGAAATCAATTATTTCGATGCCATCATTCTGGATTTTTTCGACCACATGTTGTAACAATGCTTTGCCTATGCCTTTCTGCCGGTAATTTTTGCCCACCTGGATATTAACATAAGCAATATGCCTGTTTTCACCTTCTTTATTGATGAAACAGCAGGCATCCCCCAGAATGTTTCCTTTCACCACTGCCAGCCAACGATACACCTTTTCTGAATCAGATACATTCCTCAAATATCTCACAAACTGCTCATAAGTACGCGGCGGATCGTCTGAATAGGTCTCGCTCTGCAGCTCATTGAACAAGTCAAGATACTTCTTCAGTAATTGTTCATCCATAAAATCAGGATCTACAAGATCAATCGTGTAATTCATTCTTTCTCCTTCCTACATCATACCGGGCATATCGATAATGGTCTGCCTGGTGCATTTCCGCTGTTATCAAAATCCCTTCCTCCCGATATTCTTCCCTTCTGATTCTGCAAATCTGATAAAGCTCGTTAACCAGATTCTGCTTTTCAAATGGGATCAGAAAATTATATACAGTATATTGATACATACTGTGATTTATTTCCTCATACAACCTTGCCAGATTCGTACCAAGTCGAGCTGATATCAGAATTCCTTCCGGGAAGCCTGCCTGCAATGCCATACGCTGAGGTTCGTCCAGCTGGTCGATCTTGTTAAGGAGCAGAATTTTCTTCTGCTTTTCCGCTCCTATCTCCTGCAGCACCCTTTCTACTGCAGCTATCTGCTCCTTATAACGGGCACTACCAGCATCCACTATATGCAGCAGCAGATCGGCATCCAGAGTTTCCTGTAGAGTGGTATGGAAAGAAGCAATTAAATGATGTGGCAGATCTGCAATGAATCCGATCGTATCGGACAGAATAACATCCCGCCCTCCTGCCAGTTTCAATTTTCTTGTGGTTGAATCAAGAGTGGCGAACAATTTGTCCTCAACCAGAACATCAGCTGCCGTCAGGCTGTTGAAGAGCGTCGATTTCCCTGCATTAGTATAACCGATTATACACACTTTCCCAATTTGCTGTCTTCTTTTTCTCTGAACGTTTTTCTGGATTTCGATCCTTTTCAACTGGTCTTGCAGATGTAATATTTCCTGTCTGATCTTTCTTTTATCGACTTCAAGCTGTTTTTCTCCCATGCCTCGGGCAGTTCCACTGCTGCCACTAACCTGACCCCGTTCCCTGTCCAGGTGTGACCACAGTTTCTTCAACCTGGGCAGCTGATAAACCAGCTCTGCCAATCTTACCTGCACTTTAGCCTCTTTAGTCCGGGCATGGCGGTGAAAGATATCAAGGATTATTTCCGTCCTGTCTGCTACCTCAACTTCAAAAAAACTGGTGATGTTCCGCATCTGATTCGGTTGCAGTTCATTGGCAAAAATCAACATATCGATTTTGTCATATCCAGCCAGCACGGCATGCAGAAAACCCTTACCGACATAGGTCGCAGCATCGATTTTTCTCCGGTTCTGGATATGATAACCAAGAACAGTTATCCCGGCTGTAGCAGCCAGGCGAGACAATTCCTGCAGGGTAGATTCTGTCTTCAACTCATCATCCTGTTTCAGATTGACACCGATCAATACCGCTCGGGGCAGTTCCCGTTTGATTTCTATCATCTTTATTCCTTATCTTCACTATCCACAGGTACAGCAAAGGATCATGATCTGATCTAATGAGGCCTGCTTTCACTTCTTTATTATTTCTTCTTCACCCATCAGATATTCCCATTGCTCCATGAGCTGAGTGATCTGATCTTTTACTGTACATTTTCTTTCATACATTTTATTCAAATCTTCATAGTCTGATATTTCCAGCATTTTTCTTTCTATTCCTTCCAACTCACTTTCCAGCCACGTTATATTTTCCTCGATGTTCCTGATCTTCTGTTTTAATCTGCGCAATTCCTGTTCATCCTGACTCCTGATTATTGGCTTCAATCCTGCATCATCACTCTTATCACTACCGGAGACCTGCGACTTACAAAGTCGGTAATATTCATAATCACCAGGGTATTCCTGTAATTTACCTTCTTCCAGCTCCAGTATCTTTTCCGACAGTTTATTGATCAGATATCGATCGTGGGATATAAAAAGAACAGTACCCTTGAAATCAGCAATCGCCTGTTCCAGCATCTCCCGGGATAAAATATCCAGGTGGTTGGTAGGCTCATCCAGCAGCAGAAAATTTACATTTCCATGCATAAGCAGGCTGAGCTGGAATCTGACCCGTTCTCCTCCAGAAAGTTCTCTGATCTTCTTGAAAACATCTTCGCCCAAGAACAGGAATCTGGCCAGGATAGAACGGACTTCACCCTGAGTGACAGGATATTCTGCCAGGAATGAATCCAGCAGTGATAAATTCTCATCCTGAAATTCCACCTCCTGCTGCAGATAACCAATCTTTACCGAAGGTCCGATATAGATATCACCCGCATCTGGTTCAATTTCCTGATTGATTATCCTGAATAAAGTGGTTTTACCACAACCGTTCCGACCCAGCAAGACAACTCTCTGCCTGTAATGAAGGTTCAGGTCAATCGCCCGGAGAACTAGATTTTCACCATAGGATTTCTTTATTTTCTGCAGACGGACGACTATTTTCCCTGATCTCCCAGTATTGCTGAAGTCAGCCCTGATCTTCCTGTTCCGGGCTGGTTTTTTTACTTTTTCTAATTCCTCTATCTGCTTCTCACACCTTTTCGCTTTGGCCATATGAGCTGAATTATCCGAATTGATATTTCCCCATGTGCGATAACGTTCCGCCGCTTCCTTAAGGGATTTGATTCTCTTGGCAGCCTGTTTGAAAATATCCATCTCTGTCTGGCGCCGGCGTCTGTTTTCCTCAAGATAAAAAGAATAATTTCCGGCAAATTCCTCAATTTCGCCTGCTTTCAGTTCCATGATCCTTGAAACAATCTGATCCAGAAAATACCGGTCATGAGATATGATGAGAACGCTGCTTTTAGTTTCCTTCAGATAGGATTCCAGCCATTCGATGGACTCCAGATCCAGATGGTTGGTTGGTTCATCCAGCAACAGCAGGTCAGGTTTCTGCAATAGCATTCTCGCAAGCAGGACTCTGGTCTTCTCGCCACCGCTCAGATCGCTGAACCTGCATTCTGACAGGTTATTAATCTTAAGACCTGTACAAATCTTCTCAATTTCCAGATCAACACTGTAACCACCTTTATTCTCAAACTCAAGCTGCAGATCTCCATATTTTTTTATGGCTTTATCCAGTTCCTGATCAGACAGCAGATGAAATTTTTTCTCCAGGTCCTTCAGCTTTTGATCAATTTTGTTAAGATGGGTAAAACTCTCCCGGAGACATTGCCCTGCTGTTGTATCGCGAGTAAAAACAGGTATCTGATCCAGATAGGCTATTTTAACATCCTGGCGGTAACTGACAGTGCCCGAACTGGTCGGTTCTATCCCGGCAATGATACGGAAAAGGGTGGTTTTCCCACTGCCATTAATACCGATAAGACCAGCTTTCTCTCCTTTCTGCACACGCAATGACAAACCATTGAGCACATTTGCGCCACCATAATTTTTTGTTATCTCATTCAAACTTACTTCAACCATCGTTACCTCATGAGTAAAACACAATCAGGAATTTAACACCACGGTTTCGCGCTCTTCCAGAAACTGATTGGTGTAAAGGCTGTAATAATGACCTTTACGGTTGATCAGCTCATGATGGTTACCGCTCTCGATTATCTCGCCTTTACGAATAACCAGAATCCGGTCCGCAGACCTTATCGTAGATAACCTGTGAGCAACAAGGAAACTGGTCCGGTTGCGCAATATCTTCTGGATGGCATCCTGGATCTTCTTCTCCGTTTCCGTATCAACAGAAGAAGTCGCTTCATCAAGCACGAAGATGCGAGGATCAGCCAGAACTGCCCGGGCAAAGGAAATCAATTGTTTCTGCCCGGTGGACAGCAGGCTGCCACCTTCTCCTACTTCGGACAGATAGCCCTTCTCCATGGTTGTGATGAATTCATGAGCATTCACCAGCTTCGCTGCTTCTTCTATCTTGGCATCATCCACCTCCAGATTACCGTAGGCAATATTATCCCGAACTGTACCACTGAACAGATGAGGACTTTGCAATACATACCCTAGATTAGATTGTAGCCAGAGCTGAGACCTTTGCCGATAATCGCAGCCATCGATCAAGATCTCCCCTGCATCAGGTTCATAGAAACGACAGGTAAGATTTACGATCGTGCTCTTGCCCGAACCGGTTTCACCTATCAGGGCTATGGTCTCACCTGCTTTGATGTCCAGATTGAAATTCTGCAAAACCTTTTCCCCATTTTTGTAGGCAAAGCTTACATTGCGAAAGCTGATATCACCTTTGATAACTGCCTTCTCCTTTTTTCCAGTTGCAATGACATTACCATAAGTCTCTAAAATCTCAGGGGAATCAGTAATTTGCGGGATCTCCTCCAGCAGTGAAAAGATCCTCTCTGCAGACGCCTGAGCATTCTGCAGTTCAGCAAAGATACGTGCCATTTCATGAAGAGGTTCGAAAAACTGAACCGTATAGGAAATAAACGCCACCAGTGTACCGTAAGATAAAAGGTCAAGAACCACCTTTTCCCCACCCAGCCAGATAGCCAGTCCCGTACCAATACTGCCCAGACTCAATACTACTGGCAGATAGATTGCCGAAAAAACCGCAGCTTTAACAGAAGAGGAATACATATTACGGCTCAGGTTCTGAAATTCTCTCAGATTTTCTTTTTCCCGCACCAGGGTTTTTGTTGTCTTGGCTCCTGAAATACCCTCATTGAAAGCACCCGTAATTTTGGAATTGGTTTTTCTTACGATACGGTAAGCACCGAGAATTTTTTTCTGAAAAAACAGGCTTAAAATCACCAGCACTGGAACCACAGTGAGCGTTATCAAGGCAAGTTTCCAGTTCAGGATGAGGATAATGACAGCGATCAAAATCATCAACGATAAACCCCAGACCATATCTACCAGCCCCCAGGATATGAAGCTGCCCAAACGCAGACTATCTGAAGTCATCCTGGCCATCATCCAGCCTACCGGCGTGCGGTCATAATAGCTGAAGGAAAGTTCCTGCAGATGCTGAAAGGTTTTCTTACGGATATCATAGGTTAGATCCATTTCTATCCTGCCAGCAATGGCTATGAAAAAGTAAATATTCCCTGATTGAATAAGGATCAACATGAAGTAAACCAGGGTAAAGAGACCCAATCCCCTGCTTGTTGCCGGAATGATAAAGTGATCGACAGCATATCTGCTCATAAGCGGGAACAGGGCATCCACTCCTGCCAGGGCTATCATGAATAAAGCCAGAACCAGTAACCGTTTCCGATAGGGTTTAAGGAATACCCCCAGTTTTTTCCAGAGATTGGGATCAAATCTCTTTGTATAATCTTTTTCCTCAAAAGCGATCATTATTAACTCCTTAAAACAAGCTCAACTGATCTGTATTTCTTTCCCGTTATTGACATTCAGCTCGGCATTCCGATCATTAATTTCACTGGCAAGTTCCTCTTCCAGTTCGTTCTGGATTGACCAGATTCTCTTGTACATCCCATCCTTATGCAGCAATTCAAGATGCGAACCCTGCTCAACTATCATGCCATTATCCAGAACCAGAATCCTGTCCGCTTCCGCCAGGGTATTCAGGCGATGGGAAATGATGAAGGTCGTGGCGCGTTGCGGCCTCTTCTGTAATTCCAGCCTTATAGTGGCATCAGTTCTGGTGTCCACAGCGCTCAGAGAATCGTCGAATATCAGGATAGGATTATTTCTGATCACAGCCCGGGCAATGGCAATTCTCTGTTTCTGACCTCCGGAAAGTGTTATTCCTCTTTCGCCAACCAGTGTGTCATAACCTTTCTCAAAGTTCAGGATAACATCATCAATAGCCGCTGCCCTGGCTGCATCACGAATATCTGCTTCCGTATAGTTCTCCACTGCCAGTCCGATGTTTTCCTGCAGGGTTTTTGAAAACAAAAATGGTTCCTGCAGGACAATACCTATATTTTTGCGCAGCACCTTCTTATCATATTCTCTGATATCCCTGCCATCAATCAGAATGGCTCCTTCCTGCACATCATAGAGCCTCGGCAGCAGATGGACCAGGGTACTTTTACCAGCCCCGGTTCGACCCAGGATAGCTATGGTCTCACCGCTACTCACCCTGAAAGAAATATTCTTGAGCACAGGTTTGTCATGCTCATAACCGAAAGTCACATTCCTGAATTCTATATTACCCTGCAGGTAATTTTGAGCATTACCAGTACCTGAATCCTCAACTGGTTCATTGAGAATCTGTTGTATCCGGTCCACTGAAACCAGTGCCTTCCCCATATCGGTCAATACCCTTCCCATCTGACGCACAGGCCAGAGCAGCATACCAACATAAGAGGAAAAGGCAAGCATAGTCCCCAGACTGATCATCCCGATTGCCGACCAATATGTTCCCAGGATCATTACCACCGCAATCTGCAACAGGCTCATGAAATCCGATACCGACCAGTACCAGGCCAGCAGTCGTATCAATCGGAAGGTAAGATCGCGATATTCACAATTCCTGATATCAAATTTTCTGATCTCGTAAGACTGCCGGGCAAATGCACGTACTACCCGCACACCTGTTAGATTTTCCTGCAAGACTGTGGACATTCTGCCTTCTGATTCATCGGAAGACTGAAAAGCTTTCTTTACCTTCAGGAAAAAAATTACGGCAAAAATGAAGATTGGTGGTATCAACGCCATGGATACCAGAGTCATCGTCAGATGCATGGGTAACATGAAGGATAAGGCAAATCCTACCATGAACAGGGCTCTGCCAACTTCCACGAGCTGAACCGCCAGAAATCTTCTGATAGTCTCCACATCGGAAGTACAGCGCTGAATCAGGTCACCTGTCCTGGCATTGACATGATATTTGAAAGGTAAATACTGCAGGTGATCATAGACTTTATCCCTGATTCTCTGTACAATAGCTTCTGAAGCCACAGCGGACAATTTGCCCTTGAAAAAGAGAAATAATCCCTGTGCCAGGGTAAGGCAAACCAGAATCAAACCGAAGATCCACAGACATTGGATCAAGGATGTTCTTCCACCCAGCTGCTGGAATAATCCGGAGAATACAGGCTGTAACCAGCCACCAACATCAAGCGGTTTATCGCCAATAACAGAATCAACTGTTATTCTCAGCAGCAGTGGCCAGATAAATCTAATGAAAGTCGCTATTCCTATAGAGGAAATGGAAAAAATATACAAACTCCTATAACCTTTCATGAAATTCCAGAGTATTTTCATTTTATTCATCAGTACCTCGGTTCTTTATGCAATTTTCTATCTTCTGTAATATTTCGGAAAATAAACGCATATTTAGAAAAAATTCCATAACCAATCTGCTTTTTTGCCTTTCTGATTACGTAAGGATTTTTTCGGATCTCCTCTCTATCCGGAAAGGCCAGGAAAAACATAATTTCAATAATACCAGTAAAAACCGCAGCATTTTTGCCTCCTTTCCGTATCTGTTAAAAAAAAAGCTCAAGGTCGGGCATTTGCCCACCTTGAGCTTTTCTATTGATACAAAATTGGTGGGACCAGCCCTTATAGATACTGATCCCACCAAATCTATTATTTCTGAACTCACTCCTTCCGGATGAGTCAGCTTTTATAAATTCGCGGTTGTTTAAGCGGGACCAGTTGGGTCAGATAACAGTGCCCTGTGGTATCCGAAATAAGAACATTATATCAGCCTCCTTTCTTAAAATTTACTCTTCATCTTAAACAACTTCAGCTTCGCTAATTTGAAAACGATATTTCAGTCAAGTTTTTTTTCCTGAAATAATTTTCCGAAATAACCTTTACCTGAAATCCACACTAACTAAGCAGATTATGTTCCATAATCATAAGTTGTTTTATCATAATATAAATATATACTGATGGGAAATTTTTTACTGTCCGTTTTTGGCACTGCTTCCGTGCGAATATGGACAGGGATGAGATGTATTTAGCATACTGATTCATTTAGCGGTTAAAAATATATTATGAAAAAAACTTGCACTTCATCAAAAGACAGAAAAAATGTGTTATAATAATATTATCGAAGAAAAGGCCATGTAATTGAAAAAATTTATCAGAAGAAAAACCCTGGTTTTTCGTAAAAATAAGAATACCCTTTTATTACTGAAGAACCTTTTTTTCATAATCCTGATAATAATGGCTGGTGCGGTTGGTGTACTGTTCTTTGAATACCAGACCGGGGGTATAAAGAATCTATTCGATGCAATCTGGTGGTCACTGGTAACAATAACCACAGTAGGTTATGGTGACCTTTATCCCATAACTTTCTGGGGACGCATCATTGGAATTGTCTTCATCTTACTGGGCTTCATTGTTTTTTCCACATTCACAGCTTTCATCGCCAGTAATTTTATCGACAAGAAAATCAAGGAGAGAAAAGGATTGAATACCATAAAGGATAGAAATCATATCATGATCTGCGGCTGGAATAATTCTGCCCGCAAGATCCTGGATTTTACCAAGAAGTACGAAGATCTGCGGAATATTAAGGTGGTTCTGGTCAATGAGCTGGATGAGGGTGATATATCTTCCGTGCAGAATAACTATCCTGATCTGGAGATAGGATTCATCAAGGGGGATATTACCAATCTGGACGTTCTGCTGAAGGGTAATATTACCGAAGCCAAACATATTATCCTGCTGTACGATGAAAGCAAACCGCAGTCTGCTCCTTCGGATGAAAGAACCATTATCGCTGCCCATAACCTCTATGATCTCAATCTGAAAGGCATGATTAATATCCAGTTGAAAGACAAGAAATACCTGCCCAACATCCAGAGAACAAAAGTCCAGAATGTGGTCATATTTGATGATGTGGGAGGGAATCTACTCGCTAATGCCACATTGAATCCTTCCGTGCCGGACTTTGTTCAGGAAGCCCTGAAACTCAAAGATAACAAGGGCTTCAGGGAAATAGATATTCCTGATGAATTTATTGGTAAAAATTATGGAGAGCTGTTCAATCATTTCAAAGAAAACAAAAATCTGGTTCTACTGGGAATCAGTTCTTCTCTCCCTGAATTCTCCATCTCTTCTATTCTCTCCGATGATACTTCCTCTATCGACCGTTTTATCAAACGTCAGTTCGAATTATCCGGCAAGAAAATGGAAGTTCGGGAGTCACAAACCCGCATCAAGATTAAACCTGAAGATTCCTATTTGATTCAGGATACCGACAAGGCGATTGTGCTGTGAGGTGAAATGTGGATCTGGAATTTTTAAGAAAAGTATCTCTGTTCAGCAAACTCAGTACTGATGAATTAAACCTGGTAGCCCCCTGTCTGCATACCTGCCGTTTCAAGGAAGGTGAAAAAATCATTTCTGACCGGGAAGAAAGTGATAAGCTGTTTATCCTGCATCTGGGGAAGGTAGTGGTGTCAAAGAAAATGACCATGGTAGATCAGGAGGAGGAGCTGGATAAGACACTTACTGTCCTTTCTGCAGAAAATTTCATGTTCTTCGGAGAAATAGGTTTACTGGGTTTTCGCAAGAGGACTGCCAACGTTGTAGCTAAAACTGATTGTGAGTTATATTCCCTCAATCAGAAGGATTTCATGACACTAAGCGAAAAATACCCCGGTATTGGATTCAAGATCCTGCTGGAAATATCGCGGCAACTTTCACGAATTCTGGAAAAGACTAACGAAGATGTTCTTAAACTTACCACTGCCCTGATTTATGCCCTGAAATAATATCCTTGCAGAAAACAGCAGATCAGATAAACAGAAAAGCCCTCCTGCAAAAGGAGGGCTTCAATCATTATTTACCCTGGATTAGGGAAAATCGACCTGAATCTTGGTGCCGAAATAAATTTGAGAACCTTCATCATTACCTGCGCCATCTTCCATGTCATCAATCATACCTAATTCGGGAATAAGTGTCATTACACTAGACAACTGGTATTTGATCTGTCCGAAAACTGCCATGGCAGTATCCTGATCATCCATGCCGTCCAGTTTGGAAGCATTAAAACCGACACCACCCAGAAAAGTCATTTTATCATTGATCTTATAACCGAACTGACCAAATCCACCTGAAGAGAAATTATTGATAACCTCATCCTTTTCTCCATCCCAGCCTGAATTGGCTCCTGTTGAGGTAACGATACCGTAATCTGCAATATTCTGTCCGTAATTGAACTGCCCCATCAGACACAGATCACCTTTCTCATACTTTACTGTCAAAGCCAAAGCATAGGCAATCAGGTTCTCATTAGTGTTTTTCGTGATAAACTCGCTGCTGGTGGAATCAGCGGGATCATAATCAGGATTGGGTTCTGCCCACAAAGCTATGTCCTTATTGTATTGAGCTACGTTAATACCGAAGGTGGCATGTACCATAACCTCATCGATATTCAATTTCATACCGATATTGGTGCGTGGCAGGAGGGCATCTACCATATCGGTCGAACAATCGGGGCAGGGTGAATACCTTTTCGGTTCCATGAAGCTGATATAGGGTCCGTTCTTGAAGGTAAGCCTGATCTGAGGATTTCTGCTGTCGTAATAAGCACCGTAAGCGATCAGACTTTCATCCTTACCGGAATATATTGAGGTTGCCTGAGCTGCCAGATCGCTGAAACCGGTGTAATCCTGGCCAACCAGAAGCTTGACCTTGTCAAAATCGTATTCGCCATAGATCTTGCGCAGGTAGGCATCACCCCATTTGAAACCGAATTCGACATTGGCTTTCAACTTATCATATGCCAAATTCGCTCCGAATCTGCTGTTTGTATAAAGATTATAACTCATTATCAAGCGGGATTCTCCACCTGTGAAATCTTCATCCTCCTGAATATACCACATCCCGATACGGGCACTGCCATAAAAATCAAAATCGTAAGCTGACAGAAAAATGGGTAACAGCAATACTATTAATAAAGAAATTTTCTTCATATTCTCTCCTTAGGTTACTGGAAGTTGTTCAAAGAAAAATTATTATAAAGAATGATGTCAATTAGATTTTAAATAATTAAGGCAGTTCCGTGATTAATGGAACTGCCTTAATGCAATTTTTCAGGTACTAGAATTTATACTGCACTCGTGAGCACAGCTCAAAAACAGAATCGGAATCGCCATAATAATCTTCATTGGGCATTGCCATTGCACCCACCAGATCAAAAGCCAGAGGTTTATAGATATCCCAGTTGAAACCAAGATCGAACTCCATACCCCGGTTAGTTTCATCATTCACTTTCTCAACTGTGTTCAAATAACCGCAAGCAACCTTGATCTTCATGTCGTCAGTGAAGGGATAAGCTCCGGTAAGAATTGCGTTCATGGTTCCCAGGGTACCGTTGTTGGTTCCAATCCAGCCAATCTGTTGACCATCATGGATATTACGACCGAAGATTTCCAGACCATTGAAATTATATTCGGCAATGGTGTTGAAAATAGTAGTTTTTTCCGGATCCTCACCATCATCGCCACTTACATAGACGAATTCCAGACCCAGTTCCAGGGCAGACTTGTATTTTACCTTGAAATCAACAGCATAACCACCATTGGTGACATCTTCATTACGGGCAATCCTGTCATCCATCTTGTAATGACCATAATTGTACATCGCCTGTATATCGAATATCACTTTATCCAGAGTATAAATGAAATATGGCATGAGCCAGGCATCGATGTAATCTCCTCCGTTGTATCTTCTCACGATATTCTCAATACCGAAATTTTTATGATAATAGTTGAGGAAAAACAGGTCTGTGTCGTCATCGGCATCATAATCATTTTCCAGCAGTTTTGCTGTACCAATCTGGACAGCTCCCGGTCCGATCGACTTCTTGAGCATGATGGCACCCATATCAGCTCCCAGGACAAAGCTGTTGTGATCCTCAAACCTCAATAAACCGATCGAGGCATTGAAACCGGATTTGGGACAGACAAAGTCCAGATAGAGATGTTTGGTTTCCACATTTATGCCATCAGTATTAACACCACCTCCTGACTGTAACTCTCCCCAATCGATATCACCGATTTCCAACTGCCAGACAGCTTTCAGATTTTCACTGAAAGAGGGGATAAAAGACATACGTAGACGCGTATCGATATAACTGTAGGTAGGGGTATCCTCCCCGATATAGTTATACATGGCCATGCGTGTCCTGAGCACACCCTTGTAGCTGAAAGTTGTCTCTGCAGAAAGAACTGCCAGCATCGTTAAGATCAATAAAACGAAAATTGTCTTCTTCATCTAACCTCCTTTAATGCCCTTGGTTCAGAATAAACACTTTTAATGTCAAGCGAAAGTTTACCATTTACATTTGCTTATTATTGTAAAGCAGCAATCAAGAGTGATTACTGGCGGATAACAGGAATGAAGACAATACTGAGAGTATCGGTCATGGCGTTACCGGCAGGATCAGCACCAGATATGCGGAATTCATAGGATGCATAATTACGGAGGGATGCAGCCGGTTGAAAACTGAACTGCAGGGAAGGCGCACGCTTCCAGGTCAATTCAGGGAATTCTTCATTCTCGATACCTTTTAGGGAAACCTGAATATTTTCCGGGAAAATGATTTCAGAAAAAATGGTCTCGATCTCTGGTTTCAGAATATCTACTGTCGCCCCGTTCCTGGGTTTATGGGATAATATCCGCGGAGGTATCCGGTCAGGATCATTACTGCCCATCAGGAATAACTCTGATTTATCGCAGAGGTTTCCTTTGAGATCGTACAGGTCAATTATTTCCAGCCTGTAACGAAGTGTGTCCAGAGGTTCTGTAACCAGAAGAAGTCTATCGTCGTTCAGATAATCAGCTTTTATATTCATCTGTCTGCTCAGGGAATCTGCCGTGAAGAGCCAGACTGCTTCATAGGAAGCTACAGATTCGCTGAATTGTACGTTGATCTGGGTTGAAGAAGGTACAGAGGCTGATATCATTTCGGGTCTCAGGGTATCCTGGTAGGTCATTTCCAGATCAATATTGGAAAATTCCCGGGCTGGGATGAAAACTTCCGTATAGGGCTCGCTCTCGTAATCAAACCTGCCATTGCCATCCTTATCGACATATGCCTTTAAGATATGATCCTCTGCATTCAGATTCTCGAAACGGTAATTACCCTGAACTGTAATCACTCTGAATATAAACAGAGAATCGTAGGAAAATAAACGCAGATTGACCGGTAAAGAAGCATCTTCAGGTAATTCAAACACAATGCTGCCTGAGATGACCTGCTCCTGCAATTTACCATTCCTGAAGACAAAGATATAGTCCCGATCCAGCTTGTTATCATGCTCGCCCTTGATGCTGGTGTTGAATGAGAAGAAATAATTGCTGTCTTTCTGTAATTCTTCCAGTAAAGTTATCGAAAGGACATTCTTATCCCAGGAAAGCTTCTTCTTGATCACAGGGGGATAAATATAGAATCCTGTAAGTATGGTATTCCTTTCTATGGGCTTGGAAAAGGTTACCTCTATTTTACCTTCTCCCAGATCAGAAAATTCTCCGGGACTTATATCGATTATCTCAGGAGCGATCAGGTCTTTTTCTCCCCCGGTAGGAGATTTCTTGTGACCGCAATCAGCCACCAGGAATAATAATGAAAGGAGAAGTATGACCCGCAGGATTTTATTGATCATTTACTTTATATCTTCGCTTCAGCGCATTTCCCAGGGTAATGGAAGTGGTATATTCGATATCACCCCCGAAGGGTATGCCGGTGGATAACCTGGTAATTTTCCCGATTTCTGTCGCCAGTTCCGCTGCCAGAAAATTTATTGTGCTCTCTCCTTCAGCTGAAGGGTTCAAAGCCAGGATAATCTCCTTTACCTGGTGTTGCCGCAGATATTCACAAAGAGCGGGAAAGTTAATCTGGTCAGGTCCGATCCCGTCGATCGGTGAAAGCAGATTGCTGAGTACAAAGTAACGTCCGTTAAACTCATTGGTCTCCTCGATCAGATATACATCCTGGGTATTTTCCACTATGCAGAGCAGATCATCCCGGCGGTTCGGTGCACGACAAAATTGGCAGGGATCATCTTCACTGAGCAGGTTGCATACCGAGCAGTTTCGATATTTTTCTACCGCTGTCTTGATGGATTCTGCCAGAGCTATGGCTTCTGCTTTGTTCATGCGGATTAAATGCATAGCCATTCTACGGGCGGATTTATTCCCTATCCCTGGTAATTTCTTCAGATGCTGCACCAGCAGTGCCAGAGTACCTGTGAACATAGGAGTTGATTAAACCAGACCTGGCAGGTTCAGACCACCGGTGAATTTTGACATTTCGTTTTCAGTGGTTCTGGTGATTTTTTCCTGAGCTTCATTGATAGCGGCAATTATAAGGTCTTCCAGCATCTCAACATCGTCGGGATCAATCACTTCCGGATCAATTTTAACAGCCAGTACCTGATTTTTCCCGTTCATTTTCACCTTTACCATTCCGCCACCGGAAGAGCCCTCAACCACCATATTGCTGAGCTCCTCCTGGGCTTTAGCCAGATCTTTCTGCATCTTCTGGGCTTGCTTCATCAGGTCTTGAATACCTTTTTTACCACCCGGAAACATTTTGCGCTCCTCGTTATTTTATATTTATAAAAACGTACCTGCGAAATAACGTCAACAATTTGTTTTCTTGATCTTCAATCCCAATCGATATATACGATTCTTCCCGACCTGGCAGCTTTCACTGATTTTCTTCACAGTTTCCTTCAATGTGCAGCCCTGATCGAGGTAAAAAGTGATTTTTTCGAGTATTTCATTTTCACTTATTTCATGAGGAATATAGCCTGCGACAACTATGACAAACTCACCCTTCAGATTGAGCCTGTCAGGATAAGCAATGAGTTCATCAAGAGTGCCCCTGTATACACTTTCATGTATTTTCGAGATCTCCCTGGCAATAGCTATTTCGCGATTCCCCCAATTAGACCTGAGCAGGGTCAAAAAATCCAGAAGCCGATGGGGAGCTTCATAGAATATCAAGGGAACTCTCACTGTCCTAAGCTGATCGAACAATTTTCTGATAAGGCTTTCTTTCTCCGGGATGAAACCGACAAAATAAAAGCTGTCTGGATTAAAACCTGAAATCACCATGGCAGCTATTAGTGCTGTAGGTCCTGGTAAGGCACAGACATGATACCCCTGGGTTATTGCTTCCCTGATGATTATATAGGCTGGATCAGATATTCCCGGAGTACCGGCATCAGATACAATAGCAACATCTCCCCCGCTGGCAATCAAATCCAGTATCCTGGCAGTCCGCTCCCTTTCATTGAACTTGTGATAGCTGATCATGGGCGTTTTTATCTCGTATTTCTGCAGCAGTTTATAAGTAACCCTGGTATCTTCCGCAGCTATCAGATCCACTTCTTTGAGTATTCTCAGTGCCCTCAGGGTTATGTCTTCCAGATTCCCGATTGGCGTTGGTACGATGAACAGCCTACCCTTATCTTTTTTTGCCATAGTGCGCTTAATATTTCATAGTGAATTATGTGCAAGTTTTTTATCTTCAGGCAACTTACCACCGGGCAGCAGAATGTTTGATGCTACTCAAAAAAAACAGGGAGCAGAACTCCCTGTTTATGATAACAATACGATTAAGCTACTACGATCAGCTTTTCTTATACTTTTTGAGAATCTCCAGAACAATATCGATGTCAGCTTCAGTATGGTCGGCATTCACCTGGAATCTTATCTCTTCATCACCTTTAGGGACAACCGGGAAATTCAGACCTGTTCCCAATACACCATTTCGAGTTAGATATTTGACCAACTTCGTAGTTTCCGCAGTATCACGTATCATCAGGGGAACCACCGGATGTGGACCTTCAATTGTTTCAAAACCCAATTCTTTCAGACCGTCTTCGAACTTCTTGGTCATGGCGGCAAGATGTTCCAACCTCTGCAGACCTTCCTTAGTGTCCAGAATTTCCAGAACTTGCAATGCTGCCGCTGCCTCGGAACATGTAATGGGATTGGAATATATATACATGGGAGCAGATTCGCGCAAATATGTGATCACAGTTTGGGAAGCTACTACATAACCCCCATTCACCCCGAAGGCTTTACCCAGTGTTCCGATCAGAATATCAACCCGGGCTCCGGTATGTTCCTCAGTGCCCCTGCCGGTTCTGCCAAAAGCTCCCACACCATGAGAATCATCGGCGATAGTAATAACTCCTTCGTCAAATTTATCATTGAACTTAGCACAGATCCCTGTAAGTTCATGGAGGGGAGAATAGTCACCCCGCATACTGAAAATGCCATCAGTAATGACCAAACAGCGCCTGCCCTGGCCAACCGCCTCATGCAGCCTTGCTTCCAGTTCATTCATATTATTATGTTTGTAAATCATTTTTGCTGCGGGTCGGGAGAGACGTAGAGCCTGAATGATACAATTATGGTTCAACTCATCCGAAATCACCACTGTCTCAGCGGTGGTGAGTGGATAGATCACTCCGAGACTGGTAACATAAGCAGAGCTGAAGATCATAGCAGCTTCACGTTGATGAAACCTGGCAAGCTTATTTTCCAGAGCAATATGAAGGTCATACGTACCACTGATAAAACGAACAGCTCCCGGTCCCACCCCATATTTATGGGCTGCCTGTTCTTCTGCTGCAATCACTTCCGGGTGCATCGACATTCCCAGATACGAATTGGCATTCATCTTGATGAATTCTTGTTCTCCAAAGCCTTCCAGAATGTACCTGGGACCAAATTTTCCCTCAGCTTTTTTTACTTTTTTAATAACCATTTCTGCGCCTTTATCTCTTCCGGTGGAACGCAGATCCGCCAGATTCTTCTCCAGGGCAGCATTCAGTTTGTTAAGCGCCATAATTTTTCTCCTGCTATTTTATTTTTTCTATAACAACACATGCACTGGCATAGTTCTTTATATGGGTAATGGAAACAAATATCTTATCTAATCTTTTATCTTCAAAAAAAGCTTTTGTACCACCATATAGACGAATTTCGGGCTTACCCAGTTTATCATTAATGATTTCAATCTCGTTCAGTTTGATACCATTGCTGAAGCCAGTTCCCAAGGCTTTGGAGAAGGCTTCTTTGGCGGCGAACCTGCCAGCGAAATTCATCGCTTTACATTTAAAGGAATTACAGTAGGCAATTTCAACCTCTGTAAAAACTCTCCGCAGGTACTTTTCTTTTCTACCAATTAGTCTACCTATTCTTTCGACTTCTATGATATCAATTCCAGTGCCGTAGATCAATTTTCTTACCCGTATCCTGTCAGATGATTTTATAAGCAAACAGGGAAAATTCAGTCATTTTTACTTTAATTTTTTCCCCAATACTTGCAGCATATCTTCCGTCATCCTGGTCAGGTCATATTCAAAAGCCCAACCCCATTCTTTTCGAGCTGCGGAATCATCCATATTATTGGGCCAGCTGTCAGCGATTGCCTGTCTGACGGGATCGATATCATACTCCATCTTGAATTCGGGAATGTGCTTACGGATCTCGGCAGCTATCATTTCAGGATCAACGCTCATTGAGGTGACATTGAATGCGTTTCTATGCACAAGTCTGGAAGGATCAGCTTCCATGAGATCCACGGCTGCTTTCAAAGCATCGGGCATATACATCATATCAAGAAAGGTCCCGGCTTTCAGGAAACATGTATACTTTTTATTCCTGATTGCTTCATAATAAATATCCACGGCATAATCAGTCGTCCCGCCACCGGGCAGGGTCTCATTGGAAATTATACCAGGGTATCTCAAACCTCGAGTGTCAACCCCGAACCTCTTAAAGTAATAATCACAGAGCAGTTCACCGGCTACTTTGGTTACGCCGTACATGGTGTTGGGACGTTGAATAGTGTCCTGAGGGGTATGGTCCGCAGGAGTGGAGGGGCCAAAAGCACCAATAGAACTTGGAGTGAATACAGCGCAATTATACTCACGGGCAACTTCCAGGACATTATACAGTCCATTTATATTTACATTCCATGCTAAGGCAGGTTTTGCTTCAGCCACTGCCGAGAGGATGGCAGCCAGATGGTAAATGACATCAACCCTGTATTTTTTCACTACTGCGGCTAGTTTACCACCTTCCGTACAGTCCACTATTTCAAAAGGACCTGAATTTAAAAGTTTCTCACTGGGTTTTGTCTTTCTTCCGCAAGCCACTACGTTAGTATTACCATATAATTCTCTTAACAACATTGTCAGTTCTGAACCAATCTGACCTGCAGAACCTGTAACCATTATTTTTTTCATTACATCTCCAATTTTTTCTGGAAAAAATCTTTTCTGGCCTCATTTTGTCAACTCTAATATTAAAACTGCTTTACTTCCTACCAGCTCATCTGTGCCGTAATTTTTTCATTTATACAGTAATAAAAAAATTGTATGCTCATATAAAATATTAATCTTGATATTAAGGATAATAAAGACATATGTATCGTTTTTTTGCTGGACAGCAGGCTGAAAAATATTAACCTTTCTTTCATGTATTTTGGGATTATTTTTTTAAAGGAACATGATTTAAAAGTGTTTATTTTTATCATAAACAGTATTATAACTTGTTGAAATGAAAATGTTAAAGATATACCTGAACATTGTTAAAAGTAGATTTTTTACCCATTATCCACTGGCACTGACACATCATGTTACCTCCAGATGCAATGCCAAATGCAGCATTTGTGATCTCTGGAAAAGATCCAAGAACTCATCACGGGATCTTACCCTTTCCGAGATTTGTCAGATGCTGAAATCAGCAAGAAATGCTGGGATAATATCTTATACAGCCTTTGGCGGTGAGCCGCTTTTAAGAAAGGAGATCTGTGATATACTCGATTTTTCCAAGAAGCTGGGATTCCTTAATTCTCTGATCACAAACGGTTATCTGTTACCGGAAATGGCAGATAAGATTATACCGCTTGTGGATTATCTTATCATATCGTTAGATTCCAATGATGAGCTACATGATGAGATAAGGGGGATAAAGGGGCTGCGGAACAGGATTATTAACGGTATTGAGTTAACAGCCAATCGTACCAATGTCATCATTAATACAGTAATTTCGAATCTTAATCTCGACAAAATCGACGGCCTCATGGTACTTGCTAAAGCTTACGGGGTCTCCATAACATTTGAGCCGATGGCGATATATAAAGGATTCAATGAACACCTGGCACCTAGTATAGAAGACCTTAACAGAGCATTTAGTAAAATCTTGGCTTACAAGAAGTCCGGATTCCCTGTTGGTAATTCTCAATCCTATCTATCCAACTTTACCAATAGAAAAAAATACGTCTGTCATGCCCCGAAAATTTATATCAAGGTCGATTTTGACGGTCGCATCTACACCTGCCAGGACATGAATTGGGGAAATATAAAGGACAGGGACTTCAAGGAAATATTTAAAAGTAAATCTTTTAGAGATTTCTGTAAGATAAACGAATCCTGTAACAAGTGTGTGGTCTCATGTGTTCTGGAAACATCTCAAGCTTATTCGCTGGATCCTGCTTTCTTTATTGATAAAATTAGATCACTTATCTCTGTCCGATAATTTCTCAGCAATGGGAGAATAATTTAAAAAACATAGCAAATTAAATGGTCTTAGCATTACAACTTAATAAAAAAAATTGTCTTATGGGTGGTTCCTTTGTTTTATATTTATGTAGAAGTATGTGTAAGGGACACATTAACTCATGAATTACTACAGGGAGAAACTTTCCGGCAAGCGTTTGAAGCTGTGTTATGATACTGCTCCTGCCAGGATAAAACAGTATTTACAGGCAGAAATAGAATATGTTATTTCTCATATAGAACCAACTGATTCTGTCCTGGAGCTGGGTTGTGGTTATGGACGGGTTACTATTGCCCTGGCAGAAGCAGCCCGGGAAGTAACCGGGATAGATAATGCTGCAGAAAATCTGCAACTTGCCCGGAAATTGATGAATAATTATAATAATATCAATTATTTCACAATGGATGCCATCTGCATGGATTTTCCCGAAGCCAGTTTCGATCTAGTTGCCTGTATACAAAACGGGATATGTGCTTTTCGAGTAGATCAAACAGCATTGATAAAGGAAGCACTGCGGGTAACCAGGCCAGGCGGAAAAGTTATATTTTCAAGCTATTCTGCTAAATTCTGGGAAGAAAGATTGAAATGGTTCGCATTACAGGCAAAAATGGGGCTGGTTGGTGAGATCGATTATTCCCGAACTGGCAATGGGGTGATTGTCTGCCGGGATGGTTTCAATGCTGCAGCATTGCAGGCAGAAGATTTCAAGCAGTTGTTCTCTCCCTGGAGTTGCGAAGTCTTCATTACCGAAGTAGATACTTCAAGTATTTTCTGTGTAGCCATGAAAAAATCACCTGATTAGAAATGCATGATGAAATTAACTATTCCGGTGAAATTCAGACTTCTTCCCGAACCACAATCATGGATATTTCTTCTGATTTACGCACTGGAATGCATCAGCTACTCGTACTTCAGGATATCAACCGGGTTGATTCTGGCTGTTCTGATAATCTGAGCACTCATAGTTGTAAAGGCTATGAACAAAGCCAGCAATCCTGACATAATGAACACCCATATACTGATGGTTGTACGATAGGCGAAATTTTGCAGCCATTTATTCATCAGGAAATAGGATATGGGCCAAGCTACCAGATTTGCCAGCAGGATGAGCTTATTAAAATCCCTGCTGAGTAGTAACAGGGTATCTTTTAGGGAAGACCCCAGCACTTTGCGGATGCCTATCTCCTTTAATTTTCTCTGCAAGACATAGGAAGAGAGACCGAACAAACCGAGGCAGGCAATAAAAATTGCCAGGAGTGTAAAATACAGAAATATTTCCCCCATTTTTCTCTCTCCCTGGTGAATGCTGTCGAATCTCTCGTCCAGGAAAAAGTAATCAAAAGGCATATCAGGATTCATCTCCTGCCATTTATCCCGGATCAAATCTAATGTTTTGAATATATTGCCAACTGCCAGTTTTATGCTCAGAGTAGAATTACCCCCTTCATTTGAATAGAAAACCATAGGTTCTATCTTATTCCGTAATGGATTCACGTGGAAATCCTCCACCATTCCTATCACGGTGAAAGCTCCCGGATTTTCCCCGTCAGCATTGAAGGGATCCTTTATGATTTTGCCAAGGGGATCATCCCACCCCAGATTTTTTGCCAGGGTCTCATTTATTATTAATGACATGTCCTCACTGGCATAGTCACTGGAAAAATTCCTTCCGGCTTTTAAACTTATGGCAAATGCTTCCAGGAAATCATAATCAATAACCATGGTTTTAAACAACCAGGGTTGTTCCTCGTCATAACCCTCAGGCAGAAAACCATGGCCCTGACATGCCCCAGAACCGGGGAAATTACTGGAAATAGTTATCTTGTTAATTCCGGGGATTTGCTCGAAGGTACTTTTCAATAAAGGCGCTCTTTGCATCAATTCATTACCTCGCAGTGGAATGATCAGAACATGTTCCTTGTCAAAACCGAGTTTTTTAGTACGATAATACTGAATCTGCTTGTAGATTACAATAGTTGAACTGATCAGGGCTATAGAAATGATGAATTGAAATATGACCAGGATGTTGCGAAAAATATATTTCTTATGACCTGCCACTGTAGAGCCTTTTATGACATTGACCGCCTTGAAGGCGGAAAGGTAGAAAGCCGGATACAATCCAGCAGCCATTCCCAGCAGGAACACAAATAAAGCAACTGTTAGAAGCATTTTCCACCCTGGCAGGAAATATATATTCATTTCTTTGCCGACTAGATTATTGAATAATGGCAGCAGCAATTCTATCATAACAAAGGCAACTATGGCTGCTATTATGGTAATGGACATGGATTCCCAGAGAAATTGCATTATCACTTTCTTCCTGCTGGCACCAATGATTTTACGAATACCTATCTCTTTTGCCCGTATAGTGTAATGGGCAGTGGTGAGATTGATAAAATTGACGCAGGCAATAAATAATATGAAAAGGGCAATGGCTGAAAAAATATAAATATAGATGATATTGCCATCATTGCCCATATTATAGGACAGATCTGAATACAGGTGAATGTCCTTTACCGGTTCCAGATTCAGGTAAAAGGACATCCCATGGATCTCTGGGTCAATACCCATTTTATCCATCACCAGATTTCTTATTTTCTGGGTAAACTGCACTGGATCAGTATTCTCCTCCAGTCTGATATAGGTATAATTACTGAAAAGTCCCCAGTTCTGGGGGATATCATCGTATAGCTGTTCCAGGGAAATCAGGGCATTGAATTTGAGATGCGAGTTGGAAGGTATATCAGCAAATACTCCTGTTACTGTGTAATTATCTGCATTGTTGACCAGCAATATCTTGCCCAGCGGGTCCTCATCTCCGAAATACTTTTTTGCCAGGGACTGGCTTATTAAGACACTCCTGGGTTCTTCCAGCATCGTGTCTCGGTTTCCTGCCAGCATTTCATAAGAAAAGACATTGAAGAAATCCCTGCCCACGGGATAAATGGAATTCTCAAAAAACAGCTTGTCAGCATGCTTAACCACTACTTTGGAAATAGATTGACCAACTGTAACAGCATTTATAACCTCTGGAAAATCACGCTGTAGAACGTCCGCCAGGAGTGGCATGGTAACAGCATATTCTATCTCTTGCCCGGTAATGGCACCGGTTATATAAATCCGGAAAAGGTCCTGATATTCAACATGGAAACGATCATAACTCAGTTCATGAAAAATGAAGATGGTAATTAGAAAACAGACGGTTATGCCCATTGCCAGTCCGATTATGTTAATAAATGAAAATCCTCTGTGTTTTTTCAGATTGCGAATGAGAACCTTGAAGATATTAGCAAACATTCTACCTCCTTGATGTATTCATTATTTCCATGATCTGATAAATTTTGAGCAAAAGCTGTGCCAGGATTAGAATCGTGAAAATTCAATCATAACGCATATCTGAAGGATAAAACTGAAATATCGACTGCACGTAATCGGACAAGGCGCGTTCAGATTCAGACAGTAAAACTAAAATATCTGTCTTCTCACTGACCTTATCAGGAAAAAATCATCTTAAAGAAGAAAGGGGAAGAGTATTATGCTGTGTAATGAAAAATTGTCGCATTCCGCCGATAATTTGCAATTTTGAATAGGCATTCTTTGCAGAAATATATCCATTTCATAACATATCCTCTGAAAAGAAAAAGATCAAAGAGATTTAACTTTCTTATTCATAATAAGTTAGGCGATAAGTAGATTTATTTATTCAGTTTGGCAGAAAACTTGCGTATTTACTGATCAAAATCTACGTAGGAGGACAGAATGAAGACACAATTGCTTTTGCTTCTGATTGTACTTACAGCAGGTATCATCTGGGCTCATGAATTACAGCAGCCTTTCCTGCGCGCTGAGTTCACAGATCCCCATCATTTTCGGATAATTGCAGATCAAGAACGCAATGATCACCCCGAGATCACCTTCGAGACCGGGCCATCAACCATTACTTTTTCCATGTACGATTATATGCCGGGTGGTTACAATATCCCGCCTTTCGGAAACCAGCCTGTAATTTCCCAACCTGAAGGTTTCCCGGCTGATGGTATATATCTAGCCTTCATGTATCAGCAGAATTCCGTTTCCCTGCGCCGGATCTATTACACATACATAGATTCCCAGGGTAATTTCCAGCCACCTAACGCTGTCAGCAGTACCAATATCAAGGAAGGTTTTGCCGGTATTGCTGTTGATCCCGTAACTGCTAATCCTTTTGTTGCCTGGCATAATATTGTTGAACCGGATGAATCGTATGATTGTTCATTCAGTTTTGACTTGTTCAATGTCATTGGCAGCCCGGGGCTCTGGAACCAGGCTGAGATATTTGTGGATAATCCGGAACTGGGAGTGGATCTGGTGGGAATTAATGGTGCTGAGTATATCTGGCCTGAATTGCGTATTGGTCCCTCTCCTTTGCCAGGCTACCAGCGCCTGCATGTTCTTGTGACCAACAGCAATCCCAACGGTCAGGGCGATTTTCTGGATAACATAATCTATGGTTATAGCGATTTTCAATATGATGAAAACAGCTATACCATGTTACTCACTGACTGGTCGTTTCAAACCTTTCCGGAAATAGATGATTGGTGGATCAATGATATTAAAAGAGCGATAAAGGATTACGCTGTGTCGGATGATGGTCAGGTACTTATTATCGGTCATGCCGGACAGAGTTATCTTGCGTATCACAGTACCGACTATGGTGAGAGTTTCACATATATTGAACAGGAAGCCTGCTGGGACATTTTCGAACCATATATCATCGATCCTGGCACCGGTGAACCACTGGAGCCATATTTCGAAGGCGAGGATTGCATGATCGAACCCAACAGTGATGGCAAGCATTACAATGTTCTTTTTATCGCCGACAACTCCAAAGCTATCTTCATGACAGCCTTCGGAGTTAATACCTATGAGAATGTGGATGATCACCTTTATCTGCCAGCCTTCTTCGAACCCAAGATCGTTATTTTTGATATTGCCACCCAGCAGTTCACATTCACTGATCTGCAGGTACCCGGGCTTGATGCCTATGATGATCAGCCCATGATCCCCTGGGACTTGAATGAAGATGGCGAGGTTGATGAATATGATGAGGATGGTTACCCGGTTTTCGTGGATTGCTGGCCAACTTATTTTTACGCAGGAGATTATGGTAACGGCTCTTTCCATGAGAGCCTGTTTAAGATGGCTAAGAATGAAGAGATGGGCTGGCTGGTAACTCTTTTTCAGGATGGGCGTAAACTCAAGAATGCTTTTTATGATGAACCTGGTTATGAAGAATGGATAGATACACCTGAAATTGCCATCGCCGCCTCCTTCGACAACGGTGAAACATGGTCTTACCCATCCTATCTCAACGCTAAAACCGGTGATGAAAACTACTTCCCCGAACTGGAGGGTATGATCCCCGAGTATGTATATATTTCTGAAGAGATCGAATACGTTGATGAAAACCTGGGACGCATTCATATGTTCTTCCTCGACGACTATAGCTATGGATCCTTTGTCGGGCAGAACAACCATGGCCTTCAGAATGGCGGTGATCTTACCTATGCTACTCTTCTGGTAAATTTCGATTTTGAACCCATGCAGTTTACTTCCAACGACAATAAAATAGTGCAATCTTCTCTGAAGTTGTATCAGAACTATCCCAATCCCTTCAATCCGGTCACCAATATCAAGTTCAGCCTAAAAACAGCTGATCATGTTACCCTGGAGGTATTCAATATCAAGGGTCAAAAAGTCAGGACATTGGTCAATGATTACCGCTCCTCTGGTGATTATCAGGTTACCTGGGATGGACGCGATGAAAAATATTCTCCAGTAAATAGCGGACTCTATCTGTACAAATTAAGGGTTGGTAAAGAAACCTCAACCCGTAAGATGCTTCTGCTTAAATGAGATATATGGGAAAGCAGTTTTCACCTGCTGCTTTCCCTGTTTTTTTAATATTGATTGGAAGATTATATGAATGTTCTTGTCTTGCACGGCAGTCCCAGAAAAAATAAGAACTCAGATACGCTGGCAGATTTTTTCCTCAAGGGTCTGCAAAGTAATGGTAAAAGACGAATCCGTCATTTCTATCTCAACGATCTGAAGATAAAACCCTGCCAGGGCTGCCTGCACTGCTCCATGGCTCCTGAACATGAATGCAGCATCAGTGATGACATGGGCCTGATTTACACTGCCTATAAAGAGGCAGATTTGATCGTATTTACCACCCCCATGTACTGGGGATATATGACCGCGCAAATGAAAACTGCTTTCGACAGGATGGAAGCCCTAGCCTGGCAGGGTTTTGCCGGAAAAATCTTCGTAGTCCTCATAACCTATAATTTTCACTGTCAGTCAACTCTTGAATTCTTCCAGAGAATATCTCCCTTCTTTAAAATCAGGCTGCATTACATATCCTGCCGCACTTACGACCATATTCACCACCATGAAATCCCTGTAGCGGATTGTCAGGCTGAACTCCAGCAAGCTTATAACCTGGGGAAAACAATTGGAGCCACAGAATAAATAATCCAAATGATAAATCAGTAATAAACTTTCAACAATTATTGCATTATTTTAAATTGATGTTTTTACTTTGACAAATTGTTGATATATTAATCTTCTGTCACCAAAAAGAGGAGGTTATATGGGTAAAGGTGACCAGAGAACGGGAAGAGGAAAGATATTCCGTGGTTCCTACGGCAAGAAAAGACCGAGAAAAGATAAAAACAAAAAAGACAAGTAATTTTCCCACCTTTTATCTGATTTCAATATAAACACTTAACTGATAATTTTCTAACAGAAAATATGAATTGATCTACAAACCTGAAAATTTATTTAACCTTTTATTCTCGCTAGAGCAAAAAAAATCCCGAAATTGATCGGACTGGCTTTACTCCCACTCTATCGTCCCGGGCGGTTTCGTGGTGATATCGTAGAAAATTCGTCCAACTCCCGGTAATCCCTGTACCTGTTGAATAATCTGGTGAAGATAGGAAAAGTCCATTTCATAGACGTCAGCCGTCATAGCGTCAAGAGAGCGGACGGGTCTGAGAATAAAAATCAACTTACCTGCTTCATCAATGAATGGAAGACTTACTATAGGCATTTGCCAGATCTCGGTTAAATGAGATGTTTTCTTGCTGAAAAAAGCATCCACCTGACGCAGAAGTTCAAGATTCTGCCTGGTCAGATAATGAGATATCAGTTGTGGTTCACCCTGCAGCTGATCCAGCGAGTAGACGACCCTGTTGACCGATTCCAGATTATTGATCAATTTGGAAGAAATCATGTGCAATAGGTTCCAGGTGACATCAATCCCCTCATCAGACCAGATCACAGCCGGGTGGTGATAGGTCCGGAAATCTCCCTGCACACCCACGCTGAACACCGGCAGGATCAAACCGGAAAAACCATGAGCCGAAAGCATTGACAGCAATAAAGGTTGTTCCTTTCTGAAATCATCCTGACTGATTCCCTGGGAAGCCAGTAAACGGATTGCCAATCCCGGACCGGGAAAAGGCTGGCGGTGAACCAAATTGGACGGCAAGCCAAGCTCTTCTCCCAGCATGCGCACTTCATCTTTGTACAGCTCTCTGATCGGTTCAATTACCTTCCCCTGTGCTATCAACTCCTCAATTTCAGCAACGCGGTTATGATGAGTTTTGATCTTCGCCGCTTTGGCTGTGAAACCACTTTCTATAGTATCAGGATAAATTGTCCCCTGTACAAGCAGCCAGTTCCGCTCAAATTTCAGCTTCTTCAGTTCTTCATGCACGATATCCACAAACAGTTTACCTATGATCAATCTTTTTTCTTCCGGATCAGTAACTCTCCCAAGTTCTTTTAAGAACAGGTTCTCAGCCTTTATGATCCTGACATTGTCATACTGTAGCTCTTGCAAATGAGCCATGACCTGTTTTGATTCATTCAGGCGCATGAATCCTGTATCGACATGAATGGAAAACACCCTGTTGTTACCAAGAGCAGCAATACATAATTCCAGTGCCACCAGAGAATCTACTCCTCCGGAAAGTAGCAGAATCAGCTTATTATTACCTGCTTCCCGGCGTATCCGGTCCAGAATCGTTTTTTTGAAGTTAACCGGTTTCCAGGTTCTCTCTGCCTGGCATATTCTAAGAAAATTATCCAGCATTTGCATACCGGCGCGCGTATGTGTTACTTCAGGATGAAATTGCACTCCGTAAATCCTGCCGTCTCCCGATTGCATGGCTGCAATTTCAACACTGGCAGAGGATGCCGTCTTCTCGAAATCGGCAGGAAGCTCCAGAACATGATCGCCATGACTCATCCAGACTTGCTGTTCTGGGGATAGTCCTTGAAAAAAGGGAAACTGGGGATCGCAGGTAATTTCAGCCATTCCATATTCCTTATTGCTGCCTGAACTTACCTTACCACCGAAGACAACTGCCAGAAGCTGATGTCCGTAACATATGCCAAGTACCGGGATCTTCAGATTGTGAAAATCTATGCCAGTTCTTAAAGCATCTTCGGCATTAACCGACCTTGGCCCTCCAGACAGTATGATACCTGCCACTTCTTTAGCAGCGATCCTGTCCTCCGGTTGGTAGATCTGGCTGTATACACCAAGGGAGCGGATGCGGCGTGCTATAAGATGCGTGTACTGACCGCCGAAATCAATTATGGCAATTCTGATCATTCATTATTTCCGGAATCCATGTTTTATGTTTCAGGTAAAACATGACAGTTCAAGAACGGATACTCAGCAGAAGGTTACGCAGGCACTCGCTGTAAAACACATGTTCAACAGCCAGACCTCGCTTCTCCACCTCAATGATATCTTGCGCTCCTGTTAAATCAACATCTTTCTGAGCAATTATTCTGCCACTGTCCAATCCTTCATCAACAAAATGCACTGTTATCTTGGTAGTGTTCAAACCCTTTTCCCAGGCCCATGCGTAGCCATGCAGGCCCCGGTGTTTCCTGGTATCGGCTGGATGAATATTGATTATTCTGTCAGGAAATGCTCGCACTATTTCTACAGGTAATATTCTCATATACCCGGCCAGAACGATGAGATCGGGTTGCATTGATCTCAGGAAATCCAGTAATTTCCTGTTGTACTCTGTTTTTGTCTTGCCGCGGGAAGATATGACTTGAACAGGTATCCCTTTCTCACAGGCAAGGGCAATCCCGGGTGCATCAGATTTATTGGAAAATACAGTCACGATTTCGCAAAGGTTCTGAAGAATGCCATGATCAACATTTTCAGCAATAGCTTTCATGTTGCTGCCACGACCGGATATGAGAATGAGAATCCTTTTTTTGCTCATAATAATAAAATTTTAAACAAATGACTTTATTACAGGATTAAGCCGATTACCAATATCTTTCCGGTAATACTGACCGGGGAAACTTATTTTCTTGACTCCCTGGTAAGCAGCGTTAACAGCTTCGGAAAGGTTTTCACCTTGACCTACAACATTCAAGACTCTTCCCCCGGCAGTAAGATAACTTCCCTTTTCCATCCTGGTACCCGCATGAAACACCAGACCGGGATAGCTCTGCAAACCTGAAATAAGCCTGTCTTTCTCATATTTGCCAGGATAACCTGCCATAGCCATCACAATATCGGCAAAATATCCTGGATTAAACTCGAGTTGTAAGCTGCTCAATTCTCCCTCAATACAGGCTGTAATAATATCGAGCAGATCGGTTTTCAGGGCTGGCAATACCACTTGTGCTTCAGGATCACCCAGTCTGACATTATATTCCAGTACCCGGGGACCTTGGGCAGTAATCATCAATCCGAAATACAGCACTCCCCTGTACACTATGCCTTCCTCGTGAATACCGCGCAGGGTTGGTTCCACTGTATCCTCGATAATTCTCTTCCAGAGCCGTTCCGAGAGGTCCGGAACAGGACAGAAAGCCCCCATCCCTCCTGTATTGGGTCCTCTGTCATTATCATAGATCTGCTTATGGTCCTGAGAAGGTTGCAAAAGATGATAATTCCTCCCATCCACGAATGCCAGCAGAGAAATTTCATCACCATAAAGCTTCTCTTCAATGATTATCCGTGCTTGCGAACCATATTTCTGACATATTTCACCCACCACCTTCTTAACCTCAACGGGGGAGTCACAGACATAAACACCTTTCCCACCAGCAAGACCGTCGTATTTTATTACACACCCATCCTCTTTCAGGAAAAAATCTTTCATTCTTCCTTCGCTTGCTTTATCAGCACAGGAAATTTCAGTAAAAGCAGCGCTGGCAACACCGTGTTTTTTCATGAACTGTTTGGCAAAAACCTTGGAGCTTTCCAGTCGGGCAGCCTGCCGGTTAGGTCCAAACACTCTAATTCCAGCTTGAACCATATAATCGGTTATACCTGCTGCCAGAGGAGCTTCCGGACCAACCACGAGCACATCGATTTTTGCACTTCTGCAGAATTCTGCGATCGATTTAAAGTCCATTATATCCAGGAGAATATTATTGCTTGTTCCACCATTTCCGGGAATGGAAAAGATCTTGTCGATCCTGGAACTCTGGTTCAATTTCCAGGCGATTGCATGTTCTCTCCCTCCTGAACCCAATACCGCCACCTGCATTTTCACACTCATACCCCCTGGTTAATTTCATCGTCAGCACTGGCGAGTTTTGCTTTCTGTAAGCCAATCTCAGTGCAGAAGATCTCCTTGAGGCGAGGCAGGTTAAGGCATCTTAATGCTGCCATTGCTGCTAATCCAGTGTCAACCAGCGTCAGGGCAGGTGTATGGGAAGGCATCAGCAAGGAGGAATTGATGTTCAACAGAAAATCCAGCTTATCCTGAAAAGGCGGGCAGTTAATCACCGGAACAGCCAGATTTGCTGCCAGCGCTCCCCCCAGGCCGTTGGACCTGCCAGCTACAGCAACAACCACCACCGGTTCCAGTGCCTGATTGTATTCTGATGCTATTTCTGGTATTCTCTCTCCATTCTTATGTGCTGAAACAACCCGCAGCCCGGAATAAACACCATAATTTTTCAGACCGGATAATATTTTCAGGCAATGTTCTCTGTCTGCCTGAGATCCCATGATCACTATGATACTCCCGTCCCTGATGATATTTTCATCAACCAGATTACGATAGATTCTTTCTTTCACACTACCGTTTACCATGATCAGTTTTTCTCCGGTGATTTTTTCATAAATCTGCAAATAACGCCGCGAGACTTCCTCGATAACCTCGGAAGGTAAATGGTCCGGCATCCGATCACCGTCCTTATGCCGTAAAAGCCACTGCCTGACGTATTCCTTATCAATCGCATCGACATTTGCTGGATTCTCTTGATAGGCTTTCAAGTCCCAGAAGCGCGAGGAATCAGGAGTATGAATTTCGTCAATCAGAACAAGCTTACCATTGATTAATCCGAATTCATATTTAGTGTCAACCAGGATAATACCCTGAGCGGCGAGTGTCCGTGTGCCCTCAGCAAACAATGCCAGGGATGCTTCTTCCATCTGATGATAGATCTTGCTGCTTGCCCAGCCTTCTTTGACGATCTGGGCTGGTGATATCTCCCGATCGTGTTCTTCCTTGGTAGTTGGTGTCAGCAGTGGATTACTAAACTGCTGGTTCTTTTCCAGATTATCAGGAAGTGTAACTCCAGAAACAATGCGTTTGCCCTTCTCATAATCACGCCCCAGAGAGCCTGTAAGATATCCGCGCACTATCATTTCAATCCTTAGTGGTTTTGCTTCCTTGACCAGACTGATATTGGGATCGATCATCCTGATAAAATGATTTTCAATTATATGGCGGGTTTTTCCAAACCAGTAGGCGGCAATTCCATTAAGAACAGCCCCTTTATGGGGAATGAGGTTATTCAGCACATAATCAAAACTGGATATCCGATCGCTGACCACGATCATCCTGGTATTCTCATCAACCCGAAAACTTTCCCTTACTTTGCCGCTATGGAGTTTCTTGAGCTGGGGAGTAAATATCTTATCTACGTAATCCATTTTCCCTCTCCCGTTTTTATATTTTTTTATTTGATTATTTTAATGTCGAAAATGCCTGATGCCAGTGAAGATCATGCAGATGCCAAGTTCATCAGCCCTTTTTATTACTTTTTTATCACGCAAAGAGCCTCCAGGTTGTACAATAATTTTTATCCCATTTGCTGCCGCGATTTCCACATTATCCGGAAAGGGAAAGAAGGCATCGGACAGGAGAATCGATTTTGCCAGCTGGTTACTGCAATAATCCTCGCATTCTTGATCTAGAAAGGCACCATTACGGAAAGCGTGGAATTCCCTCAGCAGGTTATCCCTGCTTTTCTCCAGAGCCAGGCGAGTTGAGATCAGACGATTGGGCTGTCCAGCTCCCATGCCCAGAAGTTGCATATATCCGGATTCCACTTCCCGCACTATGCATATGGCATTGGATTTAATCTGTCTTACGACATTCAGTCCAAATTCAATGAGAGACTGCCAGGATTTCAGAGCTATTCTTTCCTTGGTAGCAAATTCCAGTGAGTTATATAATTTTCCATCCCTGTCCTGCATCAGGAGTGAATTTGCCAGGAACCTGTAATCAAGACCCATTTCATCAAAACTGGGATCATACCTGATCAAGCGCAGGTTCTCGTGAAACTGAAGATAACGCAATGCATCTTCATTGAAAGATGGAGCTGTTATGACCTCAATGAATTTTCTCTTGCTTTTATCCAAAGCATTCAATTGAAAAAATTCCGCTGATTCCAGAGTTAATTCACTGTTGAATGCAATTACCGAACCGAAAGCAGACACAGGATCTCCTTCCCAGGCAAATTTCAAAACACTATGCTGATTTATACCAGAGGCAATCCCACAGGGATTGTTATGCTTCACTATACTGCAGGCAATACCCGGAATACCTTTCAATGAATTAACCGCACTGTTGATATCACTGATATTGTTATAGGATAATTCTCTGCCATGCAGCAGTTCAAGATCATAGAGAGATTTCCCCATCCCCCGTTGTCGGAAAAGAAATCCCTGCTGATGAGAATTTTCGCCATAGCGAAGGGTAAGAGCCTTTTCGAAACACAATCGCAGTGAAGGATCATTCCCTCTTTCATCCATTGTTTCAGCTATTATACCATCATAATCCGCAATAACATTGAAGGCTTTACGCATCAGATAGAATCTAGTCTCATAACTCACCGCACCCTTATGGTCGCTCAAGTCCTTTAAAAACATCTTATAATCATCGATTTCACTGAGAATGCATACATAATGAAAATTTTTGGCAGCAGCCCTGATCAGGGTCGGACCTCCGATATCAATATTCTCGATAAGTTCTGCGAGGGCTGCACCTTTCTCTTTCGCCCGGGCAAATGGATACAGGTTACATACAACCAGATCAATAGGGGTGATCCCCAGTTTAACGGCCTCTTCACCATCCCGTTCCCGATCGAACAGAATGGCTGCCCCAATCTGAAAAGACAGAGTTTTCATGCGACCTGAAAAAGCCTCCGGGTTACCTGTTATCCTGCTTATATCGATTACTTCGTAGCCTTTCTGCAATAGATAATCCCTGGTTCTGCCCGTCGCAATTATCTCACAGCTAAAACTCTGTAATGCGGCAACAAGGTTTTCCAGGGAGGTTTTATCACTTACACTGATGAGAGCTCTTTTGATCTTGATCAAATCCATTATTTATCCTGATCTTTTGTATAATTTATCACATAAAAGAACATTAACTCCTCCAGCATGCCTTCAAAAGAAGCGAACTTACCGGCTGGTTGCAGATTGGCTGCTATTTCTTCAGCTTCCTGCAAACATTTCTGGTATAACTCTGAACCATTGTCGGGAGGCTGATATGTAAAGTCCTTTAATTTCAAAGCAGTCCCCAGGTCCACATCCAGGGGTGTCCGGAACTTTTTTGCATCGCGGTGGTACCACTCTCCACTGCATAAATTGAATTCATAAAGGGGAAGGAACAGCTCCGCCTGCCGTGTCATAAAATCCAGTACTCGAACCAGATACTCATATTCTTCCCAGGATAATGTATAATGCAGATTCAACCTTACCCACCCCGGTTTAAGCCCGGAATAATTATCCAGCGCTATCAAACATTGATAATATCTAGAGGTCTGCTTGTCTATATTAAGAAGACGGTGACCGTAAGGGCCGGCGCAGGAACAACCTGCTCTGGTCTGAATTCCGAAAAGGTCGTTCATCAATCTGGTAACAAATTTCGGATGCAGGATTCTGTCCTTATGAATAATATTGAAGGGGATTATGGCGACTTTCTTGGCAGGCTCGGTGGGACCATAGAATATTATTTGTCTATTATTCTTGAATCTTTCATAAAAATCCTGCAGGTAAAAATTCTCTATTTTTTCAATATTAGAGATACCGACCTGTTCCTTTAATTGAAAAATCAAGGCAATTTTGATATTCTGGAGAATACCTGGTGTACCTGGTTTTTCCCTGATCTCAATATCTGAGATGAATTTTTCTCTCTCTGGGGTCACAAAATCCACAGTACCACCAGCTGCGATGCACGGTGGCAGATCCCGCGGATAGATTTTCTCATTGATCACCAGCAACCCGGAAGTACCAGGACCTCCCAGAAATTTATGCGGAGAAAGGAATATCGCATCGAAATAGGATTCATGATCTCGGTTCATATCTATTTCGATATAGGGGGCACAGGCAGCAAAATCGAAACAGGCGATCGCATCGTGCCGATGAAGAATACGGGCAACATCGTATACCGGGGTTCTGATGCCGGATACATTGGAAGCAGCTGAAAAGGAACCTATTTTCTGTCTTGAGGCATAGCAGGGATTGGCAACGGCCTCCTCCAAGGCAATCAGATCAAGGTCTCCTGTCTTGCTGAGGGGTATTTCTACCACTTCGCAGAGAGTCTGCCGCCACATTATCTCATTGGAATGATGCTCATAGGGTCCAACAAATACAATAGGTTTTTTCTTTTCTATATATTCCCGTAATTCCCGGTTACATTTGTCGTTATCCGGATATCTTTGCAGACAGCTCTCCAGGAATTCATCAACTCTCCGCTTGGTTGCAGGCGGCCAGTATACTCCCAATATCTGCTGAAGCCTGGTGATGCCACCGGTGGTCCCTGATTCGGTGAATATCACCTTGCCTGTTTCTCCGGCGTTCAGGATCTTCTTGATCTTTTTTGCGGCAGCTTGCAGAAGAAGTGTCATGGTTTTACCGGTGAAATCATCTTCAGTATGGGTATTGGCATAATATTGCATGAGATGGAGCATATAATTCTCGATGAAACGAACATTGCGACCACTAGCTGTATAATCCGCATATACCAGTGGTTTCCAGCCAAAAGGTGTAGCAAAAGATATATTTCTGCCAATGATCTGACTTCGCAGCCATTCCAATTGGTTGATCAGTTCACGCTCTTCTATCAATCCTTTCTTTTCATGCATTCTTGCTTGACCAGCTGAAAATTGCTCGGGAATCCTCCCACGTCCTTATTTCAGCTTTCCGGGTATTTCCATGATTATAATTTTAACTGGACCTGCAGCGAAATCGATCGATA
>JAFGRJ010000162.1 GCA_016935235.1 Candidatus Cloacimonadota bacterium
CGGATTTTAAAGATTGACAAGATCATTTTCCGGTTAGTCTCTGGTATTAATACCAGAGACTTTTTTTTCCGGAGAATCTATGTTTCAGGCTTTATCCGATAAAGTTATATCTGGACTGATCTCCCTGAGCGTCATGCTGTTTTCTTCCTATGAGGGTAATACTGCCAGATTCGCAGATCTGGAAATAACTTTTCTGCAGAACAGAATAATATTCAAAACAGCACTGATCGATGCTTTCGAAAATGATTTTGAAGAGCTGTTCCGTTCCGGGCAGACTATCAGGGTCATTTTCACAGTGGAGATTCGTGAAAACGGTGAGTTAACCTCCATTTCAGATTATGAACACAGTGTGCTCTTTGATCCCCTGCAGCAGATTTATATTGTGAGCCTGGAAGATAAAAAAGAATCACTGATCATTGAAGATTATTTAGATCTCAAGAACAGAATTTCCGAATTTGAATATTCTCAACATTTTCCCTCTTCGGATACATTTCAGATCCAGATCTCAGCTAATCTACCACCGTTGATACTGGAAGCTTCGGGGAACAGGGAATTTGATACTATGATGCTGTGGAGATTCAAAACACCAAGGCTGAGAGAAAGAATCAGCAGACCTGAAAATGAATCTTAGACCCGGCTTACGATCCAGTGTCGTGATCCTCTTTCTGGCACTTTATCTCACCAGTCTCTTTATCCTGAATGCTTTTTTCATTAACAAACAGATCCAATCCAACCAGGCTTTCAAGAACCTGAAATTCGATCAGGCGCTCTCTTCCCTAACCTTTAAAACCCAGGAGGATTCCATCCTTGCCCGGCAACTGATGCATAAATTCGGAGAAACAATGGCTGTTACTGAAATGCTGCAACATGAAGCAAGAATCTATTCTGCCACATATCTTCTGGTGCTGATGGTCATCTCCATAATTATCTTTGTCTTTATTCTCTATTATATCACCAGGCCTTTGAAGGAATTGCAGAATGCCACGGCTAATATAAGTCATGGCGACTTTTCCGTACAGCTTCCTGAAACTGGCATCAAGGAGATCAGGGAGCTGAAAGCCTCCTTTAACCGCATGTCCCGGGAACTGGTTCTGGTCCAGAATAAACTTCTTACTGCAGAAAAAGAGACGATCTGGAAGGAGCTTTCCCGCATTCTGGCTCATGAAATAAAGAATCCCCTTACCCCGATCCAGTTATCGGTACAAAGACTGGAAGAAAAATTTTCCCAGGACTTTAATAACTTCAGAAAAATATTCCCGGAAGCAGTCAATATCATGAACCAGGAAATCCTTAATCTGCAGACACTTGCCCAATCCTTCTCCAATTTTGCCAAGGACATAGAACCACAATTTGCCATCTTCGATCCCCGGAATGACATCACCCGTATCGTCGAACCCTACCATCATAAATATAATATTAAAATTATCTTCGCAACCGACTGCCTGATCAGATTCGACCCGACCCATTTTTATCAGATTCTGACCAATATCCTGCAGAATGCTATCGATGCCTCTTCACCAGGTGGGAAAATCGCTATCATAACCTCTATGGAAGAACATAGTTTTGTCCTGAGCATTACCGATGAAGGCAAGGGCATTGCAGATGCAGATCTGCCCAGGATCTTCGAACCTTATTTTACCAAGAAGAAAAAAGGCACGGGACTTGGCCTCGCTCTGGTGCAGAAACTCGTTGCCATAAACAATGCTACCATAGCAGTTGAGAGCAAGCTGGAAGAAGGAAGCACATTTATAATCAGAACAAAGAGATTGTACAATGAGAATACTGGTAATTGATGATGAAATGAACATCTGCCTGACTTTGAAGAATATTTTTGAGGATGAAGGTTTCGAATGCGAATTCATTCTTGATGTTCAGGATCTGATGAACAGGATCGAGAATTTCAAACCTGAAGTAATTCTGCTTGATGTACGCCTGGATGGAGCAAACGGACTCGATATCCTGGAGAAAATCAGGAAATTAAATACTAATATCATTGTAATAATGATATCGGGGCATAGCGGGATCACGGAAGCAGTCAAAGCTATGAAACTGGGTGCCTATGACTTTCTGGAAAAACCACTCAGCCTGACCAAGGTTAAGATAGTAGTGAAAAAAGCCTATGAATTCATGGCGTTAGCGCAGGATTACCAGCGGCTCAAGGATGATGTGGAAGAGCAGTACCGCATCATCGGTAGAAGCACGACCATAAGAGACATGCTGAAATTGATCGAGAAAGTTGCTCCCAGCGATGCAAAAGTCCTTATCAGAGGTGAAAGCGGCACCGGGAAGGAATTAATCGCTTTCGCCATCCACAACAGAAGCAGGAGAAAGGACAGACCCTTTGTTAAGTTCAATTCCGCTGCTATACCCAATGAACTGGTGGAAAGCGAGCTTTTTGGTTATGAAAAGGGGGCATTTACCGGAGCGGTGAGTAACAAGAACGGAAAGATCGAACAGGCAGACAGCGGCACCCTTTTTCTGGATGAAATCGGTGACATGAGCCTGAATGCTCAAGCCAAGATCCTGCGGGTCATTCAGGAAGGTGAATTCGAAAGAGTTGGCAGTAACAAAACTAAAAAGATCAATACCAGGATAATTGCTGCCACCCACAAGAACCTGGAACAACTCGTGGAACAAGGTCTGTTCCGGGAAGACCTCTATTATCGTCTCAACGTCATCCCCATCATCTCCCCTCCTCTACGGGAACATCCGGAGGATATTGCAGATCTGGTTGATCACTACTCTAGAATATACTCCCGGGAACTGAAGACTCCGCTGAAAACCTTTCCACCCGCAACCATCACCGAATTGCAGTCCTGGCAGTTCAAGGGAAATGTCAGGGAGCTGAAAAACCTTATCGAGCGCATCTATATTCTGTCCGATAAAATTGAGATAAAATGCGCCGATATTTACGAAATACGTTTATCATCAGTACAGGAGACCGATTTCTGGAATCAAACCCGCAGCTTCAAGGAAAAGAAGAAAGAATTCGAGACGCGGTATCTCGCCACTCAGCTAAAAATGTTCGATGGTAATCTGTCCAAAACGGCAGAGAATCTGGGATTGCAGGTCAGCAATCTTTCCCGCAAGATCAAGGACCTGGGCATAAAATTCTGAAGAATATGAAAGGTCTACTCTACCTGATAATCCTGCTGTTTACCACAGTTCTTTTTGCCCTACTCGTCACAGCAATACTGGGTTATGATCTTTTCCGTTCCGGGGATCTGGGATTCCTCTTTCTGATACATGCATTCAGTGGCAGTTTATTTCTATTCTGCAGCTCCAGCCGGAAAATCGCCATCCTCATTCTGGCAGTTATCATTTTAACAGTTCCCTTTATCTTTCTGTTGCAGGATACTGTAATCCATCATCAACTTAAGAATTTTACATTTTTGATTCTATACATCCTTTTATTGTTCTCGATCCAGGCCAGTGTACTTTATTTTTTCTGGTTGAAAAGGAAGGAAAAATTATTCAGTAATATTCTAGTCGCGGTGACGTATGCTCTATTTTTTCTTATTCTGAACTTATTGTTTCATATCATATTGAAATTGGATCTTCAGATGATATTCTTGCTGCGCTATTTTATTCTTGGATTTATTATTATGCTTACAGTAACAACAGGTTTACGTTTCGGAGATAGAATTTTCCGCTGGTTAGATAATAACGTCCTATAGAACCTTTATTCGAACCAGCTCAGTACTTCTACCAGATCTGCACTGGCCAGGTAAAGTTTAAAGGACTGCGTAACCGCATCCGAGTTGAAATTAATGATGGGATTACCGGTTATCTTGGTTTTATCGATTTCCGAGACACCTTCAACAAAAATAGCCCCCTCGATATGAGGATTTCCTGCTGTAATGGTTAATTTTCCTGTTACCCATAAAATACCGTAGAAAAAACCGCCGGTGATTTTTAGGTCTCCATCGATTATGAAGAGTCCGGAACCGGCCCAGGTATCACTGGTAATATTTGATTCATTTTCATCGACCTGATCTACCCAAGTAACATTATCTACTGGGAGAAAATTATTGGGAGGATCGATATAATGGTGAGTTGCCCCGTTTCTGATCTGACCTTTAGTGTACCCGAAAATTTCTTCAAAATCCAAAATAGCCTGTTCCTCGATGTTGCCATCA
>JAFGRJ010000163.1 GCA_016935235.1 Candidatus Cloacimonadota bacterium
ATCATCATAAACCATACTCCGATGTTGGTAATCTTTCCGTAGAATCCTTTGTGTTCCTTGGAAAAGAAGAAATACATCAGAATGGCTATAGTCCCGATAAAAATCAGAATGGTGTTTATATTATCCAGGGGCAACATGGCACTTCTCATCTGAACCAGTACTGAGCCATGAATAGACATGGGCACTCCCATACCGACGATTGCCATGGAGAAGACAATGGGATAGCGCGAAAGCCAGCTCAGGTTCTTGGTAAAACGGAAAATATAGAGAGCACCGATTATGGATGGTAGAATGATAAGAAATTTGTGCTCTACAAAAATCGGGGTGTAAACGAAGGGTATAAAAGCGTTTTCATAGACCAGGGGAATGGCATAACCCATCGAAACACCTATGAACAGAGCCTCGGCAAATTTATAGAATGGGTTGTCCTTGTAGAGGAAAGAAAAAATACACAAGGTCAGAATGGCGGCGACAAAATTACTTATTGCTTCGAATGACATGATTCCTCCCAGCCTTTTAAGATGCTTTTTTCTTCTTGCGGCTCACGAAATAACCGATATTGCCGAGTATAATGAAAATGATGATCATTACATGAGCCACGGTCTGAGCGTTCATTCCGATCCGGGCTGTCTTGTATTTTCTGTTCTCAATATCAGAAAGCTTGATCCAGGTTGATTTGATCACTTCTTTGCTGAATTCCCGGGGATCAGGATTGCCGTATTCATCTCTATGAGTGGCAAACACATCTACCAGTTTCTCATATTCCGCAGCTCCCTTCAGACCGCTGAGCATGCCTACTAACTGACCACTCTGCAGATAGGGGTAATTGTCGGCAGCCATCACAGCCGTGATGCCGGCAGCCACATTGGCACCGAATCTTGCCCGGGCATAGATGATCCAGGAATAGACTGCTGCAGAGGCGGCGAAATCTATAACCAGATTCATCTCATTATAATTGCTGATCTCTTTCATGATCGGCAGATTTTCCACTTTTCTGCCCTGATCATCAGTTTCCACCGCTTTGCCAATGTCATCACCCATGCCAAGCAGGATGGGTAAAAACAGGCTCCAGGGTTTGTAGCCAAAACTGAGATAATCCACCCCGGATTGCACATTATAATCTTCCTTGGCAGTGTTGATGGCATAATCCATGAGTGGTTTTGCCTGGGGCATGAAACAGATGGTAAGAACCTGTACCTTCTTTTCGAAGCAGTGGCGCAGTATGGCTACTTCCATGGGAAAGAGCTCTGCCATCGTGGAGGCATCATGGGAAAAACACATGAGGATGGCACGATCCTTTCTGCCACTGAAAGAATCAATTTTTTTGTATACGTTTTCCGTTGGTTCCGTTACATAAGTCTTTGAATTGAAAGGTATGATAAGAGGCATGACAATTGCCAGAGCCACCATCAGGTAAATCCAGCGCCTGTCCAGGGACTGCATCAGGTCGAAGAAGTTCTTTTTCATATTAGTCACCTCCTCCCAGATAAGTCCTCTCAATTCCCAGCAGGATTTTAAGAGAGGTGGCTGTCATTCCCAGGCCTACTCCCAGCGCAATGGCACGCTTGGCTGCCAGGTTGGGTACATTGAGAATCCATTTTGATGCTTCCGGGATCCATTTTGATATCTGGGCACCTAAAGGCACCTGTCCCAGCATCACGATGGTAGCAGCAATCAGGAGGACGGTGGCTTCCGCGGAACGGGCCCGGAAAGCTTTATATGCTGCTGAGGCAATGTGGAACGCCAGCAGGGAAAACATGGTCGCACCCATGGGCATCTGCACATTCTTAAATAACCACATGAAGGGAGTTCCTTCCTGCGTGCCCCACATGAAACCGGAGAAAGAGGTGAAAACAAGAGCTATCAATGTGATGGCGCTGTATTGCCAGTTCGGCACTCTGCGGGATATCTTGGTGGTGTGAACCATGAAAAGGCTCATCACACCCAGCATTACAGCAAAGGGGGAGATGGCCTTTGACCAGGTCTGCCACCATTCATAGAAATCGTTGGATATCTTGTGCGGTATGAAAGTGTGTGCTGCAAACAGAAATCCGAGCCCTATTACAATTATCAATGGTATTTGTCTTTTCATCTATCCTCCTATTTCTCGGGGAAAGCATTGATCAGGAATGTGAGGTGAACGGTTGAAAGGATAGTACCCGAGATCACGAAAATCAGAATCAGCAATTTGAAATAGTCTACCGCTTTCAGAGTTCCCAGTTGTAAAGGTTCCCGCGCCAGATAGGCGGAAGCGGCATATAATTCCTCGCCGATCAGGGTATAATCACAGGTGGTAATAAAGAAAGGAATCTGGGTCACTGCATCTGTTCCCGATATCTGGATAGCACCGGTACTGCTGCCAGTCTCTGTCATAAGCAGAGCTTCGGCCCAGAACATACCCATGTAGAAGTTGGTGGCTGTTTTCTCTCGGATCATGATTCCATTGACACCTGCCACAAAAGCGAATTGCTCGGTCGTGATGAAAAATACACTGTTGCGATCATAGGTATCGGGACGTCCAGCTTCATAATGGGCTTCCTTCACTATCTCCTGAGCGATGGGCAATACGATATAATCACGTATGGGAACCAGGATCTTGGTATCGTACTCGGCAGCTTTCTTGGCTACTCGACCCAGGATGGCCAGACCCGCCAGAGTGGCTACATCACTGATGCCGGAAAGACCAGGTACGAACAGGATTGGCTTACCCATCTCGGTTGCCCTGCCAATGGCGTTGTCAATCTCCTGCATACCGGCAATCGATCTGATGAACAGGTCATGACCCTGCTTGGCTTTCTTGATCAGGAAAAATACCAGGACACCAAAAACGAAAGAAGCTATCAGGGCTGGAAGCATTGTGGTCTTAAACCAGTCCGAACGGGGGAAGAAATGGATAGTCCCGAAATTGTTATAGGAGATCAGGTAGGGACTGCCATCTTCAGGTTTATTATCTTCGATACTGTATACAGGAGTTTCGGTGAAGTGACCTTTGCCATCGCTTTTTACTATTTTGTAGGCGAAGGAGTTCTTGGCAATGTGACGTGATTTATCCAGGAATTTGATGCGTTGATGAGCATTCTGGTAACTGGCAGCTTGCTGCAGAATGGGATGACTCTCCATTTCCTCGATCCGTTTGGTATAATATTCAATGGCAGATTCAGCATTCCTGATCTCATCCTCGGTTACCAGGGTGTCCAGACTGGCCTGGTATTTATCAATTTCCTTCTGGTACTCAATCCTGGATTTTTCCACTTCCTCGGGGTATAAATTGGATCCGATCATGTCCTCGTGCTCATCGTCTATCCGAACACTGAAAGAAGGTGTTACCAGATAAAGCTGTTTGTCGGCATCGTAATTTTTAACCAGCTTGAAATGATAGTTCTCATATCTGATATTATCATCCAGCTCCCGCTGAGTACCCTGTAATTTTTTGGACAGCCGGAATTCCTCATCGAAATAATTCAGTTTATATATGTAATACTCATATTCCTTAAGATTTTCGTCACCCAGGGTTATGTTGCCGGGGGACAATGATTTGCTGATATCGTCATAGCTCAGGCTCTGTTTCAGGACATAGTCGTCACCCAACTCGTTGTTGCATCTGAAGGTCATCTCAAAATGGAGACTTTGTGTATCGGGAGGTATCTTGAGAGTGATCTTGCTGTCCAGGTAGAATTCGTTTATCCTGGCTATAAGGTTGTTATCATCGTCGTAGACATGGAAATAAATGTTTCTGATCTTGTAGTTCTTGTTGGTGTTGGCTTCATAATTTACCAGCAGCCTGGTCTTGCTTTCATTCAGGTAATTGGAATTGGTGAGGAAGACAACCGGTTTTCCCCAGCGAATGGTGTTATAATCACCCTTGTCATTCTCGCCATCCACTACTGAAAACTGAGGTACAACCGGGAGAGCGGAAGAAGAAATGACATCAACCTGGCCGGGCTCGGAGAAAGTTTCATAACGCGCCGCATCATAAAGGGAAAAGACAAAATAATAATCTCCAATATTAGCAGTATCTATTGCCACGTCGACTGCCGTATCTTCCCCTGTGAAAACGTTGGGATAAGGTTTCTCCCGGGTTATTCTTCCATCCTGGATATCGATGTAACAGGTCTTGGCAGGTGTATAAGGATATGCTGAATAGCGCTGAAATATCAGAGTAGCCGGATTCTCCTGCACAGGGGCCAGCACCGCCAGAGTCGTATCAATCTTAACTGCCAGAGTATTTTCCTCCAGAAGCTTTCTCTCTGCCACATAATCCCTGAACTTCTCCAGATCACCCTTTTCTATCATGTAAACCCTGTGGTAATAGTGATCATCGGTGAAAGTGGGCAGAGACCATTCGAACTGCAGACGATTGATGTCTTCCACAAAAACGGCATAGAATTCCTTGGTCGGTTCCGGAGAATTTTCCCGGGGAATACCCATAGCTGGTTCACAGTGGGGAAAATACTTCCTCGCTTCATTCACTGCCAGAACTGTATAATAATATTCATGATCCGGTATCAGTTTCTTGGCTAACTGTTCGAAATTTCGTACCTTCAACCCGGCATACACCGTGGTATCCTCTTCCGTCACCACTTCAAATTTGCGGTTCCTGTAGTAAAAATCTTTCTCATCGATAACTCCCAGAATATCGTAATGTGCCAGTTGAGGACCGGTAATCCTGGCATCACGCGGATAACGTCGATATAAGGGGCTGCCTGGGGGTTGCTGTTTCTCATGACGTATCCTGGCAAAGGACTGCACATCCATGAAGTAATTGAAATCTGTGTCATAGAAATACATCTTCTCACCAGGTACACCTGTCTTCACATTAACGTCTATCCTGCCAATGAAGAAAAGAGAATCGGGGGTGATGCCACGGTAAATCCTGTATTCGATTATCCTTTTTTCCTTGGACAGTGGTTTCCAGCTAATTACCAGCCCCGAACCATCATCATAGGGGATGTCGTTCACCTGCAGATTTTCTACAATAAATTGGGCATCATCCACTGCAGGGTAAAGACTGATTGGTAGAAGAAGAAAGCTGAAAACCATCAAAAGCAGGTATAAGCCTGTCTTGTGATAGTCTGGTCCCATAAATTTCTCCTTTTTTCAGGCAATTTATATAAGCCGTATTTATATAAATTTATCAAAACTTCCTTTCGAATTATTATTGTCAATATTAATTTCTTGCTCTCCCCCCTCATTATTTTCAGATTTCAATGAGCGGGTAGTCATTGAGTGTAATGTCAGCGAAAACCTGTCAATGTTTTTCTCACAAACACAGAATGAAGAATGACAATACCATAAAAAAAAGGAGCTGAAATATAGATTGACGGATTTCTTTCCCGATGTTTTTTAAAAAAAGAAAGCAAATTTGGAGGAAGGATTGATAAAAAACTCTGTTCTGCTGATATTATCGATCTCCATATCGCTGCTCCCTGCTATCCTGGTTGAAGAGGATTCCTTCCAGGGCTTCCTTTACAATCAGGCAGCCTCATGTGAATATGATAACTGGATCAGCCATATCGCCGAAGGTATTGCCGATGAAGGTTATAATGTCTATGCGCCTTACGATCGCCAGACCAATGGCTTCGGCGATTTCTACGAACCTGATGAGATGGAAACCGCCCAGTGGGAAATTGTGCTGACCTTCTTCAATAATGAAAACTATGATGATACGGACTTCTACCTGGATTATTACGGCATCCCCTATCAGGTGGTCGAATTCCAGGATACCGATACGGGGCGGACCTATTACCTGCTCCGCGAATATCCCAATTATGAGTATTACGATGATAATGGTACTCCCGATATCACCGCCGACGATGAGAACGGAGCCTTCGACTATGGCTGGGGCCTTTTTGTCTACAACCCCTCCTCCCCTCTACCGGTTATAATCACCGCGCCACATCCCAATGACGACTATCTGACCAGTGCCATGGCCTGTCACTGCTTCCAGGAATGGAATGCCCGGTACCTGCTTATTGCCGGGGCCGGACGCGAAGTGAAGTGGACCGAAAACGGTACCTACAGCAACAGCAAATCCCTCAGCGACCCTTCCCGCAATGAGGATCATCCCTTTAATATCCCCTACAATTATTTCTGTGACCGGATCCGTGCTGACTGGGGCTGCCGCGAATTTTCCGCCCAGATCCACAGTTACGACTGGAACAGACATGACGGCTATGCCAACTGCCAGATCTCAGCCGGATACAGTAAGGGATGCCCCAACCTGCCAATCCGCGATCTCTCTGATCTGAAGATAGATATCATCAATGCCAGCAATCACCTGATGCTTCCTGCCAACACCGTGGGGAATAACCAGCCTGTTTATCTTAATGATTATTATGCAGTTAATTATAATCTCTATGAATTTACTTTCAGTGACGGTGATACCACTTATGCAGTGAATAATGATGTCGATCTACCCGGGTATTCCCAGAATCAGCAGATGCTCTATTCCTTCCAGAATTGGAACCGTTATGATGTTTTTGAACCATTTTTCCACATCGAAATGGATGAACTGCCCGAAAGCTATGCTCAGACCGAAGAAAACTGGAAATGGTTCTACGCTTACGATCCCGATAGCGGTACCTTTGATATGGATAACCTGTTCACCCTGGTGCTGCAATACTATAATGGCTGGACAGCTGCCTTACTCAGCGTTTTGCCAACGGTATTTGAGCTGGACGACAGCTTGATCCCGGCAGAACCCCAGAACTTCACCTTCCTTGCTCAGGGCTATGATACTATCAGTCTGGGATGGGAATTCATCTCCTCCTTTGATTTCAATACCTATGAAATATTGTATACTACAGGATCGGACATCCCGACTGAATATACGGTTATTGACCGCGTAGACTACTCGATCCTGGCCAGCCAGAGGGCCAACATGGTTACCGTGCAGAATCTCAGCGGGAATCAGCACTACTTCTTCCGGTTACAGGCGGTTGATTATAACAACAACTATTCCCTGGCATCGCCTGAAATA
>JAFGRJ010000029.1 GCA_016935235.1 Candidatus Cloacimonadota bacterium
ATGTTACCCGCAGCCTTCAATGTCAGGATCGTCCAGAAGGTACGCAGGACCGGTAATGATAATGTAAAATGCTCTCAAGATGAAAAAAGGCTCCTTTCCATTATTCCACAAACCGCTTGGATCGAATTGCGACACCTGAAGAAGCAGATAAGCGGGGGAAGAATGCATGGCCTGCTGGAAAGCCTTGAAGATAAAGGGATAGTGGAAATTGAAAGGACCAGTGACAGGATCATCAGGAAAAAAACGGTTCATATGCTGGAGTGGCAGGTAAATAAACAACCGGAAAATCTTACCGTGAAACAGGAAATCATCTACCGTTACCTGAAAGATAAGAATTCTCCCGTGAGCCTGTCTGATACAGTGGAACTGGTTTCACGGTCGGTTATCAGATCTCTGGAAAAGAAAGGTTATATACGCCTTTTTAAACGCGAAATTTCTTTATCCGACATGGTCGAGGATATAATCCCGGAGGAGAAAAAGTCGATCCAGCTTACATCAGAACAGCAGGAGATACTGACCGGGATATGGGAAATATTTAAGGCCGATACTCCGATGCCGATCCTGCTTTACGGGGTCACAGGCAGTGGCAAGACAGAAATATACATACAGGTGATCAGGCGATATTTGCATGAGGGAAAATCAGCACTTCTTCTGGTTCCGGAAATATCGCTGACACCCCAGATGGTAAGCAGGTTTTACAGTGAATTCGGGCATCAGGTTGCGATCTTGCACAGTAAATTGAATGCCCGGGATCGCTGGAAACAATGGAAACTGATCAGATCGGGAGAGAAAAAGATAGTTATTGGGGTCAGAAGCGCAATTTTTGCACCTCTGGTCGATCCCGGGATTATCCTGATCGACGAGGAACATGAAAATACCTACAAACAGGAGCAGTCTCCCCGTTATCAGGCTCGTGATCTGGCCGTGGTAAGGGGAATGAGGGAAAAAGCAGGTGTAATCCTGGGCAGCGCAACCCCGTCATTGGAAAGCTGGTTAAATGCTGCCAATGGTAAATATCATTTGCAGAAACTGATGTCCCGCCCTTTTGACCTGAAATTACCACAGGTTGCTGTAATAGACATGAGAAAGGAGACCGATCTCACCGGAAGCTTCTCCGGCATCCTGATCCGGGAGATAGAGGAGAGACTTGATCGGAAAGAACAGGTTATCCTTCTCCAGAATAGAAGGGGTCATTCTTCCTTTGTGCAATGTCTGAGCTGTGGTAAATTGCTAGAATGCCCCCGTTGCGATATCAGCCTAAATTTTCATAGCAGTAATGCGAAACTGGTCTGCCACTATTGCGGCTATACCAGGGATCTTCCCCGTAAATGTCCTGCCTGTAACAGTTACCTTTTCCGATTTGGGGCTCCCGGTACCCAGCAGATTGAGAAGCAGTTGAAACTGCTCTTCCCGGAAGCCCGTATCCTGAGGATGGATTCGGATATTGCCATAAGCAAGAAGAGTTATGATTACATGTTTGAGAGCATGCGATCAGGCAGAATAGACATCCTGCTGGGAACGCAGATGATAGCCAAAGGTCTGGATTTTCCGGGTGTTACCCTGGTGGGAGTGGTTTCCGCAGATGTAAGCCTGAATATCCCTGATTTCAGGGCAGCTGAGCGCACCTTTCAGTTACTCACGCAGGTAGCGGGTCGATCCGGACGCAGTACAAAAGCGGGAACCGTATTAATCCAGACCTATGTTCCAGAACATTATGCCATCAGGCATGCCATCAACCAGGATTTTGAGTCCTTTGCCAGGGAAGAACTGCAATACCGGGAAAGGTTATTCTATCCTCCCTATTTCCGCATAACCAGGTTAATTTTCAGCAGTGAATATCAGGAACTGCTACTCAAGGAGATGGACAGGTTGGGCAGGTTGATCCGGAAGATCCGGCAGCAGACAGATGAAGAAGTGGTGATTCTGGGACCGGTACCCACTCCCCTGGTTAAATTGAACAGGCGCTACAGGTATCATATCATTATCAAAAGCAGGCTCAGCTCGCTGGTTTCACATACCTGTGCTCTCATCGAGGAGAATCTGAAGCTGAGCAACAGAGTAAGGGTTAATATTGATGTTGATCCCATGAACCTGTTGTGATTTTTTTAACTGCATAAATATCTTTTCTACCTGCAGCCCTAATGTTAACTGGTTATATCTTTTTATCTTGACTAAATAAGGTATTTCAGGGTTTTAAAATCAGCAAAGATGTTCACTGGAGGTCGGATGGATTATTTTTTAACTGAGGATCAGCTGGAAATCAGGGAAATTACCCGCAAGGTCGCAGAAGAGAAGATCAAACCCGTTCGTGCCAAATATGATGAGGAAAATGAATTCCCCCGGGAAATAGTAGAAGTATTCAAACAGACCGATTTGTTTGCCGTTCTGGTGCCGGAAGAGTATGATGGCATAAGCGGCAAAGTGGTTGATCTCGCCATTGTAACGGAAGAGTTGAGTCGTGTATGTGCCGGGATAAGCCTGGCTTTTGGCGCTACCGGTCTGGGGATGTATCCCATCCTGATCTCCGGGTCAGAAGAGCAGAAGCAGAAGTACTTACCCGATATTGCAGCCGGAAACAAACTGGCGGCTTTTGCTCTGACAGAGGCAAATGCTGGTTCTGATGCCGGTGGTATCGAGACAACTGCCGTTCCGGAAGGTGATCACTTTATCTTGAACGGGACCAAGCAGTGGATCACCAATGGTGGCGAAGCCGACCTCTATACAGTATTTGCCCTAACCGATAAAAGCAAGGGAGCCAGGGGCGCTTCCTGTTTTATCGTAGAGAAGGGTACTGCAGGATTCAGTTTCGGCAAGAAAGAGAACAAGATGGGAATCAGGGCATCCGCCACCCGCGAGTTGATTTTTGATAACTGTGTCATCCCCAGGGAGAACCTGATCGGTAAAGAGGGTACTGGTTTCATGGTAGCCATGAAAACCTTCGATAAATCACGTCCCATGGTGGGAGCACAGGCGATCGGGATTGCTCAGGGAGCATATGAGGAAGCTGCCCGGTATACCAAGGAAAGACATCAGTTCGGGAAACCCATCTCATCATTTCAGGCAATCCAGTTCATGCTTGCCGATATGGCTATCCAGATCGAGGCTGCCAGAGCTCTGGTTTTCGCAACAGCCCGTATGATAGATGAAGGTGTAAAAAGATATGCCAAGGAATCAGCTATGTGTAAGGTGTTTGCTTCGGATGTGGCTATGCAGGTTACAACCGATGCTGTACAAATCCTGGGTGGTTACGGTTACATGAAGGAATATCCGGTGGAAAAGATGATGCGGGATGCCAAAATAACCCAGATATATGAAGGGACGAATCAGATTCAACGCTCGATAATTGCGGCCAATCTCCTGAAAGAATTCTGAGATGTCACCTCCCAAGATTCTGGTTCATGTCTGCTGTGCGCCGTGCTTTACGGCGCCTTATTTTAACCTGAGAGATCAGGGTCTGGAGGTTCACGGTTTCTGGTATAATCATAACATTCATCCCTACCTGGAATACAGGAAACGTTTACAGGCTCTGATAGATTTTGCATCCAGTAACGAGATCAGGGTTATTTACAAAGATGATTATGACCTGGAGGAATTCCTGAGGAATGCTGTGTATCGGGAAAGGAATCGCTGTGAAAACTGCTATCATGCCAGATTGAAATATACAGCCCAGATAGCAGCCCGGGGTAAGTATGATTACTTTACCACTACCCTGCTGTACAGTAAATATCAGAAACATGACAGGATCATCGCAATAGCTGAATCATTGAGCAGTCAGTATAATATCCCATTTCATTACCAGGATTTCCGGCAATTATGGAAAGAAGGTATAAGGATATCTCAGGAAATGAACATGTACAGGCAACAGTACTGTGGATGTGTATACAGTGAAGCAGAACGTTATGCCCAGTTACCTTCGTTGCTCAAGGAATAAAGCAACGCGGACTTGATTGCTCTGCAGTGGAGATAATATGCAGAATATCCAGACTTATTTGCGGATGAAGCAGGAAAGAAAAAAAATAGTCATGATTACTGCTTATGACTACCCTGCGGCGAAATTTGTCCAAGAAGCTGGGGCTGATATGATTCTGGTGGGGGACAGCCTGGGCATGGTAGTACTTGGTTATACTGATACGATCAAAGTTACTCTGGCAGACATAATTCATCATACCCGGGCAGCCCGCCGGGGAGCAGGTGACACCTTCATAGTGGCAGATATGCCCTATCTTTCTTATCACCTGGATCTCATAAGCACAAAAAGGAACGCAGCCCGTCTGCTGGTTGAGGGTGGGGCTAATGCCGTAAAGCTGGAAGGCGGAAAGGAGAGTCGTCTGGAAGCGATAAGAGCTATCAGGGATATCGAGATCCCAGTGGTAGCACACCTGGGGCTTACACCTCAATCCATCAACTCTCTGGGAGGTTACCGAGTTCAGGGGACAACTGACAGAAGTTACCGGGAAATTCTAGCACAGGCTCTGGCGATTCAGGATGCTGGAGCTTTCCTGCTGGTTCTGGAAGGCATTCCGGAAAAGCTTGGCAAGGAAATCACGGAAAAACTGGATATACCTACGATCGGTATCGGAGCAGGTCGGTTCACCGATGGGCAGGTACTCGTCTACCATGACCTACTGGGACTGGCTGACATCAGACCGAAATTTGTCAAGGTCTACGGAAATTTGCATGAAAGGATCACTGAGAATCTGCAATCATTTATCATGGATGTCAGGTCGGGCAGTTTTCCTGCTCAGGAGAATGTTTATTATCCCATAGAAAATGAAGGAAATAAATAAGATATGGAACAATTAAGAATATTATGGGTAGATGATGAAGTTGAAAACCTGAAACCTTTCATAATGTTTCTGACAGACAAGGGTTATCAGGTAAAGACAGCTACTAATGGGGCAGACGCGATATCAATGGTGCTGGAGGGGAAGTTTGACCTGATCCTGCTGGATGAGATGATGCCCGGAATGGATGGTTTAAGCACTCTGAGGGAGATCAACCGGATAAACTCGTCCCTGCCTGTTGTCATGGTGACCAAGAGTGAGGAAGAAGGCTTGATGGAGGATGCCATTGCCAGTCAGATATCTGACTATCTCATTAAACCGGTGAATCCGAATCAGATTATTCTGGCGATCAAGAAGATTTTTCAAGCTGACGAAATCAGAAAGAACAAGATAGGTGAGGATTACGCCAAGTTTTCCTCCAGATTGAACCAGGCTTTGATGATGGAACCGGACTGGAAACAGTGGCAGGAAATATACAATGAGATCTGCCGCTGGGATCTGACCATAGATGCCAGCAATGATCCTGCTCTGTCCCAGATGCATTTTCTGGAAAAAATGAACTGCAATACTGAATTTTCCAATTATATCTCCCGGGTATATAAAGACTGGTTGAAAAGCGATGAGAGACCTGTGATGTCCTTTGATCTGATCTCAGAATATCTGATCCCCGAGTTAAAACGGGATAATCCTGTCTATTTCGTTGTTCTGGATTGTATGCGTCTTGACCAGTATAATGCTCTGGAACCTTTCCTGCAGGAGCTTTTTGATATTGAACTGCACTTGTATTATTCCATTCTACCAACCGCCACACCCTATTCCCGCAACGCCATCTTCAGCGGTCTACTGCCGGTGGACATCGCCCGCAGTTTCCCGGAATACTGGTCGAGTACCACTGATCTGGACAACAGCCGTAACCGCAATGAACACCAGCTTCTGGAAGCTCATATCAAGGATCTGGGATACGAGCTTGATAAAAGCAAATACATCAAGATATTCACCGTAGAAGAAGGCAATTATGTTCTGCGTAAAATAGACAGCTGGGACAGCGAGGGTCTGCTTATACTGGTTTATAATTTCCTTGATCTGCTGGCTCATCACCGTTCCAAGAATCAGATTCTGAAGGAAACAATACCCGATGAGGAAGCTTTAAGAGCCTTTACCAAGCACTGGTTTCTGCATTCCACTCTTTATGACACCCTGCTTAAAATTGCCAAACAGAACGCCACGGTCATTTTCACTACTGATCACGGTTCTATCAGGGTAAACAGGGCGAGTCAGGTGGTGGGTGACAAGGATACCACATCAACTATAAGATACAAACAGGGACGCAATTTAAGCAGCAATGGCAAGAATTCCCTGCTTGCCAAGGATCCTGAGGAATACGGATTACCCAAGAGAAGTATAATTGATAATTTCGCTTTTGCCAAGGAAGATTATTTCTTTGTCTATCCCAATTCCTTCCATCAATATATGAAACAGTACAACGGTACTTTCCAGCATGGTGGCATTTCCATGGAGGAAATGATCCTGCCACTGGCCATATGCCGCAGTAAAGGATAATACTCCCACGGAAGATAAAAGTACCATGATGTCCCCGAGACTTCTCAGGTCGCTTACTGATACCATGCGACTGGCGGAGGAAATCGCTGAGGAATTAAAACCTGGAACTGTACTGGCGTTGCATGGAGAACTGGGCAGTGGCAAGACCTATTTCACCAAGGCATTATGCCAGGTCCTGGGAGTAAGCGAATATGTGAGCAGTCCCAGTTTTGTTCTGATCAATGAATATCGGGGCAGATACGACATCTCTCATGTTGACCTGTACCGTCTGGAGCGTATGGAAGAAGCCCTGGAACTTGGATTCATCGAAAACGTACCGGATAGGATAACCATCATTGAATGGCCTGAAATAGTTGAGGATATGTTACCTCAAGATACTATTCACGTTTATTTTTCCTTCAGCAATTCGTATCGGCGGGTGCTTATAAAAAAAGGCAGTAGTTAATACCACTGCCTGCAAGAAATTATATGTTTCATTACTATCTGATTATATGAAATAGATTAAGCAGGAGTAAGACAATTATCACAATGTTGCCCCACAGGATCCTGGTCTTGAGATCATCAATCTGATATCTGTTTTCGTCCATTTTCTTTTCCAGTTTTAACATCAGATGTTCCAGGGTGGAGAATTCCTCGCTGAAACGGTCTATCTTTTTGACCTTGCGGATATTTTCCAGATCTTTGATAAAATGTTTTATAATATCGAAGAGGGCATTGATCAGGCTCGTTAAGATAGGGCTGTTTTTCTTAACCTGTGGTTTGTTTTTCATCATCACTCCTTGACTTACAGCTTCTCAGGGCAAACATCACCGGAAGCATTTACCTTTCTGAAAGCAAATATGTCAACAAGTTTTATAATAAGATATAAGAGGTTTCAGGAAGAGAAAAGTACAGGAGACCATGTCATGAGGTTAACGGAAGTGAAATTTTTCATATCAAGAAATTCTGTAAATTAGCTTTATAAAAACATTGACACAATATATGATGATAAAATCATTAAATAAAATACTATACTTACTATGTAAGTCAGAGAGCGAAGCTGTATCCAGTTGTATAATTTCCTTGAATATAAAGAAATGGAGTACATGGTGATGACCTATCAAACAATCATTTCCCGGTTTGCCAGCAAGAAAATTGCCGTGTTTGGTGATGTTATTCTTGATAAATTTGTGTACGGGAAAGTTGAGAGAATATCACCGGAGGCACCGGTACCGGTAGTACAGGTTGAGGAAGAGAAGTACATGCCAGGTGGCGCAGCCAACGTGGCAGCCAATATTAAGTCACTGGGCGGTTATCCCTACCTTTTCGGGATCACAGGTGAAGATTACTACAGGGATATTCTGCTGCAAGCCTGCGGGAAATTAGGGATCGATACCGGGGGAGTGCTGGCTGACAAAAAGAAAATGACGACCCTGAAAACCAGGATCATCGGGTTGAATCAGCAGTTACTGCGTATTGATCATGAGGATACAGCATATATCGAATCCCATCAGGAAAAGGATTTCCTGAGGATTCTGGCTGATCTGCAGGTTGATGCCATAGTGGTATCGGATTATGCTAAGGGTTCCATAACCAGTGAACTTCTAACTGAACTCAAAGCCTATGTTACCCGGCAGAAAATCAAGATCATAATCGATCCCAAGCCCAAACACAGAGACTGGTACAGGGGGGTGACCCTGATCACACCGAATCAGAAGGAAGCCGGGATAATGAGCGGTATCACAATAGAGAAGGTGGCTGATTTTCTGCAGGCGGGTCGTTACCTGCAGGAGAAATTGCAGACAGAGATCATATTGACAGCAGGCAGCCGGGGGATTTACGTCTTTCCCCTGGGAGAGGAACCTGTGGCAATACCCACCCGGGCAAGGGAAGTGTATGATGTATCAGGTGCAGGTGATACTGTGGCTGCTGCTATAACCCTGGCCTCCTGTTCGGGAGCGAGCCTGGTGGAAGCTGCCGATATAGCCAACCATGCTGCCGGGATCAAAGTGGGTAAGCTGGGGACTGTTCCGGTTTTCGTTGATGAATTAATCTACGAATTAAATGATAAAAAATCCTAGGGAATAGAATTTAGAACCAGAATAATGAAAATTGCCATTGTATCACATTCTTATCCCTTGCCGGGATCTAATAATGCAGCTGAATTCGTGCATGGTTTTGCCAAAGGTTTACAGAAAATCGGACACGATATATTTGTTGTTGCACCTTTATGCAGAAATCATGAGATAATTGAAGAGTTTGAAGGTATAAGAATATATCCTTATCGGTCTTATGACTCAGTTTCTTTTGGTAGGGCAGACAACGATTATATAAGTAAACCAAGGCTGTCTGTACTCAGATCATTATTAAACGGCTATAAGGTCCTGAGTAGATTGGTGACAAGTAACAAGATTGAAATAGTGCATGCACACTGGACCATTCCTATGGGTTATATTGCAGGCTGGATAAAGCAGTTAAAAAATATACCCTTAGTGATAACCATGCATGGCAGAGATGTTTACTATAATCCCGCATCAGGTTTCATTGTTCCAGGACTCTGGTATATAAGACCTTTTTTAAGAAGTGCTTTTAACAGGGCTGACTACCTAATAGCAATAAGTAACGACTGCAAACAACATGCTGTAAATTCCGGTGCTCCAGAACATAAAATTAAAATCATATATAACGGAACTGATACAGATAGATTTTTCCCTGACAAATTGCGGGGAAATGCGATAAAAAAGAAACATGATATTGGTAAAAAAGCAAAATTACTTCTTACGGTGAGGTCACTGAATTATCGTAAGGGTATAGATATTTTGATAAAAGCTATGCCTGATATCTTGAAGGCAGTACCTGATTCATTTTTGATAGTAGGTGGTGATGGACCAGAAAAGGCAAATCTGAAGACTCTTGTTTCTGAACTTGGTATTGATAAAAGGATAATCTTTACTGGTCACATACCAAATAAAGTTCTTGTAGATTACTATAATGCATGTGATATATTTATTATACCTTCCCGGGAGGAAGGTTTTGGGATAGCTGCAGCTGAAGCTATGGCTTGTGGTGTGCCAGTTATCGGAACCAAGGCGGGAGGTTTAGTAGAAACTATCCAGGACGGTATTACGGGCTTGCTGGTGGAATCGGAAGATGTAAATAACTTAAGTAAAGCAGTTATAAAATTATTAAGCAAAAAGGCAGAAGCGGAAAGAATGGGTAGAAACGGTCTTTCCAGAATCCGAAAAGAATTCAACTGGTGTAATGTTGCCAAGCAAACTGAGTTACTATACATAAAGGCGTTATCTGGAAAATGATTTCCATTCTACTCGGCACTCGGCCTGAAATAATCAAACTGGCTCCGGTGATACAAAGTTTTTCCCAGAGAAAAAGGAGTTTTATTCTTATTCACAGTAATCAGCATTATTCTGAGAATATGGACAGGGTTTTTTTCACGAATCTGGGTTTGCCGTCACCTGATTACAATCTACAGGTGGGTTCTGGTACGCATGGTATTCAGACAGGGAAGGTGCTGGAACGGGTGGAAAGG
>JAFGRJ010000164.1 GCA_016935235.1 Candidatus Cloacimonadota bacterium
ATATCAGCAGGAGAATCAATACAGGAAGATCGATCGATGGTCTGAAGATGATAGATAAGGATTTGTTTCTCATCTCGGATTGGGCTGGCAGAACAGCTCTGGTTAACACGGATGGCGATATCCTGGAATTGCTGGATACAAGAGCGCAGAATATCAATGCAGCCGATCTGGAATATCTCAGTGTAACTGGCACGATATTGATTCCAACTTTTTTCGCTAATAAGATTACCGCCTTCAGGTTACTTCGTTCTCAGAATAATTAGCCTGAATAGGACGGTGAAAAATCCAGAATTGTGAAGATGAGGATGTCGCACATGAAACTTCAAATTGGCGATAAGGCTCCGGATTTCAAGATCAGCAGCCAGCCGGACAAGTCAACTTCCCTCAGAGATTACACGGGGAAATGGATTGTATTATATTTCTATCCCAGGGATAACACTCCCGGCTGTACGCTGGAAGCCCGGGATTTCAGCTGCCTGGTCGATGAATTTGCCATATTGGACGCGGTTATCCTGGGAGTTAGCAAAGATTCCCTGGCAAGTCACCGGAATTTCATTACCAGGCACAATCTTAATATTGAGCTGCTCAGTGATCCCGGTTCTGAAGTCATGAAATCATACGGTGTCTGGAGAATGAAAAATATGCATAGCAGGGAGTTTCCGGGAGCTGTCAGAAGCACATTCCTGATCGATCCGGAAGGCAGGATTGCAGCCATCTGGGACAATGTTAGAGCAAAAGGGCATGCCGAGGCAGTGCTAGGATATCTGAAGAAAATTTTGGAACAAACTGGTTAGTCAACTTTATCCGGACAAATCCTCTATTTCTCACAATTGCAGTTAACATTTCCTTTCAGGATCTCTTTCCAGTCACCCAGGACATCATGAGTCCAGCAGTCATCGGCTCCGGCAGCTTCCCGCATGACCAGGGCCAGGATGTAAGTCAGTTCCCTGGTGGTGGCACCGGCTTTCAGGGCTCCCTGGAAATGCTTCAGTACACAGGGTTGGGAACGGCTCTTGATGGCCAGGGCAAAACAGATGAACTGGTAGGTCTTCTCATCGATCATCCGATTCCTGAGATAAAGATCATCAATCTCATGCAGTAAATTGGTGAATTCCGGGAAAAATTCCTGCAACATCCTCATTTTATTCCTCTTGCTTCAAGTATTTTGCGTATTTCCGGTACATTGGGAACATTCCCAACACTGATCACTTCATCGTCAACTACCAGTGCTGGAGTAATCATTATTCCATAATTGATTATATCATCCAGGTCTTCTATTTTTTCAACTTCTACATCGACGGGAATCTGCTGGATAGCTGAGCGGACATTCTCCTCCAGCCTGCGGCATTTGGCACAGCCGGTACCCAGAATTTTGATTTTCATTTCTACTCCTTATATTTCAAATTATTCTAATTTAAACCAAACCGGGCAACTAACCGAAAAACTTACCGAAAATAATACCTGATCCTGTTGCCATGATTATTACCAGAAAAACAAAGATCAAAGTTTTCTTTGTCCCCATCACACTGCGGATAACCAGCATATTAGGCAGCGACAGGGCAGGACCTGCCAGCAGCAACGCCAGTGCTGGTCCCTTACCCATACCCTTACCGATCAGACCCTGCAGAATTGGCACCTCAGTGAGGGTGGCAAAATACATGAAGGCACCTGCAATGGCGGAGAAAAGGTTAGCCCAGATGGAATTTCCCCCCACCAGGGATTGGACCAGTCCAGATGGGATCAGACCTTCTCTGTCAGGACGACCCAGAAGTGCCCCGGCAATAAGAACGCCGATGAAAAGTAGGGGCAGGATCTGCTTGGCAAATCCCCATGTAGCCGTAAACCATTCCTGCAGATCATCTCTGGCTGTACTGGTGAAGTAGGAGAGACCGATGATGCCGGTTGCGAAAGTTACCGTTGTATTTCCCCTGAATGACACATGCGCTGTTATTACTGCCAGAGTGATGGTGGCGATCTTCCAGATTTGCATTCTGAAAAAAATACGGAGAGTAACTCCCAGAAGAGAAGTTAATACAGCTGTGATGATCCACTTGGCATCGTAGATAGTCGCGAACAGTCCCGAGTCCAACACCGGTTTGCTCCAGTTGGCAAAGATCAGGATGAGTACCATCAGGGCAAAGTGGATGATCTCATGCCCCAGAGGTCTTTTAACTGCTGTTGGCGGTAGTGCTGGCTGCTGTCGTATCTTTTCCTGTTCTTCCCTCCGAAAGAGGAAGGCCATGATCAGACCGATGATGATGCTGAAAAGGATGGCTCCCAGCGCGCGTGCTATTCCGATCGCCAATCCCAGTACACGGGCTGTGAGTATTATGGCCAGTACATTTATAGCAGGACCAGAATAGAGAAAAGTGGTTGCTGGTCCCAATCCTGCTCCCCGTTTGTATATACCACTGAAGAGGGGCAAAATTGTACAGGAGCAAACAGCGAGAATAGCTCCTGAAACTGAGGCAACGGCATAGGCTGTTACTTTCTTGGCTTGTGCCCCCAGGTATTTGATCACAGCCGCCTGACTGATGAAAACACTGATCGCACCAGCGATGAATAAAGCTGGTATCAAACAAAGGATAACATGCAGCCGGGCATATTCCCTGAGCATATGAAAAGATTCCAGCAGGGCATTCTGGAATCTTTCTGAACCAACAGGGAAAAAGTAAGCCAGCAGGAATACCCCTGTCATGGCTGCCAGGATTTTCCATTCCTTTCTCCAGTTCATCTGATATTCCTGCCAGTCCTGCTGAGTAGATTAAGGGAGGTGGTAGTATTGGTTTGAATAACATCCAGAACACAGTTGAAAATATTAAGAACACAGGGACAGAGCAGTTTGTAAAATACCTGATTGCCCTGTTTTTGATCGGTTACTATCCCATTCTGTTTTAAAATATGCAGATGTTTGGATACGGTGGAAATATCGTCACCGATCATGTCAGTCAGTTCACCAACACTACAGGATTTTTCTTTGAGATTTTCCACGATATAGAGGCGGGTAGGATGAGCCAGTGCCTTGCTGACAGCCGCCATAGCCTGGTATCTAACCTTATCGAATTTTTTCATAACCACTCCTAAAATGGTTGCACATTTGGTATAATAGCCAATTACTGTCAATAAAAAAATCAGAGTTCGGTCAAAAAAGACCTGTTCAACTGCACGTCCGGATTTACTACCTTTTCCAGTTTATGATATTCATGCCTTCTGCTGTCGAACCTCAGGATCATTTCGGGGACCAGCAGTTCCCACTGGATCGGATTTACAGCAAGGTGGATGCGGTAATGATGCAGAAATTCTCTGAAGATACGATGGAACTTCTCACCCTGGTACTGAGAAGCCCAGAAAAGCAGAAAGTGGATCAGGTCCGCTTCGGGATAATCGTAATCCCATTCCGAAAAATCGACAATATAATATTTTACTTCCTTTTCACAGAAAAGAAAGTTATGGGGATTTGAATCCATCAGGCAGACACATTTGTCTTCTTTACGGTCCAATTCGTGCAATTCGACGAAAAGCAGGGCGAGTCTGGCAAAGTCAGGCTGGATCAGATCAGTCAGAGGGATCCCTTCGACATATTCCAGCATGAGAGTATTCTTCTGATTATGTTCCAGAAGTCGGGGTGCGAAGGAGGGCTTCTTTTCGTAAATGAAGAGTTCTTTGTTGAATTCAGCGTGACTACGGCAGATTTTAATGACCTGACCTTTTTCTTTATTAATGATAATTTCCGCTTTCATTTGAAAGCATTGTAAAGCTCAGTGTTCGTCATTCGTCAATAATAATCTCGATTTTTTTACCTTTCCCTCCCTCCAGATTACCGACCAGGGAATTGATAATAGCAGTGAACAGATTTCTAACGAAAGGAACCAGGGTTAATTGTCTCCCATCGACTTTGATGCCAATCTGTTCGTTCTTGAGGAGCAGGCAGTCTTTTCTGTTCATTTTACCAGCCAGAATAGCCCCTACCATTTCCTGGCAACTATATCCACAAGCCCGGCAGCACTCTGCATTCGCCAGGGGAAGGACAGCAAAGACCTTTTCCTCGGTCAGATCTGCCAGTTTAATAATGTTTTTCCTGGCATTTATAACGGGTATATCATTCCATTCATCTATTCTTTCGGATATTTTCCCGGAGATGGCAAAAACAGTATCATCCACCGTTTCCTGCAGCTGTTCCGGTGAATCCGCACAGATAATACGGGGCA
>JAFGRJ010000165.1 GCA_016935235.1 Candidatus Cloacimonadota bacterium
AAATGGTTATTCACCCGCATCAGAAAGGGTAAAAAACGAGTCCGCGATCTAAGAAAGACCATTCACAACATCGAAATTGCCAAAAAGGGAATATCGCTCCTCAAGGAGATCGAAGGTGCATCAATCTTTGATATTCTGACCGAGATCTTCAATATACCCAGGGAAAATACGGGAAATATGACCATAATCCGCAAAAAACTACTGGCTTCTGCTGAATTGAAATAAAGGAAGGATGGCCGGTTCAGGATAAATAAGGATTATTTGAATTCGATTTCAACTTTATCCTGTGGTTCATACTTTATAGCGGGGTACTCTTTCTGGATATAATCTCCCCAGAGAGCAGGAGTTGCAGCTTCCATTTCCATCAAAGCCCTGAATTTCTCCTTGTCCTCAAGAATTTCCTTGAAATTGAGTTCTATGAGTTTAATGGTATTTTTTTCGACATAGGAAGCATCTGTTCTGACTATCTTGCCTTTGATCTCCAGATCCAGTAAAATACTCATATCCTCGAAAAAAGAGGTTAAAACTGCAAATTCTTCGTCCGACATCTCTTTTTTCTCACCGGACTCAATAATGTCTTCTGTCGAATCAGGAGCAGGCACATTCTCCCGGTGAGGAAAACTAACTGTCAGTAAATTATTCTTCCCTTTTATATAAACAAAATTTATATAATTCGCAGAATCACTGCTGGTAGCTTTCATCAAGCCTGAGTCAAGATCTATGATCTGGCTGAAATTCTCATCTACCTTCACGCGGTTGATATCGGTAAAAGAGAATCTGGCAAAATAACCGAATTTCCCATTTTCCTGTAAATTTTCAAATTTGACTACCTGAACATCCTCTCCATAATCAGCAGCACGTTCATGAAAATAGGATTCTTCATAGCCGGGTACCCGGGATTTTTCCTCCTCGCCTAAATCTGTGAAGAAATCCACCAGCATGACCTTTTCCTCGATGGTCCCGCTACCGTCCGGTTTTACGGTAAGTTTGACCTTGATATCCCAGCATCCGCTTAATAATATCAATCCACATAAAGCTGCAAAAACCAGGGATGTTGTTCTTCTCATACTTCCTCCTTTATATCAGGGATTTACGCTGTTGATAGGGTGTAATCTGTCAAATGATAACTTGGATAATCGTTGTTAAATTAAAAATTGACATCAGGCAGTTAATGAAAAAGTTAGAGAAGTGTGAGAAATACCAAGGAGAAATTGATGGAGAAACCGATCAGGGTAAGATTCGCTCCCAGCCCGACGGGGTATCTTCACGTAGGAAGTCTGAGAACGGCGCTTTACAACTACCTATATGCCAGGAAAACCGGTGGTCGTTTCATTCTGCGTATAGAAGATACAGATCGCAGTCGTTATGTAGCCGGTGCTGTGGAAAATCTCCTGAATACCCTGAACGCAGTCGGACTGAATTTTGATGAAGGTCCGGGAAAAGAAGGTACATCTGGACCATACTTTCAGTCGCAGCGTCTTCCCCTGTACCGGCAACATCTGCAACAACTAATAGCTGAGGAAAAAGCTTACTATTGTTTCTGCAAACCCGACGAACTGGAAAAAATGAGGTCAGAGCAAATTTCCCGCAACCAGCATCCCATGTATGATAAAAGGTGCCGCAACATCAAGCCCCGGGAAGCCCGGGCCAGAGTGGAAGCCGGGGAGGAGCATGTGATCAGGTTGAAAGTACCCGAGGAAGGTGCCATTACTTTTTTCGACATAGTCCGGGGGGAAGTGACCTTCCCCTGGGAAATGGTTGATGATCAGGTCCTGATGAAATCGGATGGATTTCCTACTTACCATCTGGCTAATGTCGTCGATGATCATCTCATGGAGATCTCCCATATCATCCGGGGAGAAGAGTGGTTATCCAGCGTACCTAAGCACCTTCTGCTATACGGTTGTTTTGGCTGGACACCTCCCAGACTGGCTCATCTGCCCCTTCTGCTCAATCCTGATAAAAGCAAGCTCAGCAAAAGGCAGGGCGATGTCTCGGCCGAGGATTTCCTTAAGAAAGGCTATCTGCCGGAAGCCCTGATAAACTATGTGGCACTGCTGGGATGGCATACCGGCAGTGACCGTGAATTCTATTCCCTGACCGAGCTGGAGAAGGAATTTTCCCTGAAAAGGATAACCAAAGCCGGAGCGGTATTCGATGTGGAAAAACTCAAGTGGATGAACAGCTGGTACATCAGGAATCTGCCCCTGGAAAATATTGTCGCAAGGGCGCAACCTTTTCTGAAGGCAGCTGGTATCGCTATACAGGATACACTTTTGCATCAATCTGTCAAGCTGTTGCGGGAAAGGGTTACCCTGTTGTCGGAACTACCTGGGGTTTACGACAGTTTCTTCGGTGAATTAAACTTTGATGATGAACAGGAAGAAATAATTTCACAACCTGGTTCCCAGAGTATTTACCGCTTCTGGCTGGAAAAGCTCGAGGAGCAGAAGAGTTGGAACGAATCCGACCTGTCCTCACTCGTTGCGCTAACTACTACCAGACTGAATGTGAAGGGGAAAAATCTCTATTTCCCCCTACGTCTGGCCATGATCGGACAGACTCACGGACCAGATCTGCCAGCACTTTTCGAGATCATCGGCAGGGATAACCTCATCAAAAGATTGCAAAAATGCCTGAGGTGAAGAATGAAATATTACCGTAAATTGATTGGTGATAAATGTTACCTTTCCCCTATAAACATGGATGATGCTCCCAAGTATACAGAATGGCTCAACGATATGGAAATAATTCAGTATCTGGACATTGCCAACCAGCAACTTAACCTGGAAAAAGAGAGAATCATCCTGGAAGAGATGATAAAGAAAGGAAATCAGATATTCGCGATTGTCCTTCTGGAAACCGATGAATTGATCGGGAATTGCAGTCTTTTTGATATCGATCAACGTAACCGCAGTGCCGAGCTGGGAATTTTCATTGGAGAGAAGAAATACTGGAACCGGGGTTATGGCACCGAAGCAATCCGTCTGCTACTGGATTACGGTTTCAATATCCTGAACATGAACAATATCCTCCTGGAGGTATACAGTTACAACGAGAAGGGACTTCACACCTATGAGAAAGCAGGCTTCAAGATCATTGGCAGAAGGAGGGAAGCCAAATACATGGCAGGAAAATACTGGGACATCATCTTCATGGATATCACAGCTGCTGAGTTTGCAAGTATTTATATAAAAAAGGTATTCGCAGGTTAATATGTTTTCCAGGATCAGGGGTCAGCAAAAAGTTATCGATATTTTGCAGAGAGCCATCAGCAGTAATAAGATTTCTCACAGCTATCTCTTCCAGGGAAATGAGGGCATCGGAAAATTCACCACTGCCCTGTATTTTCTGATGGCTTTGAACTGCCAGGGGAGCCCGGACAAGAAACCATGCGGTGAATGCCTTTCCTGCCAGAAATATCAGAGTTTCTCCCATCCAGATTTCCTTTACCTTTTTCCATCACCCAATCTGGAGATCACCCCTGATAAGGAGTCCGGCTCCAGTAAGAGCATGAATGAATATGACGCCTTTATCATGAATAAGATCAACACTCCCTGGAAGGAATTTTTCTTCTCAGGCAATGTTGAAATCAGGATCAATCGCATCCGATTACTGGAGAATCATATCAATCTCACTCCTCATGAAGGAAAATTCAAAACCTATTTAATCGAAAACGCTGAAATGATGAATCATCAGGCAGCCAACGCTTTTTTGAAAACCCTGGAAGAGCCTCCCGCGGATGCCGTGATAGTGCTGACCACGGATAAACCCAGCACCCTGCTGCCGACGATCGTCTCCCGCTGTCAGCGGATTAGTTTTCTTCCCCTGAGCAGCAAGACGATCGAAGAGGAGTTGATTAACAAACATTTCCTGGAAAATGTGGAAGCAAAGATGTACGCTCGTATTGCCAGCGGAAGCATGGAAAAAGCCTTGCGTCTTGCCCAAACAGGTTCCATGGAATCACGGGAAAAGACCATCGAGCTGCTGCGGATAATACTGGATAAAGATGATTTGAAATTCCTCAGCTTTGCTGAGGAATACCGCTCCCCCAAGTCTCAGAACAAACTGCAGGAAATAATTTCTCACCTCAATCTCTGGATCAGTGATCTAACCTATCTGAAAATACTGCCGGAAGATATCATCAATCTCGATCATACCGATCTGCTGGAAAACCTGTACAGGAAGAATCCCCATTTCGAAAGCAATGCTGTCCAACTGGTTGACTTCATGGAATCAATGCGGCGCAAACTGGAGGGAAATATCAATCCGCATTTAATCTTGACCGGAATCTATCATAAATTTTTGGATACCTTGAATATTTAGAAGGGGAAAAAATGGATAATAAAGATACTGCTGATACGGAAAAGGAAACCAGCGCTGAGACCACGACAGGCAATTTTATCGAAGCCATCATCGAGGAAGATCTTCTTACTGGAAAATATCAGGGTCGAGTCCATACTCGCTTCCCTCCTGAACCCAATGGTTATCTACACATAGGTCATGCCAAATCCATCGTCCTCAATTTTGGCACAGCACAGAAGTACAATGGCCTCTGTAACTTAAGATTCGATGATACCAACCCTGTAAAGGAAGATGTCGAATACGTGGAGGCAATCAAGGATGATATACACTGGCTGGGCTACGACTGGGAGGACCGCCTCTATTTCGCTTCCGATTATTTTGATCAGATGTACAGCTATGCTGTGCAACTGGTTAAATCCGGCAGAGCCTATGTGGACAGCCAGACTCCGGATGAGATCAGGAAAAATCGCGGTACGGTAACTGAACCCGGCAATGAAAGTCCCTTTCGCAACAGGAGTGTCTCTGAAAATCTGGATTTACTGACACGGATGAAGGCTGGGGAATTTCAGGAAGGTGAGCATGTTCTGAGAGCAAAGATAGACATGTCCGCCGCCAACATGTTGATGCGTGACCCACTGCTCTACAGGATCAAGCATGCCCGTCATCACAGAACTGCCGATAAATGGTGCATTTACCCCATGTACGATTTTGCCCACTGCCTGGAAGATTCGATCGAGGGAATCACCCATTCCCTCTGCTCGATAGAATTCGAGAACAACCGTCCCCTGTATGACTGGATCCTGGATGCATTAGAGATCTACCATCCGCAACAGATCGAATTCGCCAGACTGGAGATAAGCCACACCCTGATGAGCAAACGCAAACTGCTGGAGCTGGTTAAGCTGGGCATAGTATCAGGATGGGATGATCCACGCATGCTCACCCTGTGCGGATTGCGACGTCGTGGCTATACTCCCTCGGCAATCAGGAATTTTTGTAACCGGATCGGCATGAGCAAACGTTACAGCATGGTGGATTATGCCCTGCTCGAGCATACCATAAGGGAGGAACTGAATCAGACTGCTTCCCGCGTGATGGCTGTCCTGGAACCTTTACCGGTGATAATAGACAACTACCCGGACAACCTGGTGGAAGAAATGGATGCGGTGAATAATCCAGAGGATGCCAGTGCAGGAACCAGAAAGGTACCATTCTCAAAAGTAATCTATATCGAAAAGGAAGATTTTCAGGAAGATCCTCCCGGAAAATTTTACCGGCTGGCCCCGGGCAGGGAGATCAGACTGAGGTATGCCTATTTCATCAAATGCCTTCATGTGGAAAAAGACTGCAGCAGCGGTACAATAACTGCCCTGCATTGCAGTTATGATCCTCAGACCCGCGGAGGTTCAGCTCCCGACGGTCGTAAAGTAAAGGCAACCCTGCACTGGGTTTCTGCCCAACATGCCATCGAGGCGGAAGTAAGATTATACGACAAGCTGTTCACTGTTGCTGAACCAGCAGGCGTGGATGATTTCACTTCCTGTATCAACAGTGAATCTCTTCGAGTTCTGCAGGAATGCAAGCTGGAACCATCGCTGGCAGAAGCTGAATCCGGTCAGAGGTTCCAATTTGAAAGGAAAGGTTATTTTTGCCTTGATAACAGAGATTCCCAGACAGGTAAACCTGTATTCAACCGTATCGTTACCCTGAAAGATGAATGGGTAAGGATCCAGCAGAAAATGAAAGATGAATGAACGCAACCGTAAACTTGTGGTTATAGTTGATGATGAACCTGATATTCTGGACCTGGTATCCATCAATCTCCAGAAATCAGGATATCATAGTGAAAAATGTGAAGATGCGGAATCGCTGCTGAAGCTCCTGGAAACCAGGCATCCTGATCTGATCATCCTTGATCTCATGCTTCCGGATATGGATGGTTTCGAGATATGCAAATATCTGAAGAATCATGCTGAGCTGGCTGAAATACCTGTAATCATGCTTACGGCCCGGGGAGAAGAAACCGATCGTATCCTGGGGTTGGAGTTCGGGGCTGATGATTATGTTGTGAAACCCTTTTCACCCCGCGAATTGATGGCACGGGTAAAAGCCGTATTACGCAGACACCGGAAAACTGCCGACACTGAAAAGGATGTCCTCTCCTTTGGCAATCTCCTCAGGATAAATTTCCAGAAATATGAGGTACTAGTTGAAAATAACAAGATCGAACTTACATCCACAGAATTCAGGATACTGCAACTACTGACCCGTAAACCTGGCTGGGTATATTCCCGCAACCAGATACTCGATTTTCTCTGGGGAAATGAAAAAATCGTCCTGGACCGGACTGTGGACGTACATATGAGGAATCTCAGAGAAAAATTAGGTAACGCTGCTGGATTGATAAAGAATGTCCGGGGAGTTGGATATAAACTGGACGGTAAAAAATGAAGCTATTTCAACGCGCTGTAATATTCATAACCATTCTGCTGGCAGTTTACACAATTCTTATTTTCATTCTCTTTACCAACATCAGCAGTTTTCTGGACTTTGTTAACGTAATTGCCATCATGGCTGTCCTGGCCTGCCTTGTGGCAATTTTATACAGCAGTTTATATCTCATCCCTCTGGAAAAAGCTGTCAAAATCATTAAAAATATCGCCAGCGGTAATTATGCCAGACCCAAGAAGTCTCGTCAGCGTTTGTTCCGTCCTGTTTTTCAGGATCTGGACAGTATAATTGAGAAACTTGAGCTTTATGAACAAAAGCTGACCAAGAGAAAGGAAGGATTTTACGCAGTGATAGATTCGATCCAGGAAGCAATCTGGATTCAGGATCGCAAGGGATTGATCCGTACTGCCAATGAAAGCTTCGAAAAACTGGTACAACAGCAAAATCTGAAAAATCTGTATTTCTGGAACGTAATCCGCAGTAAGGAATTATATGATTTTGTGGACAGCATCCACAAACAACCCGCCAGCAGTCGCAAGGAAATATCCTGCGCAGAACACTACTACATGTGCAGTGCATCGATACTTAGCGTTACTGGTGAAATTCTTTTCATCCTCTACGATATAACTGAGATCAAGAAACTGGAGATCCTGAAAAAAGATCTTATCCTCAATGTTTCACACGAACTGCGTACACCGCTGACATCGATAAAGGGTTATCTGGAAACCTTAGAAGCTGAATCAGACAAGAAGATGTTACCCTACCTGGAAATCATTAAAAGAAACACTGACCGTCTCATCAATATCATTCG
>JAFGRJ010000166.1 GCA_016935235.1 Candidatus Cloacimonadota bacterium
CGGTAATATCAAGGCTCTCCGTAATACCCGGGTCACTCTTGATATCAGCGCCAATAATCCGATCACAACAGCGGATATCGTCTTCTCTCAGGGCACCCTGGGCACACTCACCAGAACAGGTCGTTCTTCTTTCCGTTATTCCTTCCTCATTGCTGAAAACGGATCCTATCATATAAATCTGGTCGATATCCTGCAGAATCGTTCCCGGAAGATCACCCGCAGTATCACGGCAATTCCCGACCGGCAGCCTGAAATCAAGATCATCTACCCGGGACGGGATACCCTGCTTAACCAGAATATGCTCCTCCCCCTGAAGATCCAGGCAGCCGATGATTTCGGTCTGCAGGACCTGAAACTCTATTATCACGTCAATGACGAGCCGCAGGATATAATTTCCATCGTGAAATATATCAGCTCCAACCTCCTGGACCTGGAATACCAGTTTGATCTCAGCGAGATCTTCCTTATCCCGGGAGACAGGATCACTTACTGGACAGCAATCTCCGATAACTCCCCGGAGATACAGACCGCTACAAGCAATAAATATATGGTCCGCTTTCCCTCCATAGAAGAGATCTATCACGAAATAGAGGAAGAGGAAAGGATAAAATCCGAAATATTGCAGAATACCTGGGAAAAATCCCAGGAACTCAGAGAAGATTACGAAGAGATCAGGCGCGATCTCCTGAAAAAAGATGAACTGGACTGGGAGGACAGGAAGCAGCTCGAGGATCTCCTCAACAAACAGCAGAATCTCAATCAGGACATTATGAAAATGGCTCAGGATTATCAGGAGCTTATTGATAAATTCCGGGATAATCAGGCTCTCTCCCAGGAAACCCTGGAAAAGATGGATAAAATCAAGGATCTGATGGAAGAGATCGCCAGCGAGGAATTGCTGCAGGCTATGGAAAAGCTGCGGGAAAGCCTGGAAAGCGTCGATCCCGAAACCTGGCGCAAAGCCATGGAGGATTTCAGGTTCTCCCTGGAGGATTTCTCCCAGAAACTGGACCAGACCATCGATCTTCTGGAACAGATAAAAAAAGAGCAGGCCATGCAGAAATCCCTGGAAATAGCTGAAGAAATGGAAGAGATGCAGAACAAGCTCAACGAAAGGACCGCCAACCAGGAGGCGGATAACCAGCAGTTGGCTCAGGAACAGCAGAATATCAGGGATAAACTGCAGTCTCTGCAGGAACAACTGGAAAAGACCAGCGCCCTTCTGGATCAGGAAAAAGATCAGGAAGTTCTGGAAGCTATGGAAGAACTGATGCAACAGATGGATAGGGACAGCCTGGATCAGGACCTGCAGGAAAGTCAGCAGAATCTCATGGAGAACCAGAATCAAAAAGCTCAGGAAAGCCAGCAGAACGCTTCCCACAAAATGCAGAACATGACTGCCCGGCTCAGTCAGATGCAGCAGATGCTCTCTTCTGGTTTCATGATGGAAGTCACCGCAATTATCGATGATTCCATCAAGAGGCTGCTCATCTTCTCCTACGAACAGGAAAGGTCCAGCCTCAGTTTCAGCGGTGATCCCTATACTATCCTGGCAACCCAGATCGCCAATTTCGAGGGTATCAACCTTACCCTGCAGAAACTTTACAGTGTCCCCATGATCGTACTGGTGCTGGGGCCTAAATTCATCTTCGATGCTAATCTCACCCTTGCCGCTTACCGCGAGCTTTTCCAGTATATCAATGAAGCAGGTCGGATCAGGCTGAATACCTATCTCGATAATATTCAGAAAGGCATTAACCTCATGATCTATGACCTTCTGCAGGCTGGCAGCAACATGCAGGGTGGCGGTGGCGGCATGCAGTCCCTGATGCAGGCGCTGCAGCAGATGGGACAGCAGCAGATGCTGCTCAATATGGCTACCCAGCAGCTTTTGCAGCAGATGGGTGAAGAGGGCAGGATGTCCGGGGATATGATGACCGAAGCCAGAAGGCTTGCCCGGGATGAAGAAAGACTGGCAGAAAACCTGAAAAGAGCCCTGCAGAACGATCCTGAAGCCCAGAAACAGACTGCTGCCCTGAATCAGATTATCGAGGACCTGCAGTCCATTTCCAGGAACCTGCAGCAGGGTATCCTCAATCAGGAAATGATCGACCTGCAGGACCGTATCCTGTCCCGCCTGCTGGATGCCCAGAAATCAGTGCATAAAAGGGAATTCTCCCGGCAGCGTAAATCCGAGATCAGCGATATTGACCAGTGGGAGCTGCCCGAGGATATAAAATTAAAGTTTGACAAAATGAGACAGAAAGCCCTTTTGAATGAAGAGTATAAGAAATATCCCCAGGAATACCAGGAATTGATCCGGGAATATCTGCGCCTGCTCAACGAAAAGATAGATGAGAAACAATAGTAGATGAAATAAATATCAAAAAAAAAGAAAGGAGTTTTTCTATGGCAGGTAGAGAAAACTGGACAAGTCGCAAGGCTTTCATCCTGGCCGCTATTGGCTCAGCTATCGGATTGGGAAATATCTGGAGGTTCCCCTTTAAATGCTATGCCAACGGAGGCGGAGCCTTTCTGGTGGCATATCTGATTGCCATGCTGACAGCGGGAATTCCGCTGTTGATCCTGGAACTCAGTCTGGGACACCGCTTCAAGCTGGCTGCTCCCCTTGCCTTTACCAAGATAAAAAAACCCTTTGAATGGGTAGGCTGGTGGGCAGTACTGGTCGGTTTCATGATCACCACCTACTATGCTGTGGTAATGGCCTGGGGTTTGAATTATACTGTATTCTCCTTTTCTTCCGGCTGGGGTACGGAGCCAGGCAACTTCTTTTATCAACATTTTCTGGGATTGACCAATGGTCCTTTTGAACTGGGTGGGATCAAATTACCTATTTTCATCGCCCTGATCGGAAGCTGGATCCTGATCGTTGGCTCGATCTGGAAAGGAGCCAGGACAGTTTCCAAAGTCGTCTATGTGACCGTTTTTCTGCCCTGGTTGCTGCTCATCGTCTTCGTGGTGCGGGGTGTAACTCTGCCAGGATCGCTGGAAGGCCTGATCTTTTATCTGAAACCGCATTTCGACAAACTGACTGATCCCAGTGTCTGGATCGCTGCCTACGGGCAGGTGTTCTACTCCCTTTCCATCGGTTTTGGCATCATGATTGCCTATGCCAGTTTCCTGCCCAAGAATTCCGATATCATCAACAGTTCGCTGATCATTGCCATGAGCGATGGTGCTACAGCATTTATCGGAGGTATTGCTGTCTTTGGCTCTCTGGGTTATTATGCCTATACTTCGGGACTGCCGGTGCAGGAAGTCCTCAAGGGAGGTCCCGGTCTGGCTTTTGTCACTTACCCTGAGATCATCAATAATCTGCCTTTCGCGAAATTGTTCGGGATACTCTTCTTCCTGATGCTGTTAACCCTGGCCATAGATTCTGCCTTCTCGCTGGTGGAGGCAATCGCATCCGCTCTCCGGGATAAATTCGGCTGGGGTCACATCCGATCCAATCTGATCGTCGCCGGATCTGCTTTTACCATCGGTATCCTGATCACCACCGGTGCCGGTCTCTACTGGCTTGACATCATGGACAAATGGCTGGAGGTCTTCGGACTCTCCGCCGTGGTCCTGGTGGAATGCTTGGTGCTCGGTTGGCTCTATAATATCGATAAATTAAGGAGTTATGCCAATGCTTATTCGGAAGTGAAAGTAGGCAGATGGTGGAACTTCATCATCAGATTCCTGGCACCGATCGCCCTCTTCGCTCTGATCATCTCGGAAGCCATCACCCTGATTACCCAGGGCTACGAGGGTTATCCCGTCAATGCACTGGTTATGGCAGGATGGCGGCTAGTTATAATTCTGCCTTTACTTGCCATTTTTATCGCGGGGATGAAGAAAACACAGCAGGAAGCTCCCGAAAAAGTGGTGATCCCCTTGAAGAATTTCCGGGGAGATCTTGGTTATAAAAGACTCTATGGCTATATCTTTGCTCTGATCATACTTGCCGTGATCCTCAGTGTTATCATCGATCTCAGTAACTTCATTCCCGGTCTCGCTGATATGATCACCATTGGCATTGGTGTCTTTATTTTTCTCGCTCTTGTCGGAGGAGCAGTCTACTTTACCATAATCTCCATCAAAGATGCCGATGACCGCGAACAATGGAGCAAGGAAGCCTTCAAGGAATAAGGCTGGATGATGAAGAAACTGGCTCTTTTATCACTGCTTGCTCTTTGTACCCTGCTGCTCGCACAGTACGATGAGAAGGAGATAATGATAAAAAAAGCTCAACGTCTCATCAATCAGAGACAGTACGAGAACGCCGACCAGATTTATGTCGATTTGCTCAGGGATTACCCCGGTGATCCTGATATCGTGGAAAAATACATTTCCAACCTGTTGCGGCAGAACAAAACTGACAAAGCGGATGAAGTTCTGGAAGATTACAGACCTCAGCTTGCCGATATCGATTACATCAGGCAGAAAATCGCGATCCAGCTGTCCCAGGGTCAGGTCAGGGCTGCCCGTGACCACGCCACTGATTACATCAGAGAAAATGCCGGGAAAATAAGCGATTATAAGATTCTTGCCAATGTCTTTGAAAGGTTCCGCGAATACGAGAAAGCCCTGGACATCTATCTGGAAGCAAGAAAGGCAGCAAAAGATCAGGATCTCTATTCCCGTGAGCTTGCCCATGTCTACGAAAATCTCAGCAGGTATGATAAGGCTCTGTCAGAATACCTCAACTACCTGGAATCGAACGAGAAATATCTGAATTTCATCTACAACCGCATTAAAAATATCCTGTCTGAGGAACCTGATCTGCTGGCAATTGTTGAGAATGTTGCCCTTACCTCTATTAATCCCAATGTCAGGGAGATCTACGGTCTCTGTCTGGGGGATGCCGGGCAACTGGATAGAGCCCTGGAAGTGTATGAATCTCTGGATGCAGAGAAACTGGAAGAATTTGCTGCCCGTCAGTTGTCAGCAGGAAATTACGAAACTGCTCTCAAAGCTTATGAAGCATATCAGGAACGCATCAAGGAACCTTACCTCCAGGCAGATGCCAAAATCGAGATCGCCAGGATTTATCTCAGCCTTAATATGCTGACCGATGCTGAAAGGATTCTGCGTGCTGTTTATGATGATGAAGAGATCACCCGGGGAAAATTCAGGTACAAGACCAGCGCCAGTCGCCTCTGCCGGGAAATGCTGGCTGAGATTGCCCTGCGCCGGGGAGATCCTGGTGAAACCGTTCTTTCCCTGCTGGAAGAAGCAAAACAGTTCACTTTCAATAAAAAGCTCGATAAGGAAATCGATTACAAGATTATACATTATTATATAATGAACGAGGATTATCAACTGGCAAAGGAAAAATTGCACCAGCAGATGCGGGATGAAGAAATAGGCACAGAAACCTATAAGTCAGGATTCTACTACCTCTATCTGTTAGCTGTGATGACCGGCGATCCGGCTGCAGACAGCCTTCTGGGCGAAGTAATCATCAATATTCCGGAAAACGAGGTCACCAATGATGCCCTCGATCTTTTCGTTGTCAGTGGGGAGCTTGACAGAGAGCAGAAGGCAATATATCTTCAGGCTTTTAGGGAGAGACAATTACTGAAAACAGATAAAGCTATTGATCTCCTGCTGGAACTATACGAGACTGCCCGGAAAGAGCGGATACTTGTCATTGCCGGGCAATGGGCTCTCACCGCTGGTATGTACGATAGAGCCCGGGAAATCTATTCTTACCAGTTTGAACAGGAGATCGATGCCAGTTATGCGGAATTGATGAGGACAAGAATGATCCTGGAAAAAACACGCCGGAACATGGCTGCCGTTGATTTCCTGAAAAATAATGCAGGATCTGTATTTGCCCCCGCCTTCCGTCAGCTTATTGTGGATTGAGATGAAAATCATACTTAGAATATTGACACTGGCTTTGATCATCTTCTTTGGCTTCCACTTGATCAGATTCATTGTCCTCATCACCTTCAAAGCCTGGATAGTGATCCTTGCCGCTCTCATCATATTATATTTCTACAGCCGGAGGATGCAGCGCAAGGGCAAAGGTGTGAATGTCAAACTCGATCCTGAAAAAGAGATCAAGGTCTATAACCAGGAACAGGATCCCGATCAGGATAAGAAGTAACTTCATGCCCGTTGATCTGACTGAACACAACCAGGCTCTGGTCAACAATTTTCAGTATTACCTCAAAGTTGAGAAAGGTCTCAGCAGAAATACCCTGCAAGGTTACCTGCTGGATCTGCGCAATTTACTCTCCTATCAGGATAATTCTGCGGAAGAACTGACCACCCAGGATCTGATAAATTATTTTATCAGCCTGCAGGAAATCGGTCTCAGCGCTTCCACCATCGCCCGTAAGCGCAGCAGCATCTCCACCTTCTATAAATTTCTCCAGGAAGAGGGCATTACACTGGCATTGCATCTGGATTCCCTGCCTGCGTTCAAATATTCCCCCAAAATTCCCGATGTTCTCAGTGTCGATGAAATGTTGTGCTTTCTGGACAGAATCCCCAGCGATAATGCCCTGGGTATGCGCAACAAGGCTATGGTAGAATTGATGTATGCCAGCGGTCTGCGCATCTCCGAAATGATCGGATTGAGTATTCATGATATCAACTGGTCTGAAAGGGTAGTCCGGATTACAGGAAAAGGAAGCAAACAGAGGGTCGTGCCTGTTGCTGATAAATCCATGTCATTTCTGCTGCGCTACCTGGAACTATCCCGTCCCGCCCTGAAAAAGGAAACACAGACCGATGTACTGTTCCTGAACCGTGCCGGTAGAAAACTGAGTCGCATGGGCGTCTGGAAAATACTCAACAAACTCGCTCTGGATGCAGGAATAAAAAAACATATCTCACCTCATACAATCAGACACTCTTTTGCCACTCACCTGCTGGAAGCTGGCGCCAATCTCAGAATAGTGCAGCTGCTGCTGGGACATGCCAGCATCAATACGACCCAGATCTATACCAACATAGATAAGAATTATATCATCAAGGAGCATAAATTATATCATCCCCGCGGCTAACAGTACCATCTGCCGGTGCCCGTACAACAGAAATATTGACATCATAAGGTAATTTAAAAAAATGACAAAAATCAAAGAATGGAGGATGATAATGTTCAGAAAATCCGGAGCAGGGATACTGATAATACTTGTACTGTCAGTTAATCTAATCTATGCCACAAAATCTCTGGAAAGAATAGCAAATGAGATTGGGGTATTGGGAGAAACACAATTCAACGAAGGTAAATACCTTGAAGCTGCTCAGAGTTTCAAGGAAGCCATAGATAAATATAACGAAGCTGTTCAGAAAGACGGCATTCCGCAGGATATTAAGAAGATCGATACCTGGTGGTTCTATACTTATCAGGCCTACCTTAATGCAGAAAAGTATGAGGATGCCCTGGTGGCACTGGAAGAAAGGATAATTATCGATCCCAGTAATTATGATCTGGTTAAGGATAAATCCATTATCCTGAAATCGAAACTGGATAGACCGCTGGACGCTATCAATGCCCTCATCAAGTTTGACAGCCAGAAACGGCTTTTCGAGCTGGAGAAGAAGATCGGTTCCTATTACGCCGATATTGAAGATCATGAAAATGCCCTGCTCTGGTATAATCGGGCTTACGAGCTGAAACAGGATTCCAAATTGATAAAAAACATCGCTTTTCTCAATGTGAAACTGGGTAGGAACGAGGAAGCCATCAAGGCTTATGAGGATTTTATCAGGACGGAACCCAAGGAAAGCGTGCTGATCATAACTTACAAGAATCTGGGGGCACTCTACGAAGAACTTAAGAATACCCGCAAAGCCATCGAGAATTTTGAGAAGGCAAATAACATCAAATTTGATGATACAGTTGCCCTGCTGCTTGTTACAAAATATTACGATACTGCCCAGTTCGACAAGGCTATGGAAAAGATCAATCAACTGCTTGCCCGTAAACCCAATAATCCAGATGCGATTTATTACAGAGCCCTGATCAAATTCGAGAATGGCGATAGAACAGGTGCAAAAACAGATTTCGCCAGACTGACCAATGATAATAAATATGGGAAAGCAGCCCGTGGCTATATTCAGAGTATCGATTCCGAATAAAAAATGAGAAAAACTGTCATCACCGCTAATTGGAAAATGAATAAATCTCTGGTGGAAGCCAGCGATTTTTTCCGATTGCTGGCAGATTTTCTCGCTGCTCAAGATACAGGCAATGTGGAAATTATTGTCTGTCCACCTTATCCTTACCTGTTCTTAGCCAGAGAATCCGCAGTAAGAGCAGGATTTAAAATTGGCGCACAGAATGTCAGTGACCGGGAAAATGGTGCTTTCACCGGCGAAATTTCCGCCGCCATGCTGGACTCGCTGCATTGTGATTACTGCATCATCGGGCATTCCGAAAGGCGCACATTTTATCACGAAACTAATATCCTGATTAACCGAAAACTGAAAGCCCTGCTGCAGTATGGTATCAAACCTATTGTCTGTGTCGGGGAAACTCTGGAACAGAGAGAAGAAGGACATGCCCGTGATATTGTGCTGAAACAGTTGCAGGTCTGTTTCAATGAAATCATCATGACCCCTGATATAGTGATTGCTTATGAACCGGTCTGGGCTATCGGTACCGGTAGAACAGCCACTCCCCAGCAAGCCCAGGAAATTCACGCCTTGATCAGGGAGTGGTTGCAGGATTACAATCCAGATACAGCACCTGAAATATCAGTCCTTTATGGCGGAAGTATCAGTCCGGAAAACATCGGTGATCTGCTGCAGCAACCTGATATTGATGGGGGTTTGATCGGGGGAGCATCTCTGGATATCCTTAAATTCAAGAGAATGATCATCACTGCCCTGGATCCTGGTTTAAATTGACATAAAATATCTCTGTTTAATTTTAACCCACAGTACCCGCTGTGGGTTTTTTGGTAAAAAAGGATTACTATGCTGGATCTAAGATTTATCAGGCAGAACGTAGATACTGTCCGAAAAGCCATAAAAGCAAAAAACGAAAAAGCTGATATCGACAAGATCATCCAATTTGATGAAGACAAACGAAAAATGCAATTCGAGTTTGACAGGATGAGAGCTGAACAGAACAGGGTTTCCCAGGAAATTCCTCAACTGAAGAAAGCAGGTCGGGATGTCTCTCAACTCCTTGCTGATATGAGTACAATCGCCAGAAAGATCAAGGATATCTCGCAGGATCTGCTGGAGATATCGGACAGGTTGAACAGTGAACTGCTTAAAGTCCCCAATATCCCGGCCCCCGATGTCCCTGTGGGGAATTCCAGTGAAAACAGGTTGATCAGAGAATGGGGTAAACCGAAACATTTTCCCTTTACTCCCCGCGATCATCTGGAACTGGCTGAAATGAACGGATTTCTGGATTTCAAACGCGCAGCCAAAATCAGCGGCAGCGGATTTTCCGCATATACAGATCTGGGAGCAAAACTGGAAAGATCCCTGATCAATTTCATGATCGACTTTCACGTGAAAAACCATGGTTACCGGGAAATCAGCCTGCCGGTTATGGTCAAGAGAGAAGCTATGATCGGGACCGGACAGCTTCCCAAGCTGGAAGAGGATATGTACCTCATCGAGGCAGATGACCTTTTTCTCGTACCGACTGCGGAAGTGTCCATGACGAATTTCCATACCGGAGAGATCATCCCCTGGCAAAATCTTCCCCTGCAGTATGTGTCATACAGTCCCTGTTTTCGTCGTGAAGCTGGTTCCTATGGCAAGGAAACCAAAGGCTTGCAACGTTTGCATCAGTTTAACAAGGTGGAGATGGTCAGATTCGTGCACCCGGAAAAATCCTATGATATTCTGGAAGAAATGGTCCGGGATGCTGAGGAAATCATCAGGGAACTGGGTTTGCATTATCGGATCATGTGCCTGGCGACAGGTGATCTGAGTTTCGCCTCCGCAAAAACCTATGATATAGAAGTCTGGTCTCCGGGAAGTGCGAAATATCTGGAAGTATCATCCATCAGTAATTTCGAGTCTTTCCAGGCGCGCAGAGCTTCCCTGCGCTTTCGTGATACAGATGATAAGGTGAAATTCCTGCATACCCTGAATGGCTCGGGAGTGGCAACCCCCAGAACCTTTATCGCTCTGCTCGAAACCTGGCAAAATAAAGACGGTAGTATAGATTTTCCACCCTGCCTGCAACAGTACCTGAATTGAAAAAAGTATCAGAACGCGAACCTATGATTTTATAATGTAATTAGCGAAATAAATTGACATCAGAAAAGAAAAAATTACTTTATATTTGTTAGATTTTAATTGACACTACAAGAGTCAAAATCATTTGTTGCTAGCTTTATGAGAAGCGAGGTATTTTTGTTGTTTATAAGTTAATAGAAGTGGGTAGGGAGTGAGAATAGATTAGATACGAAGAGTTTGATCCTGGCTCA
>JAFGRJ010000167.1 GCA_016935235.1 Candidatus Cloacimonadota bacterium
CAATATAACAACAGTTATTACGGACTGGTCCGCCAGCAGGAGGAGATCAATAAGCTCCTCTCCCAGCCCATTCTGGGACAATGGTAATAAAGAGGTAAGCGTATGCGCAAGACAGATGTATTCCTGATAATAGCGGTAGTTTTAATTGCCATCCTGACCTTTCAGAAATATCACCGCCAGAAAAGTGATCAACCTTTGCTTTCACCTGACGAACAATTGCGCCAGCAGCCTTCTGAGACTCTGGAAGAATTCAGGGAAAGAGAAGAACTGCAGCAGAAGATATACACTTCCAGGCAAAATGCCATTACTAATGCTGTGGAAAAGGTACAACCGGCAGTGGTCAGTGTTAATGTGATCAAAACCGAAATAGTCAGAAGATATATCAATCCTTTCGATAATCCTTTCTTCGGTTTTTTCGATAATGTACCTTATCGACGTGAGGTACAGGGCATCGGCTCTGGAGTTGTCATAAACAGTGAAGGATATATAATTACCAATACTCATGTCGTGGAAGGGGCAACCAAGATCAAAATTATTCTACCCGACAGCAGGCAATTCGATGGTGACATCATTGGATATGACACTGTGAACGATATTGCGATCCTGAAGATCAACGGTGATAATATCCCTTATGCAAAACTGGGTTCCTCTGCGGACCTTATTATCGGCGAGTGGAGCATTGCGGTGGGGAATCCTTACGGAATGCTGATAAAGGATAGTCAACCCAGTGTATCAGTGGGTGTGATATCAGCGATCAACCGTGATTTTGCTGAGAACACAGAGGGTAAGATCTACAGCAAAATGATTCAGACCGATGCCGCCATCAATCCGGGCAACAGTGGCGGTCCGCTGGTGAATATCAATGGAGAAGTCATTGGCATCAACACCTTTATCTTTTCCGAATCAGGGGGAAGTATCGGAATGGGTTTTGCGATACCGATCGACAAAGTGAAAAAAATGTCCAACGAGATCATTCAATATGGTAAGGTAAGGAATATCTGGTTTGGTTTCAAAGTGCAGGACATCAACCAGGTGATGGCGATGTACCTGAAACTGGAAAATACAGATGGAGTTATCGTTGCCGTGGTAGACAGCAAGGGCCCGGCAGAACAAGCAGGTCTGCACAAGGGTGATATTATCAAGAAGATCAACGGTAAAAATATCAAAGATTCGGATGATGCCGAATTGGCAGTTTCTGATGTATCCGTGGGGGATGAAATCGTTCTGGATGTGCTGCGCAATGAACAATCCCTGCAAGTAATCATAAAAGCAATAGAATATAAATAGGAGAGATAATGCGACGGAGATATTGGGTAATCATCCTGATGATATTTAGCTTGCTGCTGTCATGTTCGATCAAGAAAACCGGTAGAAAAGATAAGTCTGGAGAGATAACCAGACATATTGTGACCACCGGGGAAATTACGGTAAAACTGGAAGAAACAGGAGAGATTCAGCCCATCCGGGAGATCGATATCAAGTCCAAGGTCAGTGGTAAAGTCCTGAAATTCTATGTGGAAGAAGGGGATTACGTTAATAATGGTGACATCATAGCTCAGATTGAGCCTGATTACAATCAGGCAGAGATAATCCAGCGGGTGAAGAGCAATCTGGAACTCGCTGAAATCAGATTACAGAATGCCCGTAGAAATTATAATGACAAGAAGAAACTCTTTGATGCCAGCTTCATTTCTGAGATCGAACTGGATTCCTATGAAGATGCCCTGGCTGAAGCAGAGATTAATTACAATGCTGCAGTGCAACAGTATGAACTTATCCAGGAAATCGACACTGAGGGCAACGTCACCAATATTGTATCTTCCGCAGACGGCACTGTTATCCAGAAGCTGGTGGAGGAAGGTGAGATGGTGGTAGCGAGCACCAGTTCCTTCTCGGAGGGAACAGTGGTGCTGAAGCTGGCTGACCTCGACAGGATGGTGGTTATATCCAGGATCAATGAAATTGATTTCTCCAAGATCAGAAAAAACCAGAAAGTGAGTATTCAGGTGGATGCTTATCCCTACCAGCAGTTCAACGGGCACATAACCAAGATAGCAGCCATGGCTTCCGAATTCAATAATATCAAGGCTTTCCCCATCGAGATCGAGATTGACAAGGTCGACGAGAGACTGAGACCGGGCATGACCGCCAACGTAACAATTATCGGGGAGAGGAAGAAGGATATTGTGGTCGTTCCTATCAGAGCCATTTATAGCGACGAAGAAGGCAACGATATTGTCTATGGAATCTCCGGTGACACCCTTTCCGGTCCCATCGTGGTAAAAACAGGTATCAACAATTTCCAGGAAGTGGAAATCATCGAGGGCTTGGCTGTTGGTGACACCATCTCGCTCACTGAACCGGAACAGGAAGCGGTTGATATGGAGATTATGATTGAATAGTGATACGATTTTTCGATTTTTTGTTGAAAATATTATTTGAATTCAAGTATACAACTTAGAAAAAATATTCTGTTTTAAAAAATTGCACCGACAATAACTCGTCAATAATATTTCATCAGTTATTCATTATACTGTTACCAACTTCTCGGGGATTTATTAAATTTTCTATTTACATCCGAGATATCTTTTTTTCCCTGTGGTTCACAAAACTCGGGAGAATGGATCATGAAAAGAATTTATGTCATACCCGTTGTATTATTGGCATTATTTCTTATTGATTTCAATATGCTTTCGGCTCAGGGAGAGATCCCACCTGATCAGGGATCTCTTCATATAAATCTGGATGATGTCATGTATACCCTGGATCTTTACTTTCCCAACATGAAGGTGAATTTTGCTGCTGATAATGAATATGACTCCCATACGGAATATACGGTTAACTACAGAGCAAGCATGCATCTGGAAGGGACGCGGCAGGATATCTGTAAAATCGTTTATGAATATCAGGAGTTGCCTTACAAATATTATGAATTCCTTGCTGAAGCATCACCTGAAACCTATGAGATGAACCGGCAGTTGAACGGGGTGCATGCTGCATTGCTATTTCAGGTGCTTTCCAATGTATTACCGGAATGGCAGGAACGATTTGAGTGGGTTGAACAGAATTTCTCCAGATTTACCTATGATTTCGAGGATGAAATCAACGAAACAGTTAAACAGCAGGGGAAGATCGTTCAGATGAGTATTGTCATTGATGTGGATGTATTTGACGAATATGAAGAAATCAATTATTTTAAACTGATGATCAGCGATGACCCGGACATGTAGTTCAGTGACCTGCGGTGTTCTGAGAGGGGATGTGAACTGAAAAAAGTAGGTTAGCCAGAAAAATGTGCAACCTGATTATTGTCGGTATGTCGTGGCTTCTGAGAGTCGATATTATCACTATAAGGCATTTAGTATAACCTGATCGGAAAGTTCTGGTAAAGGAGGATTACTTGATTTATGCTGTCGACACTATTTCGAAAAATTACTGGATAGATACAAACCAGTTTTATTTATCATTTACGGAAGCGTAATTCATAATACTTTGGAACAGGCAGATTAGCCATGAAGGCAGCACATTTTATCGTTCCTCTTTACCTGATGATGCTGGCTTGCCATGTCGCGCATGTTTTCGAGGAGATCTGGGGTGGATTCTGGCTGATGAGAACCTTCCCTGGATTGAGATGTTTCCTGCTTGTCAACTGGCTGCTTTTCTGTATACCAGTGCTGCTTTTATATTTTGTCCTGCAAGGTAAACGTATTGCCTTTCTGGGCAGTATAATATACACGGTGATTATGGTATTAAACGGTGTAGTACACAACGTGGCATTTCATCTGACAGGGAGATATGGCAATGGTTTTGCTGGAAATTATACCGGCATAGGTCTGATTGTTATCGGGATTCCCCTGATTTATGCTTTATGGAGTAAAAACGCCAGATGACGGGAATGGATGACTCTGCTCCATGAAATGTGATTATAGATGAGATGTTGGTATTTTCATGAGAAGAATGATTTTATGTTAAATAAACTGCTGGTAAGTAAAAGTTGAGTGAGGAGATATGAATCGGATTGTTATCACGGCTCTGTTACTCTGCTGCAGTAATGTGTTCATGACATTCGCCTGGTACGGGCATCTGCGTCATCTGGCACATAAACCCTGGATTATCGCTGCGATTGTTAGCTGGGGAATAGCACTCTTTGAATATTTTCTGCAGGTGCCGGCAAATCGTATTGGACATCAGGTTTTATCTGTAGGACAGTTGAAAATTCTTCAGGAAGTTATCACCCTTTCCATCTTTGTTCCTTTTTCCGTATTCTATATGAAGGAGAAAATATCCCTGGATTATTTCTGGGCTGGGTTGTGTCTTCTCGGTGCCATATTCTTTATTTTCAGAAGCAGAATATTCGGCAGCTAAAAAACCTTGAATTTTTTTTCACCATATATGAGTATTGAATTAAAGGTCATGAATTTGATTCTCTGCATATTTTATGAGCTGTCAGATCAACAGCAGGAAAAGATATTAACAGGCTCAAGATATTTTAATCTGCAGTTATGGTTATGAAGAAGCGGGGAGGTTACGAACAGTCAGCGCGTTTTTATGATCTTTTCGATCAGAAAAAGAACATAGAATTTTATCTGCACCATGCCATTACCCGCGGTGAAATTCTTGATGTGGGAGCAGGTACGGGGCGGATAGCTGTCGCATTAGCCCGTCATGGAATAGAGGTATACTGCGTTGAACCTTCGCCAGCTATGCGCAGGGAATTCAGGTACAAGTTAAAGAAGGAATCTCGCCTGCAGAAACTTATCACGCTGGTTCCTGGATCGGCTGCTGATTTCCGCTGCCCCCGATCCTACCGGATCTGTATCATGTCCGGTGTGTTCGATCATCTGCTGAATCACGAAGAACGTAGAGCCTCCCTGAACAATATCGCACATCATCTCAGCGAAGACGGCGTACTGATCTTTGATGTTCACCTCGGTTTAATGGGCAATGCACCCTTGCAATCTGCCGGTGA
>JAFGRJ010000168.1 GCA_016935235.1 Candidatus Cloacimonadota bacterium
ATTATCGTCATTATCACGATAACAGAACCAGCCAAAACCATAATCATATGCTTCCCCGTTATTTAAAATTATCTGAGCAAAAGCCTGTTCCAGGTTTGCATTGGTCAGTATCTTTTCAGTATAAAGCATTCTATCCCATAGATAGAGATCAATGGTGCAGGAGTTAATCCAGGCTGGTCCTGCAGTGGCATTTCTTGCCGGGTAATTGATCTCCGGATCAGGCAGTTCAACAGCAACCTCCGGTCCTTGTGTGGGCAGGTAGAAGATATAGCCTTTGGTCCGGAATGATTCCATGCTCTCGTTGATATTGTCCTTATGGGCAGTGTAATTCATGCCGGCGGGTTCAAAAAGGTTCAATTTCAGATAATCATGCAGGCTTTTTCCGGAAATGTTCTGTACTATCTGGGCCAGAAGCAGGTAACCAAGATTGGAGTAGGACCAGTTGTCACCGGGAGTGAAATTCAGTATCGGATTCTGTTGCAGCAGAAGATCAATGATATACCTGTTGGTGAACTGTTTTTCAGGGTCATATTCGACATTACTGAAATCCACGTAATCGGGCAATCCCGAAGTATGGGTAAGCAGGTGACGGATAGTGATGTCTTTATAGGGGATTTCCGGGAGATATGTGCAGGCGTAATCGTCATAGTTCAGAGCTCTTTCCTGTTCCAGCAACATGATTGCAGCCGCAGTGAATTGTTTGGATATGGAACCGATATCGAAAATAGAGTTAGGGGTTAACGGAATTTCCTGCTCCATATCTGCATATCCAAAAGAACGGTGGAAAAAGACCCTGCCTTTTTCCGCTGCCAGGACATTGCCATTAAACCTGCCAGTATGATATAATTCTGTAAACAATGAATCCAGATCTGTCGCTTTTTTTTCCAGATCCTGTGGTAATCGAGTAAATCGGTTCGGGATCTCCATATTTAAATCCTTTGGTGAACAACAGCTCAATAAGACAAGAAGGAATAATATACCGAAAAACCTGATTCCTTTTACCATTAAGCTGTCTCCTTTATCCATTGGTCTGCCAATTTTCTGATAAGAACGACATATTTTCATGTACCGAAATATCTATCGCCAAAATCACCCAGACCGGGAATAATAAACCTGTCGTCATTAAGATGCGAGTCGATGGCAGCGGTGTAGATACTTACTTCCGGATGTTTTTTCTGCAGAAAACCGATTCCTTCGGGAGCAGCTACGACGCAGATCACACAGATATTGAGGGCTCCTTTCTTTTTCAGAGAGGTGATGGTATCGTTGAGGGAACCACCGGTAGCCAGCATGGGATCCAGAATCATGACCAACTTCTCCGGCAGATGAGCGGGGAATTTCTGATAATATTCTCGTGCGATGGCTGTCCTTTCATCCCTTTCCAGTCCGATGAAACCCACTGGCACCCAGGGAAGCAGCTCTTTGGCAGGGAAGAGCATGGAAATACCTGCTCGAAGGACTGGGACCAGCACAATCTGTTGGTCGATGATATAACCTGCAGCCGTTCCCAGAGGAGTTATGACTTTTTCTTGATGCATTTTCAGGTTTCGGGTAGCTTCCACGACCATGATCTGTGCTACTATGGCTGCATGCCGGCGGAATTCTACCGCAGAAGTAGAAGCATCCCGGATTCTGGTGAGTGAATGCTGCAACAGGGGATGATCGATCAGGTGGACATTATTCATCAGTTACTCCTTATTTAAAACACCAGTCCTGATTCCTTGTTATTGATCCAAAATGCAAACCTTTCCGGGAGCAAGGTTATTTCTCAAAGATCTTGGCGATTCCCTTGGCCAGAAGAAGACCAAAAAGTATGGTTGGTAAAAGTTCTGGCCGGTTACTTATCATGAATTCATGAACATAACCGAGTATTCCAATACCCAGAAGGGGGATAATATCATTAATCTTCTTAGTGGCCATTATTCCTCCTGTTTCACATTTTTATAAAATTACTGAAGATTCGATAGTTCTGTGTTATATCATGACCTGCAGGCAGTTCATTGCGAAAATGCATTGCAGCAGCCTGATCCCTTGTAAAAGTACGGGCAAGCATTTTTTTACCTTTGGCAATATCGACTTCGGGATGGAATTGAACACCCCATATTCTCCTGCCGGAATACTGGTATCCCTGAACTGCAACCTCGGAGGTTGCCGCGATTATCTCGAAGTCAGCCGGTAAATCGTATACCTCATCGTAATGAGATTCAAAGAAAACGTACTGGTGAATTCCTGTAAACAATGGATTGGTCGAACATCTCACTTTTCTCCAGCCAAATTCCGGACTATCAGCCGGTTTACAGACAGAATTCCCTGTTAAAGCCCTTGCAATGATCTGATGGCCATAACAGATTCCCAGCACCGCTTTATCAGCAGCAACAAAATGATTGATTAGAGCATAGAAAATATCATCACTATTATTATGCTGAGAGGCTCTCATTTCCGAGCCAGAAAGGAGTAGATGGGTAAAATTCTGCAGCAGGAACGGTGGAGCAGTATCGTGCAGATAGCGGATGGTGAACGATATTGGAAAAGGTTGGAATATTTTTCTGATAGCAATATCAAATTCCTTCACAGCTACGGGATCGATAATGGAGTTGAAAATCAGCAGATTAGTCTTCATTTATGTCAGTGTAGTGCTGTTTGACATTCTCAGCAATCTGATTCAGTTTGACATCGATATTAATCCCTTCCTGCTGCAGGGTATGCCATACCACTCCCATGGCATCATCAGCAGTGAAGCCGATGGATTGAGCCAATTTCATCAGAATATCCTTTTCCTGACGTGTAAACTGACCGTCTGCCAAGGCGATAATAGTAAGGAAATGGAGGGAATAATACCTGTCATTGTCGTTTGCTTTATCTTTCAGATATTGAGCAGATTCCTTCAACTGGGCAGCAATTTTGACTTTATCGAAGATAATTTCCTTTTCCGGATCATCGGTAAAAACATCAGCCAGAATTTTGACCAGACTTTTAATTTCCTCCAGGGTGATATCCCTGTCGGAGGCGATAAGATGCACGCCGCCGGTTGCGACGAATTTCATCATCATCTCGGCATTTTTGGTGCGAGGGTAGAAATTGGTCAGGTGAATTAAATTGTCAATGCGGGTGGACAGCTCTTTCCGGTCAATAGAGCCTTTATCCGAGTAAAGCCTTGAATTGTGGAAGAGTTCCAGTGCTTTTAGGCGTACCGGTAGAATCGGGTGGGAAGCGGTGGCCAGTTCAGAGGAATATTCTGATCTGGCAATATCCTGCAGCTGTTTCATCAATTCTGGCAGGTTGAAATTAAGATTTTTTTCAGTCAACCCATAGGAAATTTTCAGCAGAGCCTGAACAGCGATCTCATAGCTTTTACAGAGGAACAGACCGACCCGGTCGCAACTGATTTCCGCTTTTTTCTGCCATCTCAGGAATTTCTTTTCAGCAAGGATCGGCAAAAAAGTAATCTTGTTTTCACTGGGATTATATAATAACAGGAGACGGTTGTGATCGAACAGAATATGTCCCAGTTCATGACCCAGAATAAAAATGATTTCCTGATCGGAGAAATTTTCCAGCAGGCCTGAGGTGAATACGATAGCGATTTTGTTTTTTATCCGGAAAGCCGAGGCATTGTACCTCAGGTCATTCAGGGAAAAGAATTCGATTTTCTGGTCAATTTCCAGCTCTTTTTTTACTTTCTGAATAATATTATAAATACGGGGGGCTATCAGATGCGTTAATCTTACTGAATTTGCCAGCAACTGTTCCCGGAAGGTATTATGTTCTTTCATGATATCTTCGTGGGAATCGATTATCTGTTTGACCTGATACACCTCATATAACTCGCGCGTATCTTCCAGGTCACCTTTATATCTTATCTGCTTAATATCCATGTTAACTCCTAGAAGTATATTCCACTTCCCAGAACAGTACCGGGTACAGTCTCTTCTGCTACTTTTAAAAACTTACATCCACCAATTATCTTAAGATGTCTCAGATGTAAATTATTTTTTTTCATGAATCTCCTGATACAGGACGAACATCAATCCAGGCATGATTGGCATTGATCTCGATACTCAGGGGTTTGAAGGGATAATTTCCCAGGCTGACTGTAGTTTCCATTATTTCTTCGGGAATTTTTAAATCTGCGGTTATCATTGCCGTATAAACTGAAACAGTACATGGGAGTAAAGACAAGAATCATTAATGCAGGTGACATTATCTTAAGCATGTATAAAATTAGAAAAATGAGCTCAAATCGGTCAGACTTCAAAAGAAGGAAATTTTCTTCATGTTTAAATATTATTATATATCTCAAAGGGGAATTTCGTGTTTATCAATAAAGTCACGCAGGAATTTTATGATGAGGGTTTTTTCCCTGTTTCTTTTCTGCCACATCAGATAGACCCAGAACAGGAGAATTGCAGCGAGAAAAGATGGAATCGTGATCAGGAAGATAGTGGGGTCGTTAAGATTACTGATGGTATGATAGGAAGCGATGATGACGATAACTGTGGCAATAACCAGAATCAGGGCATGAATGACAGCTTCTACTGGGTGGTCATTCTTTTTCCAGAGCATCATTTTACGCAGGAATTTCAGCTCATCCAGATCAAGGTCCTTCATAATTGCTCCTCAGGGGACTTCACCAGGGAAGCAGCCAGATGGTAAAGCAATCTTGTTCCCACTCCCGTTCCTCCCCGAGAAAAGTAATACTTGTCCTTTTCAGCCCAGAAAGTCCCGGCAATATCGAGATGAAGCCAGGGTAGATTAGCTACGAACTGCCCGATAAAAAGACCAGCGGTGATAGTTCCTGGATTTCCCGGTGAATTAGTCAGATCAGCAAACTTGGACTTAAGGAGCTCGTTATATTCCTCAAAAGCCGGCAGGCGCCATATTTTCTCACCTGATTTCTCCGCTGCCAGTATTAATTTCCGATAGAAGCGGTCATTGTTGGATATTACCGCAGTTGCTTCATGACCCAGGCAGACAACAGCCGCCCCGGTAAGAGTGGCTATATCAACGATACGCGTTACTTTTTCCTTCTCGATCAGGTAATGTACCGCATCTATAAGGGTCAATCTCCCTTCGGCATCGGTGTTGGCAATGTAGATTGTTTTTCCACCCCGGGAGCTGATGATGTCGCTGGGACGATAGGATTTTCCTGACAGCATATTTTCACAGGCTGCCACAGCTGCGGTTGCATTGATTGGCAGTTTCATCCCGGCCAGGGCTACCATGGCACCTATCACTGCTGCCGCTCCTCCCATATCACCTTTCATGGTAAGCATGTTTGGAGTCTGTTTAAGGGAATATCCACCGCTGTCGAAGGTTAAACCCTTACCGACAAAGCCTATTATCTGTTTTGGGTCAGCGGGGTTTCCCCTGTATTTCATCACAATGAAGCGGGGAGGATTATCTGATCCCCGGGCAACCTCAAGAAAGGCTGTCATGCCAAGTTGACTGATCTGGTCTTCATCGAAGATCTCAACTGTGAAGCCATATTTTTCTGCCAGTGTCAGGACCCTTTTGCCTAATTCTACGGGATTTAATATATTGGCAGGTTCATTTACCAACTCTCTTGCCTGGATGGTTGCTTCTGCCAGGAGGGAACCTGCAGTGAAAGCGTCCGTATAGGATTTTTTTCTCCTGCCGGGGAACATGATGTGGAGATGCCTCAGGGTTGAGTCTTCTCTGGAGGTGATATATTTCTCGAAGGAATAGTCCGTGAGTTGAGCCGTTTCAGCAGTCAACTGGATCATTTCCTGCTGGGGAATTTTTGCTGATGGTAATATGGGTTCATATAGAGCAATCCGCGATTTGAACTCCTTTGCCTTTCTGATGCTGATGCTTACGGTACGGCGCACCTGAAGGGAATTAATGTGCCGTATTGTACCCAGACCCGAGAAAATAATATTCTGGCCAAGTTCAGTTTCTGAAGCAGCAATAACCGTGATCTCGTTCTGTTTTCCGGAAAATAACCTTTTCTGTTTCAATTTTTTCAGTATCTGTATTGTCTTATTATCCAGGTCATATTCCTTCTGATCCTGATATAAACTTATAATCCTGGTATCAAAACGTTTTGGTCGCCTGTCCGCTCTGGTAATGGAAATTTTCATAGGGCTCTCCGATTTTTTGGTATTTAATAAATATTTAAAACTAATATATTTTAGCCAAGAACTTATTTCGATATAATAAACTCATAACCGTCAATAATTATTGAAGACTACTCTCATGGTATTGATTCTTTCTCCACCATTCAGAGCTAGCAATTAACATTACACAGGTTTCGTACCATTAACGCCAGGTCGGGGTAAGTACCCTGGATATGAATTCCCCTGTAAAGGGGATTGCAGGAGAATAAGCGATGGGTGATGCATTACTGACATGTAAATCCCGGGAATATCATATTATTTTCAACAGGCATTATCATGAATACGCCTTGTTAAATCAATTGTGGGAAATTTTTGGTGAAGATATTGAATCTTCCATTCTTGAAATCGACTC
>JAFGRJ010000030.1 GCA_016935235.1 Candidatus Cloacimonadota bacterium
TATGTTCAAACATGTAGAAGCCAGCACCTCTCTCCGGGTCATTTTTGAATTCTTCATTAGCCCGGGTGATGATCTGAATATTCCTGACGGCTTCCTGAAGCTTATCCCTGGTAATACGGTCATTGTGCAGAGGAATTATCAGCGTGAAAACTATGCCGACTATCATGATGATCATAAGTAATTCGATAAGTGAGAATTTCTTCTTGTTCTCGATGACAGTTTGATCAGACATATCTCCTCCAGATATTTATGGCAAAGAATCAACACCTGATACGTGTTGTCAAATTTTTTTTCTTTCCTGCTCACTCCAGATAATACTTTACAACAACTCTTGCCATAATTTATTGACTCAATTTAAGTGATGGATAAATGTGTTTCTGAAATGACAAACATGAAATAAGGATATTATATGAGACGGTTAATAATTTTGCTGTTAATATTTTTGACCGCATTAACCAATTTGCCTGCTTTGTTAGACCTGAATACTGCTTCCCTGGAAGAGATAAAATCACTTCCCATCAGTGAGTCACAGGCTCGTGATATCTATTTATACCGTTATTACATAAAATTCTTTGAAAGTATTTATGAATTGAGACAGATACCTTCCATTGACCAGAAGACGCTTAACCTGCTGAAACCATTGATAATAGTGTCACATTACCAGGATGAAGATGAAATTGCCCAGCGTCGTGATGAAATCTATTATCTCATTGAGAGATTGGGCAGTAATGAGGGTTTCCAGGAAGGTATATCCGATGTCTGGGAAGATTACCTGATTACTCCCCGCAATATCAACAAACTGACCTATTTTGAAATACTGAACCTGCCCAATGTTTCTCCCGTTGATGCTGCAGCTATACTGAGCAGATTGGCTTATGGTGACTCCATTGCCAATTACCGGGACCTGCGCAATTCTCCCGGGATATCTTATTATGGTGCCTCCAATATGAGATATTATGTAAATTACGAAAATGAACCTCTGATCAGGAAATTTTCCATTAATTACCAGTTGAAATACAGCGATGCCCCTTATGATCCCGATGCAGTTGATATGTTCAGCGAATCCATGATTCGCCTTGTTCAGGTAGATGAAGACGTTGATCCCGCCACGCCCACCGCTAAAAGACAATCCTACTGGGGATATTTCAACATGGAAGATCATAAGGAAACAGTGGCCAATAAAATCAGAATGAATTATCTCAATAACTGGAAGGCAGGCTTGCTCTTCAATTCCTCCAAGGGCGAACGTACAATTTTTAAAAGTAATGTCGAGAACTGGTGGGATGATGCCAAATATTATCTGGGTTATGAGCGCGATATCAATTTCCAGGGCAGGAACCATCTGAAAATCTACCTGGGCAATTACCGGGCAACTTTCGGAGAAGGCCTGATCATGGAAAATACTGACTATTATTCACCACGTAAAACAGGATTCGGTTTCAATAAAAGAATAATCGGCATCACCGAAGACCTTTCCCGGACCAGGGAGTTCTCCCTCAAAGGTTTTGCACTGGACTGGAAAAGAGATAATTTCAACGCCGCCTTTTTTGCTTCTTTCGATAAAAAGGATGCAGTAGTTTATGACAGTAATGATAATGGCATCATCGATGAGGATGATGACCTGTTGTGTTATATCAATCTCACGCATCGCTTCGCCAACCGGGAACTGGAAGAAATCGAAGACTATATTAATAGTTATGAGAATAACCTTAATCAGGTAAAAATAGCCCCCCGTCTGGATGCTGTGCAGGAAAACATTCTCGGTGCCCATCTGGAATATCATCCCTTTGTCGGTACCCACCTGGGCATCACCGGTTATGAAGCTGTCTATGACAGGGATTTTGTGGTTCCCCAGGAAGGTGAACTGAGGCATCTGCTCATTACTGAGGATGAAGATGCTGCTGAAAAATGGAAAATAAGTGATAATGAGATTGAGTCTCTTTATTCCACCAGGTCTTCTGTGGTCGGGGACAGGGATTTCCGCCGTGTTTATGGTTTTGACTGGGGAACTGTCTGGAATAATACCTCCTTCCAGGGAGAATATGCAGAGTTGGAGGTCGATGGTGATATCCTGAAAATCGCTGATGACCCGCATGCTTTTCTTCTGACCGCCTATACTCAATTCGAGAACCTGTACCTGCTCTCTCTTTACCGCGATTATGATCTTGACTTCGATAATCCCTATGCACGTGGTTTTTCTGAAAGTGAAAGATTCGATGATACAGTATTTGAAAGACTGACTTATGCCCTGAACAATACCCTGCTCACCGATATTTATCTTAATGCAGCCCAACCCTCTGCAGAGAGAGGCATCTACTTCGAAACGAGATATCGTTTTCATGAAATGTTCACCATTACCAGGGCATATCTTGATATCTGGGAACGGAAATCTGATGCCCGTAAGGGGATAAGATTCGAAAGCAGGTTCGAGTTTAGGCCTATTCACCAGGTGCGCTTCCGCTTCCGTTATAAATATCAGCTTAAAAGATACCAGGATGACCTGGATAGAAACAGGTCGCAGACGGATGAGTTTGAACCGGCATTTGTATTCTATCTCTCCAATTTCGACCGTCTGCAGCTCGGTTATGTCTATACCAGAGTGAAACAGCCACCTTACCTTTCTATTCTCTCCGATCCTGCCGAACCTGATCCCACCGGTGAAGAACTGGGCATGGACATGGCGCAGGCTAATACTCTCAGCAACGGTGATATGATTTATGTGGATTTTACTCATAATTTCAATGATAATTTCAAAATCCTGGGCTCTTTCTCCATCTGGAAAACCCATGGTGCTTCTCTGTGGGATTTCGAAGATGTTGAACTCGACTTCTATCAAAGCGATAGGGGTTTTAAATACTGGTTCAATCTGCATACCAGGATTGCCAATAATATTTTCCTCTCTCTCAAATATAAATTTAAACGCTTCATGACCCGGGAATATGAATTCCGCATATTTAACGAGATCCCTTCTGCCGGACCCTATTATTACGAAAGGGTGCAGAGAGAGGAAACCAGTATCAGGTTACAACTGGATTGCAAGTTCTGATGAAAAAGATTATATTATAAACTTTGGAGGATGAATGAATAGGATTATCCTTATAATTATACTGGTGGTATTGAGTTTTCAGCTTTATTGTTATTCCCTGCTGAACCAGTACTATGGAGAAAGATTATTGAATTACGATCCCCGCAGCCTGGCCATGGGTTCTGCTACGGTTGCAGGTGGTAACAGGCTTTTCACTGCCTTTGTTAATCCGGCCAACCTGGTTTTACAACCGGAGGGTATCTCCGCTCAGGCTGGTTATAAAATCATCCTTAACTCGGAAAACAGATCACTGCCCATGTATAATTCCTTTGATGCATACTCCGATGATGCCATATATGTTAGTAACACCAGTTACTATCTTGATCCTGCCCTGGCAGTGGCTTATCACTGGAAGATGCAGGAATATTCCCTGAGCCTGGCTGCTCATTATCGCACCTACGCGGATATGGGTGCTGAATATGAGGAAGAGGTCAGGAACAATGATAATTCCGATTATGACAGTTATCCACCCATCCTGGCCTACAACAGCATCAAGGGCGAGGGTGGTATCGATGCCGCTGGAGTGACATTGTCCGCTGCTTACAGAGAATTCCTCTTTTTGGGGCTGGAACTGGTGAAACTCGGTGGCAAGAACAAGCTGATACGCAGACTCGACTGGTCTGATCAGGCTTATATAATGATGCTGGGAGAAGATGTCGAGCTTGTAGACCAGTACAGTAAACTGAACCGTGAATTCGATGGCCTGTCTTTCCAGGCTGGTCTCGGGTTGAGGATTGATCCCCGTTGGTCCGTGGGTATAAGTTTCAGGCCCAAGGTTGATCTCGATGTCAGCGGAGACTTTAATGATGTTGATATAGAAGAAACTGTCTTCATATATTTCAGTGAACTGGACTCACTGAACAATCCTGTCCCCTTCGATTCCCTTACCTATGCCGACTTCACAGATCCATTGCGTTTCCGGGCTGGTTTTTCCTATCAGCCTCGTAATATCATGAAAACATTTTTTAATTGTGATGTAGAATATGTGAAATGGTCGGATATCAACAGATTGTATGATGATCAGATTAATTACTATATCGGTGTGGAACATGTATTTCGTCAGAAAACACCCCTGCGGATAGGCTTCCGCTTCGAGACAGAATATGGGCTCTATGATGACCATGGTTTGGTCTTCGCCAGGAAAATTACAACTCCCACTTTTACCGCCGGTAGTGGTTTCACTTTTCTCGAACGCTTTACATTGGATGTCGCCTTTGAATTGAGTAACAGGCAGTATGAAGCGCTGGATCTTTTTCCTGATGATGTCTATGATTATGAACCGCTCTGGGAAAATTACTATTATCTGAATCTTGAAGACCGTGGCTGGGAAAACCCGGATACGGTGGAAGAAACTTTTTTCAAGGTTTCCTCCTCTATATCTTTTAATTGGTAGGTAAACAATGAAATATGTCCTGATTTTTATACTCCTGATATCTTTCGCCGGGGGAACTACCAGTGAACTTAGGCTGGATATCATGTTCACCAATGATATCCATGGAGGCATAGATTCCTATCCGGCCACTTTCATGAATCCCGAATTTCCCCCGATACTGGGCGGAGGCGGTTCAGCTGCTACCTATATTAAAGAGGTTCGCAGCATGACTGATGGGATCATCCGGGATAATCTCCTCATAGATGTCGGCGATTTTTTTCAGGGACATCCTATTGGTACGGTAAGTAAAGGTAAGGCTGTAATAAAATATTTCAATATGATGGAGTACGATCTCAGCGTGGTGGGCAACCATGAGTATGACCTTGGTGAAGAAACTTTGATAGAAGCATACGAAGATGCCAATTTCCCGATCCTCTCCTGTAATATCATCTCCCGTGAAACAGGCGAACTGGTGGACTATGTTAAACCCTTCATCATCATGGAAAAGTTGGGCATCAAGATAGGTATCATAGGATTAACTACTACGGATACTGAATTGATGAGCTTTCCTGATAATATCAAGAATGTAGATTTTCTTCCTGCCAAAGAATGCCTGGAAAAATATATAGCCATTGTGAAGGACGCTGGAGCTGATATCATCATGGTTGTAGGCCATATGGGACTTCCCTATGAACCTGAACCTGCTTATCAGGCTCGCTACCTTGGTGATAGTGATATGAAGGAACGATACTGGGGTTATGACGCCCAGGAACTGGCTCATGAAGTGCCCGGGATTGATATTTTCTTTGGCGGTCACATGCACAGAGGTTTCGCTGAACCATGGGAAGATCCCGTTACCCATACTCTCGTTTTTCAGGGTTGGGCTTATGGCAGCAGCATCGGGCATGTGACCCTGAAAATAGATGGGGAGTCTCGCACCCTCGCCGGATATGAATTGCCAGCCATAAGAGAGGGTGCTCTGATCACTCTCTTTGAAGACCAATTTCTGCCTGATCCAGTGATAGGAGACACTATCCTTGCTATGCAGATGGAAGCTGAAAAAGGCATGGATGATATTATCGGTAAAGCGCTTAATTATATCTCCCGGGAAGGAAACGATGCTCAGAACCTGATCGGAAACCTCGTCTGCGAAGCTATGCTGGAAGCCACCGGGGCAGATTTTGCCTTTATGAACCTGGGAGGGGTTAGAGGTGAACTGAATAGAGGACCCATCTCCTATAGGGATGTTTTCAATGTAATGCCCTTTGATAATCAGATAGTGGTCATGGAAGTGGATGGCATGTTCCTGAAGAATATTATCGAAACCCGAGTTTCCGGTAGTAGGCATGGATTACGGGTGGCAGGGGTCAAGATCACCTATAGCCGTGACCGTGATAATTATGATCGGGTCACAAGGCTGATAATTGGTTCTGAACCATGGAAATACGATAGAATATATAAAGTCGTCACTACAGATTTTCTCCTGCAGGGTAATGCCGGTCTCGCTTTACTGACAAAGATACCCGATGATCAGATTACCCGCTATGAAAAAAGCCTCAGAGATGCCATAGCTGATTATGTAAGAATTAATTCCCCAGTTTCCGCCAGCCTGGACGATAGATGGGTACGGGATGATGACGCAGGTCTGAGTGAAGAGCTGGCAAAAGAGTTGGCAAGATCCAGAACTGATATTAATAGATAAAATGCAAATAAATGATTGACTGATATAATAAATTTTTTTTAAATGCACACATAAATAATTTGCATATCAAAAATGTTTTGTTGCTCTGTTCAATAATATCTTTATCGAGAGAAATACCGGGCAGGATTTTTGTCCCTTAAGAATTCTGACCTGTTTATGAGGAATACATGCTGAGTAAAATCGGTAGACTGGATGCAGAATCCAAAAAAGAACTGGAAAACATTCTGAATTCAATCTACGAACTTATGGATAAAGGAAAAAAAGAAAAAGCCGAAAAGGAACTGATCCGTCTTGCTGCTACTCCTAATTATTTCATCAGGGAATTCGTTGGTAAAGAACTGATTAACTATTCCGATCAACGTAAAATTCTTCCAATTGTAAAACGGATGATAGAACACAAGATTTACGGAGTGCGCGCCACTGCTCTCTTTTACTATTATCAGCGTTTTTTAAATGATGCCGAAAGCCTTTTGGATATTCTCAAGGATACTTTCGAAAGCATTCCCTGGGAAGTAGAAAGCATTATCAACGAGATGTGGAAAAGATTCCCTGATTTCATGAAAGAAAGAATGAAAATCTGGGTAAAATCAGATAATTCCAAGAAACGGGCTCTTTCTTTCCATGGTATGGAAAACATAGCCCAGTCCGATCCCAATTATATAATGGATTTTATCGGTCAGGCTATTGATGATGATACCATGGAAGTACAGAAGAAAATAACCCATATTCTGACTCAGGTAGCTAGAGTAAATCCGATTGTAGTTTTTCCTTATATCAGGGAATGGCTCTGCGAAGCCAATGAAAAGAGAATAAAAACCATCTGGGTTTCCATGAAGAAACTGGCTAACATCGTTATCCAGCGTAACCGCAGAGAAAAATCTCAGGAATTTGTCATCCTCACCCAGCAGACGATTAATGACTGGATCAGGGATGATAACGAAAATGTAGCTAAAATGGGTGAGAAACTTTCACATATCATCAGAAAATGATATCCAATAGTATCCCATAAAATAAATATCCATGCACAGTAACCTTTTTCTAAAAATCCTGGTCGTTGTTATCGCAGCCCTGCTGTGGTTGCAGCAAGCCCTTCTGAAAGACCATACTGCCGAGATTCACGTTCCCCTGAGTTTTCTCAATCTTCCCGATGAACTGGTATTGAAAGATGATAATATCAGGAATCTGCCGGTTCTTATGGAAGGGCGCGGTCTTGATTTTATACTGCTTAAATTTTCCAGTATCACTTTCATCATTGATGCTGCCGATTACAAATACGGTCGCAATAAACTCCTTATTTCTGAAAACGATCTCAATTTCCCCGAAAGGATTAAACTCGGTGTTAAAAAAATCGATCAGGACCTTATCCGCTATATCAACTGTGATCGCCTGGTGGAGTCCAGCAAACCAATCGAGTTGATATATGCCTCTGCAGCTGAAGAGGAATACTTTATCCGTAACAAGATCAACGATGCCCAGCAGAAAGTCAGTATTAAAGGTCCTAAAAGCATTGTTGATGATCTGGGAGCAATTAAGACCAAGAAAATCACCCAGAAAATGGTGAAAGATGGCCTGCTTACCATTGAACTGGTGGTGCCGGACAACCGAATCCAGCTGCTTCAACCGACGATAACTTTTGATGTCACATCAACTCGCCTGGTTAATCAGATTATTTCCCTGATTCCCATTGAATATCCTCTCAACCTGAATATTACCATCATTCCGCAGAAAGTATCAGTGATGCTGCGGGGTCCAGAAGACCTGCTGAACAAGCTGACTTCCGATTCAATCAGGGCTTATATCAATCCTAACGATATCAAGAAAGCCTTGAATACCAGGAATAAATTTGTGGAAGTGAACTTTGTGATCCCTTCCGGGATCAAATTACTTGAACATACACCTCAGAATATTCAGATCCTTGAGAATGATTAAAATCCTGGCTGTCGAAACGTCGTGTGATGATACGGCGATTGCGATCGTCGATTCCTCTTTTCGGGTTCATGCCAATCTTATATCCTCGCAGGCAACTCATGCTGATTTTGGCGGTGTGGTGCCAGAACTGGCTTCCAGGCTTCATATAAGGAACATTATGCCCCTTACTCAGGCTGCTCTGCTCCAGGCAGAATGCAGCTTGAAGGATATCACCGCCCTGGCAGTTTCGGTGAATCCCGGTTTGATAGGGGCTTTGCTGGTGGGTGTATCCTTTGCCAAAGGCCTGGCTTACAGCCTCGGAATACCCCTGATAGCAGTTAATCATATGATCGGTCATGTCTGTGCCAACAAGATCGAGTATCCCGAACTGGAACCACCTTTCCTCGCACTCATAGTATCGGGAGGCCATACCGAAATTGTCTATTTTAAAACCTATACAAATTTCAATACCGTAGGTCGTACCCTCGATGATGCTGCCGGGGAAGCCTTTGACAAGGCTGCGAAGCTGCTGCAA
>JAFGRJ010000169.1 GCA_016935235.1 Candidatus Cloacimonadota bacterium
GTCACCGAACCTCCGTTGTTATAACCAATGTGAATAAACACTTCCGGTTCCTCATGTTAATGTCCTGAATTCAACCTTAAGGTTTTAGATATAACATTTTAACTTTTAAAATTTAATTTTATACATTCTTATTGTGTCAAGACAAATCCCGTGAGGCATAAAATTTTTTATGATTAGAGACCGGCACTTAACAGGAAGGCCAACTGATCTATGAAGATATGACGGAAGAGCAAACTTATCAAGACCAGCATTAGTTCTCTAATTTTTCAAAAGACATCACTTTTTTTTTCATGTAATATTTCACTTTCATTTGTTTCCAGTTCAATTGCACCTTTTGACGTCAATATTTCTTTTCTCAGACAATCAGTAGAGAATATCTTAAATCCCCGGGGAATCTTCCTGGACTGGTAAATAAAATCTTGCAAAAAAAGATATATTTCATATTCAGGGAAACATGACATTGAAAGATGATTTTGTGAGATCTGGAAACTGGTTCTTTCGCTGGAGAAGTTTTCTGCCTTTGATATTTATTGGAATAATACTGATTGCGATGCGAGAGTATCAATATCCTGGCCGTAGCGAGGCATTTGATCATATCTGGGAAATAGTTTGCCTTTTCATCAGTTTTATAGGATTAACCATCCGGATCTTAACGGTTGGTCACACTCCCAGAAGAACTTCAGGCAGGAACACAAAAAAGCAGATTGCTGATCAGCTTAATACTACAGGCATGTATTCGATTGTCAGAAATCCCTTGTATCTGGGTAATTTTTTCATGGGATTGGGTGTGGTCCTCTTTGTTCACCTCTGGTGGTTAACCTTGATTTATATCCTAGTCTTCTGGCTTTATTACGAGAGGATTATTTTCGCTGAAGAGGAATTCTTAAAGAGAAAATTCGGAGATAAATATCTTAACTGGGTACAGAAAACACCGGTTTTTTTTCCTAATTTCAAACTATACATAAAACCGGAACTTCCTTTCTCGCTGCGCATAGTCTTAAAGCGTGAGTATAATGGTTTCTTTGCAGTGATCAGCATAATGTTTGTACTTGAAATAGCTGGTGAAATGGTCATCCACGGAAAACCTGATTTTGATCTCGGATGGATAATACTGGTGAGTTTTGGTTTTCTGGTCTGGATCATTCTGAGAAGTCTGAAAAAATACACCAAGGTCCTTGATGTTAAGGGCAGAAAATAAATTATTAGAATTATAAAGGTTATGAGATATGAAAAAATGATTATTTCAGAATTTATTAATAGAAGATAATTTTATATCAGCGGGACTTGAATTCAATCCTTATGTGCTTTGTTAAACATGATTTATTAATAAGGTTCATACTCTTCCTGATTAATATACAATAGCAGATTTTTTCATCATAACAGAATCTTATTCATAATTTTCCTGCACTCGTGATTTTTACCCTGATTGCGGTCTGCATATACAGAAATTGATTCTCATTTAAAGGATTTTTTAAAGTACATTTTATTTTCATTCCTTTTCCTTGACATATATTATTATGTCCACCAAACGAGCATATTTTTCAAAAAAATATCCCGGAGGAAATTTATGAAAAAAATTTTTATCGTTGTTTTTTTTCTGGGTCTAATAATTCAATCCTTGATCTCTGATACACCGCACAATAGTGATATAACCAGTGACGAAACCTGGTATCCTGAGGGGAATCCTCATATTATTCCCGTTACCATCTCAGTGAACAACGGAGTTACCCTGACCATTCAAGCAGGATGCGAGATTAGACTGGATTCCAGCAAGTCTCTCAATGTTTACGGGACTCTCCTCGCCAATGGTGCTGCAGGAGACAGTATTACCTTCACCAGGAATTCAACATCCAACTGGTCCCAGCTTTATTTTACAAGTAATTCTCATGGTACTTTCAGTTATTGTACCATAGAACTGGGAACCTACTTGATATTCTGCAATAATGCCACCAGTCTCAGTATAGATCATTGCCGGCTCAGCAATGGAAACAACGGAATGAGAGTATCAACCACCAATGCCGTCCTGTCCAATTCCCGATTCCTGAATAATACCACTGGAATATATTTAAACAGCATTACCAGTCCTGTGGTTGGTACGAATAATTATTTCTCGGGAAATACAACAGCTATAGACATCAATAACAGCTCCGATCCTCAGATTCATCTGCAGCAGGGTCTGGAAAACAATTCCAAGGGAATCCGGATTTTCAACTGTTCAAATCCCCAGATCGCTGCCGGTAATACTATCACCGGTGGAACTGATTACGGGGTCTATTTTGAAGATTGTACTGGTCTGGGTACTCTCGATAATCTGGTAGTGACCGATAATGCCGGTTTTGGAGCATTTTATATCCTCAACTCCGGACTTTTCACTCTTGGTTCCGGCAACACCATAACCGGCAACGAATGGCCATTGAGTATTGATGTCGGATCCTTTCCCCACAGCAGCAGCAATATTCCCACCAGTGGCAATGACAATAATGATATAAGAGTTTCAGGTTCAGGCTCCAGTAACAAAACAGGGATCTGGCCGAATTTTGCCGATCTCGACTATATTGTTACAGAGTCAACAGCAGTAGGAACAGGTGGTTTTCTTACTATCTCGGTTGGTGATACCATAAGGTTCCGGAACAACAAGAACATCAGTGTCTATGGCAGGATGAATGCTATTGGAACTGCCTCGGACCCGATCATCTTTACTGCTGATACCGGTGTCTCAAGCTGGGGCTACCTTCGCTTTCTTACAGATAGTGACGGGATAATGCAGTACTGCCATATAGATAAAGCATCCTATGCGATCTACCCCAATTCCTGTGATACTCTGATAGTCGATAACTGTTACCTGTTCAATAATACCTATGCTATGTATATCAATTCCTGCACGCCAATTATTACCAACAACACTATCACTGATAATACTTCCACTGGTATTCATTTCAACACCTGCTCTTCACCTCAGGTAGGTGTTAATAATGATGTTTCAGATAATGTCACTGCCGTATATTTTACTGCCTGCACTTCTCCCTATGTAGATCTGAACCAGCCGTTCACCGGAAACGATAATGGTATATATTTCTTTAATTGTACTAATCCTCAGGTTTCTGCCGGAAATTACTTCACTGACAATGCATATTATGGACTGCGCTACGAGAATTGTGATGGGCTGGGAACTATCGACAACCTGATCCTTACCGGCAATCAGGATTATGGAGCCTTCCTGATCGAGAATTCCGGAGATTTCACCCTGGGACCTGCCAATACCATTAACGGCAATGCCTGGCCACTGACCATCGACACAGGTTCCTTCCCGGACAGCAGCAGTTATATTCCACTCACAGGAAGCACCTACAACGACATCAGGGTCACAGATGGGTTCAGCACCAAGACGGGGATCTGGCCCAATTTTGCGATCCTTGATTATGTTGTCACAGAAACACCTTCTATTGGTGATATTGGAGCTTTGACCATCTCAGCAGGAGACACTCTGAGATTCCGGCTCAACAAAAATATCAATGTCTATGGAAGATTAAATGCCCTGGGAACTTCCTCGGAACCGATCATTTTTACAGCTGATACCGGAGTTTCCTATTGGGCTCATATCAGGTATCACTCCGAATCAGACGGGATCCTGCAGTATTGTATCATGGATCAGGCCAATTATGCGATCTACCCGAACAGCTGCGACACCCTCATCATCGATCACTGTCAGCTCTTTGATAATAATCACGGTATTTTTGCCACCTCCTGCAATCCGATAATTACCAATAATGAAATATGGGAAAATGAAACTGGTATATATTTCAATTCCAGCAACTCGCCCCAGGTTGACGAAAATAATCATATTTATAACAATAACATAGCCATACATTTCAATAGCTGCTCTTCTCCAGGCATTGCCCTGAATCAACCGGTCACCGGAAACAATTACGGTGTCTATTTTCAAAATTGTACTTCCCCGCAAATTTCTGCCGGGAATTCCATAACCGATAATAATAATTGCGGCATACGCTTTGAGAACTGCAGTGGACTTGGACTCATAGACGATCTGGTCATTACCGGTAATCAGGACTATGGAGCATTCCTGATCAAGAATTCTGGATATTTTACTCTTGGGTCCGGTAATACAATCAATGGCAGTTCCTGGCCCCTGACAATCAATATGGGATCTTTCCCCGATGCATCCAGTGTGATCCCCACAACGGGAAGCACCCGCAATGATATCAGGGTCACTGACGGTAATGGTGATAAGATAGGCACCTGGCCAAAATTTTCCTCTCTTGATTATGTGGTCACGGAATCACCTGGTATTTCCGCATCAGGAAAACTGACCATCGCTGCAGGTAATACTCTCAGATTCTACTCCAATAAAAATGTCAGCGTGTATGGCAGGCTGGATGCCATCGGCACCTCTTCCGAACCTATCATATTCACTGCCGACACCGATGTATCCTACTGGGCTCATATCCGGTATCTCTCCGATTCTGACGGTATCCTGCAATATTGCCACATGGATCAGGGCAACTATACTATCTATCCGGCTTCCTGTGATACATTGATAATAGATAACTGCCAGCTCTTTAATAGTAATTACGGAGTGTATATGACCTCATGCAATCCTGTGATCACAAACACAAGCTGTATAAATAATGATTATGGCATTTACTGCAATGATTCTTCTCCCGTAATTCATTCCTGCAGCATTGTTGGAAACACGAATCGCGGACTCTATTTAAATGGAAATTGCATCCCGGATCTGGGAGCCGTCCCTGCTGAAGGTAACACTATATATGATAATGGTAATTATGATATCTACAACGGGACTGAAGATATTTCAGCCCTGTATATTTACTGGGGGACTGAGAATATTTTCCTGATAGGGAATCTTATTTATGATCATGCAGATGATGAAGATCTGGGAACAGTAACCTATATACCCTGGTCTGATGCGGCTCATACCTGGGGTTTACTGCAGGCAACTTCACCTAACAATCTGCATATCGTGGAAGCTGACGGAGAAATCCAACTAAGCTGGGATCCATCTCCCGATGCTTTTTACTATCAAGTCTATTATGCCTCCGATCCTAATATCTTACTGGAACAATGGCAATTGCAGGCTACCGGTATCTTTGCAACGAGCTGGAGTGAATTTCCCACTCCAGAAAAGAAATTCTATTTTTTACTCGGTATAAAACAGGAGTGAAAATTTCTTTATAAGGTTTTCTAGAGATCATAATTGTATAGCCGCATTTAGGAATATTTTCCTGATTTGGGAGATCAGCTCAACCTGCTTGATTTATAACTGCCCCGTGCAGTTATAATGACTTTGATAATTATGCCAATAGGCATAATTTCCAGCCCTGGTTGATTCTATAACGGCAGTTGAAATCCTGCTGACGATCTTCCATGTAACCGCATGCTTGTAACCCAGGAAAGATAAAATACCACTCAAGAAATAGAAATAAAGAGAGAATAAAAGTCCAAACAGGAAATAGACTTCTATGACCTGGGACTGGGGAATAATTTATTCTTCACTGAGAATAGTCTCTGACCTGTCTCGGTGTTACCCGATAGACCGGAACGAAGATGAATAAAGATTGGTGAAATTCAAAAAAAGGACAATACCATTTTATATTTCTTGTCTATTTAATACCTTTCACCATATATTTCCCAGTCAATGATGCAGCATGAAACCGGTGGAACTGAAAATAAAGGATTAATCTAATGAGAAGGGGTCATTACATCAAGGCTGGTAAACTTGGCGGGTATTCAGGATGTATTCTTGAGTCCTGGGATATCCCAAGCTTTCGTGCACATCTACAAGAATATCTGACAGCGCATCAGGATTTCCCTGAACCTTTTGCGAAATATCCGGGTCGAGCAATATACAGCTTAAAATCAGATTTTGGTAAAATCTACATCAAACATTACTGCATCAGAAGTATTAAAATGATGATTCAAACCTTTTTTCATCTGCATAAAGCTCAGAAATCCTGGCGAATTGCGCAGATTCTCCTCGCCAGAGGTATATTAACTCCACAGCCGATATCCCTCATGAATCGCTGGACTTCATGGCATTCCAGGGAATATATTCTGATAACGGAGGGTATAGCAGATAGTGTCTCACTCAGGGAATGTGGAAAATTGCTCCTCTCTGAACAGGAAAAGATGTTTCCATCAACATTTTATAATCAAGGCATAAATCGTATCATGTTGAAAAGAAAGCTCATCAGAAGCGTGGCTGAATTTCTGGCAAATCTTCATCTGGCAGGCATATATCATGGTGATTTAACTGCGAATAATATTTTACTGGAATGTCAAAACGAACAATGGTGCGTTTATCTCATTGATCTCGACTCTGTACGCTCAACGCGTCGGATATCTGATCGTCGCCGTATCAAGAACCTGGACGAGTTGGGACGGAATTTTCTTGACCTTAAAATGCTGTCTACGTCTGACCGTGTCAGATTTCTCAAATACTATCTCAATATCTATACAGGAGAAACTCGGACTTTCCATGAACTGTTTTACGAAATTTTAAATAGAACTCGGTTCCGATTGCACAAGCACCAGCAAATGTTTATCAGGTAAGATAATTACTCTTTTTGAAATATTCTGGATCAGGATGCAGGAGATAAAGTATGACGTTTTCCCAGATTGGGCTGTTTTTATCAGATTAAAACTGCAACGGAGGTGGCCTCCCGGAAAACAGTGTCTATGAAAAAAACGGAAATGATATTTATGAAATACATTGTTGACAATAAATAATGGAGGTTGATGCAGATAAAATTCAAGATAATTCATGAATAAAGGATATTTACGTCAAATGAGAAGACAGGACAGGAGGATCGAGAGAGATGAGTGTTTATCAATATTGAAAAAAGGTGAATACGGTATATTATCCTTATGCACTCAACAGAATGGAGGATACGGAATACCTTTGAATTTTGTTTTCATGAATGGTTCAATATTTTTCCATTGTGCCAGTGAAGGACGGAAGATAGAAGAAATGAAAAGGAACAATAAAGTTTCCTTCTGTGTTGTCGGGAAAACCGAAATCATACCTGAGAAATTTACAACAGAATATGAAAGTGTAATTGTATTCGGGAAAACGTTCGAGATCGCAGGAGAAGAAAAGAGAAAAGCCCTGGAATGCATTGTAAAAAAGTATTCAGCAGATTTCTGGCAGGAGGGTAGGACTATGATCGATAACCTTTTTGATAAAAC
>JAFGRJ010000031.1 GCA_016935235.1 Candidatus Cloacimonadota bacterium
CCAGTAACTGATGGTGCTTACTGTGAAGATTACCGAGATGGTGGCATTCCATAGCAATTGGACAACCCATCCAGCCAGAAAGACAAGGGCTACTCCCCCGAGAATGAAGAGGGGGATGAATTTGCAATGAGATTTTTTCATTGTTATCCTCCTTATATATTATCTAAATATAAATTTCCAGGATCAGGTCAGTTCTTCTACCTTCCCAGATGGTTTTAATGAGAAGGACCAGCTTGAAAAAAGGGATCAGGTCAAAGTATTCCCACCATAGCTTACTTTCTTCTTCGAGTTCCCGCTGTCGTCTGCCAGCAAGTTCCATGATCGCCTTTTTCCAGGCTGCCGGGGGGTGTTGCAGACCCCAGGGTGCAATCTTATCCTTAAACATGGTTTTCTCCTATTTTAACTCTGGCTGGAATTATCTTCAGTACATCACGGAGATATTTGAGGGCATAGCGGTAACGGGACGCCACCGTGTTGCGATTCTCTCCTGTTATTGCACTGATCTCGTCAAAGGTCATCCTCTCATAGACATGAAGATGGAGAACATCGTAAAAAGCGGGTTTGTCCTGAGAAAGCCGCACCAGAGACAACTGCAGTTGCTGCTCATCAAAGGGTTCCGGCTCGGCTTCTTTTTCCTCTGGCATGTCATAGGACAGAGAGATGATGCGGGGCTCTGTCCTGCGCATATCGTCGCGAACCAGATTGACAGCGATACGAAAAAGATAAGCTGCGGGTTGTTCGATCTTCCTTGTCCCCACAACATTAAGAAAACGGAGAAAGGTTTCCTGGAAATAATCTTCCGCCTGCTGGGGTTTACGATTTATCAGATAAGTATAAAGTGAATCCTTGTGCCTGTCGTAAAAACGCTCAAAAGCTCGCAAATCACCCTTCAGGTAAAAACTGATAAGTTCGCTATCTGTCATCCCGACCCCGTATTTCTGCGATTTTATTTATATAGACGAAAATAAATGCTTTATGTTTATTTTTTTTCAGTCCGTCAAACTAAATGTCTATTCTCCAGACAAATAGAATATGCGAGCTGTTCATTTACGGACAATGCTCTGTACCATGACCGGACATCAGCTTAATAGATATAATTTTTTAAGATGTTGATAAATATGTAGATAGAATATTGGCACATAATATGCTTTTTTATTCGGGTGTGAACACTGGTGGATAAAAAAGAATTTGGCTAAATTGATTTATAGAATATTATTTTATGATTTATTGATAAGTTGGATTAAACAGGTACGAGAGGTGATGAAATGAATGAGAAGGAAAAGCAAAAAAAGAAGATAATGGAAATAATCCAGGATATAGGTAAAATTTTAACAGAATCCTTTTATTTACGAAATTTTACCGGATGGTAAAGATATAGTGCTATACATTTAATCCCCCTGAGATGACCGGCAGGTTCCCTGCCGGTCATTTTTTTTTTGACAGAATTGAGTAAAAAATGATCGCTTCTTCGATGTAAAACATTTTCGGGAGGATGAATTGATATTGAAAAGAATGCTTTTTCTGTGCCTGATCCTGATTAATATTAATTATATTCTGCAGGCAGAAATAACAGCCTATCAGGAAGTAGATTTTTTTCTGTCCGATCCTGAACCGGTACAGGTGGATTCAATTCCCGATCTACTAAATTTCGCTGCGGAAAAACTGGGAATGGATTTCCGGAATTTCAACCTGCCTCGCGCTTATGAAAGCAATTACCGTTTTACCTGCAGATTACCGGTTATCGATCAGGTTGCCAATAATCCTCTCTTTCTGAAGCAGTGGTCGGATGACAATGCGCTGCGGCTGAACGAAGTCAGGGAAAATGGTTCTGCGCATTTCGTGGCAACTGCCCTGGAGATCATAAGAGGCAGTGATGCTACCCTTGTCGCGATAGAAGTACAGGATGATATGATCAGACAGTTGCAGAAATTTCAGGATTCCCTGCGTGTAGCCAGCTTTACGGCTAAGTTCGAAGATGCACTGGTAAAACTATTTGGCAGCTGCCTGCTATTATCCAGTTTGCATAATTCGACCATAGCGGAATTGACTGCTGATGAATGGGAGACTCTTTATGCCAACCCGGCTTACTACTTGCTGCCTGATGGCAGGAACATGCCGGAACTAACTGGTGATAACAGTACACAGCTCCGTTTTATCGAACTTTTACGTAAATTGAAATTCGAATATATTTTTTCTGCCGCCATCCACCTGGAAACAGCAGTAAAAAGGTATATTGAAGCAACTGCGGAATTCGACGCAAATGACTTTATTTCAGATCCTGGTGCAAAATTACCCTTTATATTCAACGCCCCATTTGGTATTATCAAGATAGCCGGGACTGCTCCTAACATTCACGAAGAAGATGTGGCGATACTTATCGATATCGGTGGTAACGATATCTATCGCAATAACGCTGGCAGTAATTACCCCGGGCGCGGTAATCTGGCTCTCTGTATAGATCATCACGGTGATGACGTTTATTCCGCCCGGGAAAGGAAATTCGTCCAGGGTACAGGTTTTCTGGGGGCAGGTTTCCTTATCGATCTGGAAGGTAATGACCGTTATAATGCGGAACATTTTTCTCAGGGCACCGGTATAGCGGGAGTGGGCTTGCTCTGGGATCGCAGCGGGAATGACGCTTTTTACTGTAACGCCTTCTGCCAGGGTGCCGGTATGTTCGGTGCCGGTTTCCTGCTGGATGACGATGGAAGCGACAAGTATGACTGCGCTACTCTGGGGCAGGGCGCTGCCACGACTCTGGGGCTGGGTATTATTTCCGATCTAAAGGGTGATGACAATTACCTGCTTTCAGCAGGATTGAGAGAAGATGCGCTGGGCCGAACACCGGGTTATGGTCAGGGAGGGGCGGTTTCCTTTCGCAATTATCCCTGGGATAAAACCCTTACTGCTTACGGTGGGGTAGGTATGCTGCTTGACAGGAGCGGAGACGATGTCTACAAAACCAGGGGCTGGTGCGATCAAGGCGGTAGCTACATAATGTCTCTGGGTGTCCTGGTGGATGATGCTGGTAATGATATTTACAGTTGCCATTGCGGGCAGGGTAGCGGTATTCATATAACCAGCGCCATCCTGATTGACCGTAAGGGTGATGACAGCTACAGTGGCGAATTTCGCGCCGGAGGCTCAGGGGGTGACCGTTCTCCCGGGATCTTCATCGACTGCCAGGGTAATGATGTTTACAGTTCCCATACCTCTTCTTATGGCACCGGGGTAAAACCTTTCTCCTATTCCCTGTTTATAGATTATCAGGGTGAGGATACTTATATCTGCAACCAGCCCGGGGATAAGATTACCTTCAATAACTGGGAAAGCTTCGGGGGAGTATGGCCGGAATCAGAACCTCACCTCTGGCCTTACGCGCTGTGTTTCGATCTCGGTGGTGAAGATAGATACATGGTCCGTAACAGAGCTAATAACAGTTTCCGGCACAGCTTCGGACACGGACTGCACCTGGACACGGAAACAGATGGAAATGATATAATAGGCATAATAAATGCTCCCCTGGCGGAATATGCAGATTTTCCCCTGCCGGAAAAGGTTATGGGATCAGATTATTTCGAATTGATCGCTGCTTTTCAGAAGGATGACACTTTTGCCAGGTTCCAGAATATCGGAAAGCTGACTGCTTCTAACGATTCTACCTTGTTTGAAGATCTGGTCACGGTTCTTAAATATTCCACTTACTGTCAGTTCAACCGTGATATGATGGAATGTATCGATTATTATCTTACTGCGGATTCTCTGTCTTCCACCAGGATTGATATCCTGCTGGAATTATTGCAGGCATATGATCCCGAAGTACGTATCCTGATCGCGCAAAGTTGCGGTACGTGGAAATTCGATCAAGCGGAAGATAAACTCTGGGGACTAATCCGTAACGATCCCGTGCCGTCTGTAAGACGCTTTGCCCTATCTGCTCTGCGTAATCTGGAAAGTAAGGGGAATTATAATCTGGTCCGGGAGACTGCTCTGGGTGATTCATCTGGAGATGTTCGCCGCATTGCCCTCTATCTGCTGGCGGACCAGACGGAGGAATTCGCTGATTATTTCCGCTATGGTGACAGATTTATCAATGATACCGATCCATCAGTGCGAATAGCTTTTGTGCGCGGACTGGCAAGCCTGCAACAGTCAGGGATGGTGCCAACGGAAGAAAGAGCGGAAGTCATGAGAATGCTCTATTACTATGCAGATAAGTATGATTATGATGCCTATCTGCAGAGAGCCATTGGTGCAGCCCTATGTGAATTCTACGAAGTCCGCGGTATTGCCATGCTCATCAATTCCCTTTCTTTCCCTTCCATAGATGCTTTCGAGAATTATAACCGTAATGTCCCCAATCAGATCGCTCTATATGCCAATCACGATATCCCCGAGGAACTGCGTTACAACCAGCAGGTCTGGCTGGATTGGTTCAACCTGAACAGTGCCGGTATTGATCTGAAGCAGAATGTGTTTATCCATATAGAATTTCTGGCAGTAAGGGATTCTCTGAGTACAGCAGAAACAGGGAAGCAGATAAATGCCTATGAAGCATTCCTGACACTTTATCCCGGTTCACATGAAGCAAGAAATATCCTGGCTGAATTATACAACAGGGAAGCCTGGGATATGGTGACTGCTGATATGAACAGTGAACGTTTCGATCCTGCCCTGGGCATCAGCTATGCCAACCGGGCTGTGCAACTGGAACCCCAGCTCAATTATATCGATACTCAGGCAGAAGCATATCTGGCAGCTGGTGAATTCGCCATCAGCAGAAGGATATGTGAGGAAGTACTGCTTACTCACCCTGATAGTGAAATGTTCCGGGATAGGCTGGAAAGAATTGACAGATTAGAGAATAAATAAAAAGAATCCTCATGATAAAGATTAAATAATATACATAAAATATTGAGATAGTCTATTCTGGCTTTTTAGGAGGTATAATGGAAAAACATATCACGGCAGTTGCAGCATTGCATGTGGGATTCAGTATTCTGCGTGTATTTATCGCCATAATTGTATTCATAATCCTCACCACTACCGCTCTTATTTCCCGCGATCCGGATGCTTATCTTGTACTTTCCACTGTAGGTATCGTGGTTGGGGTTTTCATACTGGTGATCTCTATACCGGGGATCATCGGAGGTATCGCTCTTTTCAGTCACAAAAACTGGGGGCGCATCCTCATCCTGATCATTTCAGCCCTGGAATTGCTCTCGATCCCGATTGGAACAGCACTGGGAGTTTATTCTATCTGGGTGCTTGTGCAGGATGAGACGGTAAAACTGTTCCAGAAAAAATAAAGATACCAGTAAGTTATCCCCTTCTTAACCTTGCCCGAAAATCCGTGAGAGGATTATCATATCTGGCAAGTGAGTTTTAATTTTATTCCTGTTTTACCTGTTCTAATTATTTCTTCATGCCCAGGAGCCCTTGACCAGGAATATTGTGATGACAATTACTTGATAGAGGAAATAATTCTACTTCAGGATAGTGATTTCCTGACCAGCGCGGATTGTTCTCTCCTCTGAG
>JAFGRJ010000170.1 GCA_016935235.1 Candidatus Cloacimonadota bacterium
ATGGATGAATCCATACCTGCCATCGGCGACGACAATATCCACCTCGTTATTGGTATGCTTCCTTATTTTATCCATTTCTGCCTGCAGCATATCCTGCAGGCTGTTCCCGGTCATCTGTTCAGCCAGAGAATCCGCTTCCAGCAGTTTAATGGCCAGCCAGCGGCTGTCTACTCCTTTCTTCTCTGCATAAATCTCTGCTTCCGGTATAATCCTGCTCAGAGCACTTTCCACGACGGAATCATAAAAAACACGGGTCGATGAAATATGATGTTTCTCCACATACTCGTAAATAGTCTCAAGTAACTTGTCCAGCCCCGCTTTTTTAACCGCAATGATCGGAATCACCGGACAATCCAGATGAGTTGCCAGATGTTCAATTTCAATGCGTATCTTTTTCTGTTCCACCAGATCCATCATATTCAGGGCAACAACCACCGGAATTTTCATTTCCAGTAACTGGGTGGTCAGATAAAGCGTTCTCTCCAGATTTGTTGCATCGATGATATTGACAACCAGATCCGGTTTCTCGAGCAGGATATATTCTCGGGAGACCTTTTCGTCGAAAGAATAGGCTGAGAAAGAATAAATTCCGGGAAGATCGATAATGAGATAATCATGGTCACGATATCGATAATTCCCTTCAATTCTTTCCACAGTAACTCCGGGCCAGTTTCCCACCCGCTGCCGCGCTCCGGTGAGAGCATTAAAAAGCGTAGTTTTACCGCAATTGGGATTACCCGCCAGAGCTAACGTGAATTTTTTCACAACCCCATCTCTTTTTTGATTTTGATAATCATTTTCAATTGAGAAGAAAAAAAATTATTCCCCGCCGGTTCGGCAGTTCGCGCAAATTCCTCTCATCACAATGTTGTACTCCATGATCTTGAAGTCCTTCTCTTCTGCCATCACCCGGATTATCTTCTCTATCCCCCCGCTCTCGATTTCTATTATGTTCCCGCATCTGGTGCAGAGAAAATGCAGATGCCGCTCATGCCCGTATATATGTTCATAGTGATCCTTATCCTGACAGCGTAATGACTGCTTCAGCAGTCCAGCCTGCACCAGCAGTGGCAGGGTACGGTAGATAGTAGCCCGGGAAACATTCTGATGCCTGGTCTTTATCTGGTCATAAAGTGTGTCTACATCAAAATGATCATGATTTCTGAATACTGCTTCCAGGATGAGACGACGGGTTCTGGTCAGTTTCAGTGACCTTTTTTTCAGGAAATTTTCAAAGACCTTTGCCTGATCGTCCATTTTATTCCCCTCTGTTTATAATCGGACGAAAAACATGAGGAAAGAAAATCTGTCAACAAAATTTGATAATGATTCTCAATAAAAATTAAGAAGCGATATTATCTTGTGCTGTTCAGGTGGTCGATTCTGGTTCCGGAAAGGGTGAGATAAGATGACATCAGGTTGGCAGTAAGGCAGGAGTGAACGGGTAAGATGCCGATCAGATCTCCTATCCTTATTCTGTTGAAAGCGGTGTTATCCATTCTGATAATACCATGCTCCTGGGAAAGTCCTGTTACTTCTGTACCTTCCAGGCTTTCCGACCAGCCTTGTTCCTCCAGCAGGACAACTTTGCCGTAGATCTTTCCATTCCTGGAATCAAGATATTCCCTGGAGAGGTGAATGGCGCCGCCATAGACAACTATCTTCCTTTTCTCTTCATCTCTGCTGATCACCGGGCAGGCGAGGCATACTGCAATATCCTCTTCCCGGCACACTCCGAGCTGCTTCTGCATAAGATCATAGAAAACGAAATTACCTGGACGTATCTCATCGATCCCGTTGAAATCATGCATCAGTGAGCAGGAGGGAGTATCCCCCAGGGAAATTATGATATCCGGATATCTTCCCAGGAATTCTGCTTTCAAATTTTTCATGATGCTGGTCGTCTGCAGGTGTATGCAGTTTATCTCCTTTTCTGAAGCAGCCTGATAGGTATTGCCGGCATGGGTAAGAAAACCCCTGAAAGAAAGGTGAGAGGCCGTCTTTTCTTTCTCCAGTATTTCTTCTATTCTATCCCGGGCCTGAGGATGGATACCGGTGCGATGGTAACCGTTGTCGATCTCGATCAGGAAGCCCACCTCATTGTCAAGGACTGCATCTAGATGATCGATCATGAAGGGATAGAGCACTATTATCTGTACCTGTGCCTGTTTTGCCAGCTCATTCAGTCTGGTGGTTTCCCTAATATTGAAAGGAATGGCAATCGTGATGTCATCCCAGCCATCCCGGGCAAAATATTGCGCCATCCGGACAGAGGACACTGTTATGGATCTAACGCCAGCCTCCCGGAACCAGCGCCCGATAGCGAGAGACTGATGGGTCTTGAAATGGGGACGCAGGAGTAACTGCAGTTCCCGGGCTTTGCTGACCATAAAACTGATGTTGTTCCGGCATCTGGTCTCATCCAGAATCAGGGTTGGTTCGACAATATCCATTCTCTTATTCCACAAAAAAGGTGAGCATTACGCTCACCTCAGAAATAAAAAGGGCTCCCTAATCAGTCAAATATTTCGTAATAGGTGCCATCCAGATAGAAGCGGACGTTTCTGCCCAGAGCAAGGAACTGGGCAGCATTCCTGTTGTTCCGGAAAAGTTCGAAATATTCCTCGGAAGAGAACATGATCCTCTTCTTGGCAGCAGATTCCTGATTCTGCAATTCAGAATCTATCCAGATATCGCCGGTCTGGTAAACAGCTCTCCCCTGAATGTTCCTTATCTGAGAAGTGAGATTCTGTTCCAGCCCGGTTTCATTTTCATACATCATCCTTTCCTTACCCTGTCTGGTTTGATCCAGATTGAGAGCATAGTTGAGGTTTTTGAATTCCCGGCTTACTTCCACACTACGGCTGCCGCTTTTCAGGTTCATATCCTCGTACTCATCCTGGAAATCACTCCGCAATTCCCCTCCCATCGCTCCGCTGGCTGACAGTGTCTGAAATTCCCTGTTCAGATGGTTTTCGACTAACCTTGTATCCTCATCCTCCAAAATCAGATAGCTGGTATATGGGGTTACAATGCCGTAGGTGCGTGCCAGCTGGGTTACTTCATCGACCATTTCATCACTTTCACCATAGAGCCTGATCAAATCCAGCAGGTGCCCGATGCGTCTGCTTGCCCAGAGCGGGGGGATAAATTCATTGCGGGTGTTGTCCTGGGAAAGATCAACATTATATTCGTAGCTGACAGTTTCGCCTTTCAGTTTCCCATCAAGATAGAATTTGCTGTCCCCACTTCCTTTGTACCTGCCCAGGATGGTAAGATTAGAGCCGTGGAAAAGGTCAGGAAGAATATCAGGATAGAATTGGTACAATTCAACATTAGCGCTGCTGCGCAGGGTTACAGCGGAGAGCACCGGAGATTGAATCTTGTCGTAGAAGGCAGAGATTTTCAGTTCGATATCCTCTTCCGGGGAAATGTAGGTGCGGGTAGCCTTAGTCTGCCAGGTTATCTTATCCAGAAGGTGGGTATTGATCTCATAACCTATGCCGAAGGTGAAGATACGGAGGTTTTCCTTATTGGAATTATCCAGTTTCCTGAGAAGTTTATCCTCATCCAGTTCGCCGATGGTTGGTTTACCATCAGTTATAAAAACGACAATCTGCGGTCTGTCCTTCTCACGGTCGTATGACAGAGCTATCAGGAGAGCATCTTCAATATTGGTTCCGCCCACGGGATAGAGCTCTTCGATAAAAGCTTCTGCTTCCTCAATACTTTCCCCGCCTACCGGGCGCAGATCCCGGAAAAGAGCAAAAGCTTCCGTGGAGAACCTGATAATATCGAAACGGTCCTGCACGTTCAGGTTTTCCAGGCAATAAATAAGAGCCTGTTTTGCCTGTTTCAGTTTATCTCCTGCCATGCTGCCGGAAACATCCAGAACGAAAATGATATCCTTGGGAATGATCTCATCTTCATCTTTACTGATGACAGGGGAAAGACTCAGGAAGAAGAAACCTTCATTCTTTTTCTCCCGGTAAGAAAGGAGAGACATTCCCACCTTTTCTTCTCCGGTAGTGAAATAAACTTTAAAATCAATATCCGGTTTAACATTGCTATCTTCGTAAGAAATCAGGGCATGGGAACCATCTTTTCGAACTATCTCCACCTCGTGGGTGGGACAGTACACAGTCTGCAACTTAGCAGCAGTTTTAAGATCGACCAAGATACTTACATCCTGTAGGGGTTTGGCAGAGAATTTCTCGGTGTTGAGGGGGTACAGGTATTCCAAGGTAGCATTATCACGGTTTAGAATTTCGCTGTAAGACATCTTTACCCTTTTTTCGCTGTGAGGTTCGATGGGAAAAATCCGAACCTTGAAGATGCCGTTATCACTGTATTCAAGCAGCGCCGGATCTTTCATCTGCCGGACGATATCTTCATATATTTTTCTTGCTTTATCGGCACCGAGAAGTTCAGCCGGGGTTTCCCTGCCGTCGACGAACATGGTGAAATCGTTGAGCACCGCCCCGCTGGGAACTGGGAAAATATAGTAGCCTTCCAACGTGGTAGAGGTGGGATTGTAAAAGGACTGATCTATGCTGGTTTCAGCCATCTGGTCTTCAATGGCAACCTGAACCCGGTGAAACACAACCTCAAGGGGAAAGGGTTCCGGGCTATACTGAGGTTCGGGGATCACCATGAATCCGTCAGCAAAAACGAATAATGTGAGGACAAGAAATGCCAGGGATATACTTATTTTTCTCAGAGATATCATAACTGCCTCCTTTATAGGGAAGTTAAGGCTCCAGATTCTGGTAATGATCATTCAAAAGAATAATTCTTTTTTTCCGCCTGCAGCCGGATCGCTTCCAGCATAGCAGAATCCAGGGTCTTGTCCTGAATTTTACTGCGTTCCTGGGCAATATATTTCCGGCGGGCTTCATTCAACTCCTGGATCCTGTTCTGGATTTCTTCCCTCTTTTTCCCCATATCATCCACGTATTGCTGACGTTCTGTCGGAGTCATATCCTTCATGATTTCAGGAAGAAGTTCTGCATCAAGTTCAGCAATATTGACAGCACCTTCCTCTTCAGCATCCACCAGGTCCCAGGCTTCATTGCGGTACTGGCTGGATGACTTGGCAATAACCCTTTCGATCATGGTGCCGCCACTCATTGTCATGGCATTGCTGTCCTGTTCTTCCTGTCGTTCCTTATAATCACTTCCGTAATCTCCGTAGGCGATGTAAGTGCCGTTCAGCTCATTTCCCAGAAGCAGCAGCTCCTCATCCTGAGGGGCTGCGATATCCACAACTTCCATATTCTGGTCTATATTCATATAAGTGCCGTCTGCCAGGACCGCACCATCTTTCCAGCTGGTCTCTATCCCTTCCTGGAAATCCCCGCAGAAGATTGTATTAACGATGATACCTTTACTGATGGCATTTTTGCAGGCTTCCCGGTAATCAACCTTACCCTGGGTGAAGGGCTCGTTACCGGCAATGAAAATCAGTTTCAGATCCTGGTTATCCGGGCTCCAGGTCAGCTCCTGAACCGCCCGGTTAATGACCTGTCCGCAATATTCATCCCCACCGTTGGTCTCCAGGATGAAAAGCTCTTCGGATATCTTATCTAGATCACCTGTAAGCGGACAGATCATTTTCATATAACCTTCTTCCGCTGGCAGGCTGTCTTTACCATATTCATAGAGGGCAACAAAAAGTTCAATGGTCTTGCCGTCACGTCTGGAAAGAGCCAGTTCATTGACTATGCGCCAGAGTTGAGATTTCGCCTGTTCAATAAGACCTTCCATGCTGCCGCTGGTATCCAGCAGAATAGCCATTTCGATATGTGGATTGGTGTTTTCTTTCGCCTGGAATAATGCCGGTATAAACAGGAATAATATCATCAGTATAGACAGGAATTGCCTTTTCATCTTAAACCTCCCCTGCTTTTAATACATTTATAAAAACGTGCCTTTTATTGGACTGTAACAATATTTTATTTTTAAGTTGTGTGTCAATGCGCTTCAAACCAGTTTCTACCGATCCCCACATCAACGGTCAGGGGGACGATCCTGGCATATTCTTCCGGCAGGGCAGCCTCCATCTCGGTCACGATCATCTTCTGGGCTTCTTCCAGCACTTTATTCCTGACTTCGAATACCAGTTCATCATGAACCTGGATGATCATCTTTATATCCTCCCGGTCCTTTACTTTCTGGTGTATCCTGATCATGGCGATCTTGATGATATCAGCAGCGCTGCCCTGGATGGGCATGTTGGTGGCGATTCTTTCCGCTTCCTGAGCCAGCCTTCTGTTCTTGCTGTTGATCTCGGGAAGATACAATCTACGTCCGAAGATCGTGGCAACGAAACCTTCCTCTCTGGCCCGCAGGATAACACCTTTCAGATAATCACGTACAGTGGGAAACTTGTTAAAATAATTATCGACGAATTCCTGAGCTTCGGCGCGGGGAATATTAAGCTCATTGGATATACGGAAGGCACCCATACCATAGAGAAGACCAAAATTGATGATCTTCGCGAAACGCCGTTCATCGGAGGTCACATCTTTCCTGTCTTTCTCATAGATGATGCTGGCAGTTTCAGTATGGATATCACGCCCGTTGCGAAAAGCCTCGATCAGGCTGGGATCTCTGGAAAGGATGGCCAGGATGCGAAGTTCTATCTGGGAATAGTCCGCTGCCAGGATCAAATTATCCTTATCCTGGCAGGTAAAGGCGTTTCTGATCTCCTTGCCAATCTCGGTGCGGATGGGAATATTCTGCAGGTTGGGATTGGAACTGGATAATCTGCCGGTGGAGGCGACCGTCTGGTTAAATGAGGAATGAACGCGACCGGAAGCGGGATTAATCAATTCCGGCAATGCCTGAACATAGGTAGATTCCAGCTTGGTAAGCTGACGATAATCCATGAGCAAACGGGCGATTTCATGTTCCCTGGCCAGGATTTCCAGTACTTTGACATCAGTGGAATAACCTGTTTTGATCTTTTTAACCGGTGGAATACCAAGTTCTTCGAAGAGGACCTTTGCCAGTTGCTGGGTAGAATTGAGATTGAACTGGTATCCGGCTATTTCGTATATTTTTCTGGCTATTTCAGCTATTTCCTTCTGATTGCGCAGGGATATTTCTGCAAGAATATCTGTGTCAAGGTACACTCCGTTCCTCTCCATTCTTGCAATTGCCCTGAAGAGTGGTAATTCAATACGATAATACAGATCTGTAAGATCCTGCTCTTCCATCCTTTTCCGGTAAACATCATACAAACGGAAAGTCATGTTGGCATCTGCCGCGGAATAGGGGGCTGCCTGAGCCAGCGGGACCAGATCGAAGGTTATCTGTTTCTGACCGCTGCCGATAAGCTCCTTGATAGGTACCATTTCGTAACCGAATTCTCTCCGGGCACAGGCGGACAGGGAATGGCGGTCAGTAGGATGAAGAAGATAATCGGCGATCATGGTGTCGAATAGGTCTCCCGCCAGTTGCCAGCCTTCGTTTTCGAATATCATATAATCGTATTTGATATTATGACCTACCAGTATTTTACTGGCGACAATTTCCCGCAGGCTCCCGATAACCTCGTTTTTATCGGCATTATCAGACATCTGGTGAGTCAGCGGAATATAGTAAGCCCGGGCTGGCGCAGCACACAGGGAGATACCGACAAGCCTTGCCTGGAGCGGATCCTGTGAAGTTGTCTCGGTATCTATGGCTATGATTTTTTTATCTGCCAGATATTTTTCAAGCTCCCGGAATTTATCGCTGTTATCGATGATGATGGTGTTAAATGTTAAGGAATCTTCCCCTGCCGGTTCAATGTTCTCAGAGCTGACCTCATCACCGGAGTCGATCTTCCTGACTATGGAGTTGAGTTCAAACTCCTTCAGGAAAGTCAGTGAATTCTTCAGATCCTCCCTGTGAAAGACAAAGAAGTCCTTATCCTTTATAGCAATGGGTACTTGACGCACGATTTCAGCCAGGCGGCGGGACAGGTAGGCATTTTCCCTGGAATTCTGCAGCTTTTCCCTGATCCCGGCTACCCTGATCTTATCAATGTTTTTATATACAGAGTCAAGATCACCGAATTCCTGGAGCAGTTTTACGGCTCCCTTCGGACCGATGCCGGCAACGCCGGGGATATTATCCGTCGCATCTCCGCACAGGGCGAGGTAATCGATGAACTGTTCAGGTTTCAATCCGAACCTTGTTTCAACTTCTTTCCTGTCAGTTACTTTTTCCTTGAAAGGATCATAGAGGTTGACCCGCTCATCTACAAGCTGGGTAAAATCCTTATCTCCGGTGACTATGATCACTTCATAATCAGATTTGAATCTCTCTGCTATGGTCGCCAGCACATCGTCTGCCTCATAACCGGGACAGGAGACCTCAGGTGTATTGATCAATTCGAAGAATTTCTTGATCGGCTCGATCTGAGCCACCAGTTCATCCGGAGCAGGCGGTCGGTTAGCCTTGTAAGTTGCAGTGATCTGATGCCGGAAGGTTTCCTCTTTGCGATCGAAGGAAATCGCCAGATTCCTGACATCGTATCTTTCTATCAACCTGAGAAAGGAATTGATGGTACCATACAGGGCACCGGTGTTCTGTCCCTTGCTGTTCACAAGCGGATTACGGATAAAAGCGAAATACGCCCGGTAAATTATCGCCGTACCGTCTATGAGAAAAAGCTTGTCTGCCATAATTCCTCTCATCCGCAGGTTTTGAGCATAATCAAACATCCCAGCCTGATTTGTCCAATCATTTCCTGTTCTGAAAGATAAAACGATAGTTATACAATGGCAAAAACATTATTATCAGTAACTTGCCGGAAAATATCCCCGGCAGAAACAGCAGGCGCATCCGGTAGTATGATGTGATGATCTCCTGCATATCCCCCCTTTTTTTAAATTAACCCATGATAAAATCCTTGCAGAAAAATACCTCCTGAATAAATAAGTTCAGAAAGGAAATCGCATCAGGTTTTCCATGGCGGGTGTTCACTAAAATGTTTCAGGGAGGGTCCCGCAGGCAGGGAACTCGAGTTATGCCCAATGTAAATCATATTTTAACAAGCAAACTAATAGTCATTATCCTTATCGGTATTCTGGTCATTATTCTGGGGATGATCATCGGTATCGTCACCCACAAGATCATCACCATAAAGGACAGAAGCACCGCACCAGCAGACAGCTCCCTGATCGGGGAAGCACTACCGGACTTAACGGAACTTGAACCCAGGATCTCTCCTGACAGAGAATTATATGAATTGCAGTTGTTGCTCAGTGTTGATCCCAGCATTGCGGAGTTCAACCGGGATCTGCTCCAGGATGCCGGTTATCGGGCGCAGGTGAAGAGAGTGGAAAAAGCTGATAAGATAATATATATATTGCAGTTGCGTGGTAAATATCCGCGCCAGGAAGCTTTACGTCTGGGTAACGAGATCAAGCTGTTGCTGCCAGAACTGGGAGGTTACTGGCTGGAGAGAGCTGAGCCTGACAGCACAGACCTGATTGTGAGAGAAACCATTGAAGACACCGCTGCAACCGTGGAACAGGAAAGTACAGCAGTAACAGAGAAACCACTGCCTGTAAGCGAAACCTTATACGAATTACAGATACTGGCAGATATGGACATCAATAAGGTAAACCGAATCCGGGACCTTCTGGAAGATCAGGGTTACAAAACCAAAATAACCCAGACGGTGAAGAACGGCAACACCTATTACCGTCTGCGGCTGCAGGAGGTTTTTACTCTCAATACCGGGCAACGGATGGGAGAAGAACTTAAACAGAAATTTATCGCTGTGGAAGACTACTGGCTGGAAAAAATAAGAGTAAAATAGGGATGTGCCAGGGTACATCCCTTTGCTATCATCTTTTTTCGATATAACAGAGAATATCTCCTTTGGCTACTGAGTCCCCTGCCTTGAAAGGTATCTCCTTGATAATACCACCACAGGGTGCGGAAAGATTGTTGAACATTTTCATCGCTTCCAGAACCACCACGGTATCACCTACATTGACCACATCCCCGGTTTTTTTCCTGTATTCGATCACCATGCCGGGAATAGGAGCGGTGAGGGTGCCGGAAACCGCCATGTCAGCGCTTTCCTTCTTTTTTCCTGTCAGGCCAGACACGGAAAGTCCGGTTTCCCGGGAATCAGCTATTTCAACGTTAAAATATTCACCATCCACGTAAACATCAAAGGATCTGAGACTGGCCGGTTTAGAGGCGGGACTGGCTTTCAGGGTAAGTCTGCCTGATATGGCTTTTTCAATGATCTCCTTTTCCCTTTCCACATCTTCCATGGTCTTGGGATGCACATCGTCCGGCACCTTTTCCAATCCATATTTCCATTTCAGGAATCTCTTCCCGGTCACCGGGTAAAGAGCCACGATAAGTTCATCGTCCAGATTTCTAGCCAGATCCTTGACCTCTTCCCTGATCCTGGGAAGTTCCGGCTCAAGTACATTGCCGGGTCTTACCGTGATAGGATCTTCACCCCGGGCGTAACCTTGCAGAGCCTTTTTCATAACATGCGGGGAAATGGGTTTGGTGGTTCGACCGTATAAACCGTAGCACAGGTCCTTGACCTGTTCGGTTATCTTGGAGTAATCTCCTTCTTTCTCGTCAAAAAGTACATTATTGACAGTCTGTATGCCTACTATCTGGCTGGTGGGTGTAACCAGGGGAATTTCACCAAGGTCTTTACGCACGCGGGGCAGAGCTCTGAAAACCTCTTCCAGGCGGTCCAGGGCATCCATCTGTTTCAACTGGTTGACCAGGTTGGAGATCATTCCCCCGGGAGTCTGATGCAGAATAACATTGATGTCAATGATCGAATTCCTGGTCTCATCGAGGAAATGTTTATATTTGGGAATGCTCTTTTCCATTTCGTCGGCTATTTCGGAAAGCAGCCTAATGTCAAATCCAGTATCTCTGTTCGTACCCAGTAAAGCTACGACCAGCGGTTCCACGGCAGGATGGGCAGTGCGGTAAGCATAGGGAGACATGCAGGTATCGATGATGTCAATACCCGCTTCTATTGCCTTGAAGAGCGACAGATCACCCATCCCGGAAGTGAAATGTGTATGCAGATGAATGGGAACCCTGACGTTCTGTTTCAGAGCACGGATCAGATTGTAGGCATCATAGGGAGCGATAAGACCTGCCATGTCCTTGATGCAGATGGAATCTACTCCGATCTCTTCCAGCTGAGCTGCCTTTTCCAGGTAATAATCTATATTGTAGGTTTCACCACCCATACGGGGCTCGGTGAGAGTATAACAGATCGCTCCCTGAAAGTGCTTACGATTTTTTCTGATTATCTTCTCGGCCGTCTCGAAGTTGCGGAAGTCATTCAGGGCATCGAAGACCCGGAAGATGTCTATCCCGTTGTCACAGGCACGCTGGACAAATGCTTCCACCACATCGTCAGAGTAATTCCGGTATCCTACCAGGTTCTGACCACGCAGCAGCATGGAAAAGGGCGTTTTCTTGATATACTTTTTCAGTGCCCTTATCCTCTCCCAGGGATCTTCATTCAGAAAGCGGTGCATGGCGTCGAAAGTTGCTCCACCCCACATTTCCAGAGAATGAAATCCCACTTTGTCCATTTGTTCAGCCACATAGATCATATCCTCGGTGCGACCGCGAGTGGCAAAGATAGACTGATGACCATCACGAAAGCTGAGATCCTGAATCTTAATGGGATGGGCTGCAGCCGGCCTGTCCGCTTCATAACGCATGGCAGCCATTTTTAATACTCCATGATCATCCAGTTTCATCTATTTACCCCCAAGCTATTATTTGATCAATCCAGGAAAGGTTAAATCCTTTCTCTGCACCAGGCAACGATTCTTCATGATCATTACGCGCCCTGATAATGACCAGAGATTCTGCTTTCTCTTCGTATTATCCTCAAGATCAAGGTAATACATAACTGCGGTTAGTGCTGCCTTGATTTTTTTCTCTCTCTTCCTGTCATTCATTTCGCTTACCATCAGGTGGGAATATTGCCGTGTTTTTTGGGAGGCAGGGATTCTCTTTTGGTGGACAGTATCTCCAGGGCATCGATCAACCTGGTCCTGGTTACGGAAGGCTGGATTACAGCATCGATATAGCCCCGTTCGGCAGCAATATAGGGTGTATTGAATTTATCCTCGTATTCCTGAATCTTTTCCTGTCGCTTTGCTTCCGGATCTTGAGCATCTTTGATCTCCTGCCGGTAACTACCCACAATATTAACTGCTCCCTGGGCTCCCATGACCGCTATTTCAGCGGAAGGCCAGGCAAAGGTCATATCAGCTCCCAGATGGCGGGAGCACATGGCAATATAGGCACCGCCGTAACTTTTCCTGATCGTGACATTGAGTTTGGGAACAGTAGCTTCAGCGTAGCTCCAGAGGATCTTTGACCCATGGCGGATTATTCCACCCCATTCCTGATCCAGTCCGGGCAGGTAACCGGGGACATCCACCAGGGTCAGGAGAGTAATATTGAAAGCATCGCAGAAGCGGATAAAACGCGATATCTTATCGGAAGCATTGATATCCAGGCATCCTGCCAGGATCAGGGGCTGATTGGCTATGATCCCTACCGTACGGCCATTCATCCTGGCAAAACCGACTACCGCATTTTCAGCGTAATGCGCGTGCGACTCGAAAAAAACGCCATTATCAACCAGGGAATGGATAATTTCCTTCATATCGTAGGCTGCCTTGGGATTGTCCGGCACAATGGCATCAAGTTCGGGACAGAGCCGGTGAGGATCGTCGCCTGTCCTCAGGCGGGGAGGTTCCTCCAGATTATTGCCAGGAATATAACTCAGCAGGATCCTGATCTGTTCTATTGTCTCCTCTTCACTATCGCAGGCAAAATGAGCATTACCGCTTTTGGTGTTGTGTACCATGGCTCCGCCCAATTCTTCGAAAGTGGTTTTCTCACCTGTTACCGTTTCGATGACATAAGGGCTGGTAATGAACATGTGGCTGGTATTCTTCACCATGAAAATGAAGTCCATCATGGCAGGTGAATATACTGCCCCGCCGGCACAGGGCCCCATGATGCAGGCAATCTGGGGAATCACCCCCGAAGCACGGGAATTGCGGAAGAAAATGTCCCCGTAACCCCGCAGGGAATCTATGCCTTCCTCAACCCTGGCGCCACCGGAATCATTGATCCCCACGAGTGGTACTCCCGCCTTCATGGCCAGATCCATTACCTTGATTATTTTTCCGGCATGCTTCTCCCCCAGTGAGCCTCCCCGGGAAGTGAAATCCTGAGCATAGGAAAAAACCGGACGCCCGTTTACCATGCCATGACCGGTAATAACACCATCACCGGGAATTTCCAGCCGGGGCATGTTGAAATTTGTCGAACGGTGCTTCACGAACATGTCAATTTCTCTGAAACTACCCTCATCAAAGAGAAGGGCTAATCTTTCCCGGGCAGTAAGTTTCCCCTTTTCATGCTGAACAATAATTTTATCTTCACCACCCATTGCCTTTATCTGTTCTTCTTTCTGCTTCAATTGCCCCAATTTTTCAGCGATCTTCATCATCTCTCCCTGAAAAATGAATTTGCTTCATTTTATTTGAATAAACAAAAAATTAGAATTCAGCCATCGTGTAAAGTAAAAAACTTTCTCCCGATCAGGCTTTATCCAGGCTGGCAGTTGTCATACCCGCGTTGAGATTAAGGATAACCCCGGCATTCCGGCCAACTTCCGCCAGAGCTTTGTCAAGTACTTCCTGAAGGTTCTCACGGGCTTTGGTAATGAATATCTTCTCCAGGATGGACCGGGAGAGTGAGGTGACCATCCATAATCTGTTCTTGCTGATAAAATCTGCCATTTTTGCTGCTTTATGATACCCCAGCACATATCCTTTCTCAATGCGTTCGAAGACCTTCTCCGGCGAACTGCATGAAGAAAGCAGATCATAGAATTCCGGCATGCCGATCCCCTCCTCACATTCTGCTACCAGTATCATAATTCCGCCCTCCTTCAGGACAGCTCTGCTATTTTCAATGCCTTTCTGGGCCTGATAGAGGTTCTTGTTGACCGGTTCCCTGACGACAGAAATCACTATTTCCGCTGCCCGGGGAACGGTGCCGGTGCAGGTTCTGCCGGCAACAGCAGTGGCTTCCAGAAAGGAATCAAAAATATTTCCGGTATGAAGGGAATGAATACCACTGTCTGCAGTCATTACCACATTAACCGCAAAGATCCTGGATTTGATCAGGGCTGCTGCCTCGGACATATCCTCATGTACCGGGTTATCATCCAGGACAAGAATCCCGGCTTTCTTATCAAGAGCCATTTTATGATTGGTTTCAATGGTTCTGTAGGATGAGATACCCGGCAGGATACTTTTTCTACCCCCGGTAAAACCTGCAAAATAATGAGGTTCCACTGAATTAATGGCTATGATGCGGTCACTGATCACTGCCAGGCGGTTTACTTCCACAGGTGTGCCTCTGCGGGTAGTTCCCAGATAGGTAACAGGTGAATTCAGGGCATCATGAATATGGATCTGATCCCGGTATTTTTCCCGCAGTGGACCGAAGATTCGGTCTAGTTCCTTTTCGGTAGGTTTCCGGTGAGAACCGCAGGCCACAATGAAATTGATTTTCATGCCGGACCAGTATTTTTCCAGTTC
>JAFGRJ010000171.1 GCA_016935235.1 Candidatus Cloacimonadota bacterium
GAGTTCGTCATGCCTCTGGATGAAATCATCGGGCTGGCTTCCGACAATGTATATCAGGTGGTCCATCTGGATTCACTCATCTTTGCTGCTACAAAAGGCGGCATCAGTGTTTTTACCGAACTGGGCAATTTTCCCTTCCCTTTTCTGCTCAATAATTACAATAGCGAAAATGGCCTGTCGACGAACAGTATCACCTCGCTGGCCATCTCGCCGCAAGGTTGGCTGTTCTGTGGTAGTGATGCCGGTCTGGATTATGTCATGATCGACTCCCTGAATTTTACCTATGCCTGGCACAATTTAAATGAAAATAATTCTTCTCTACCCTCCAGTTATATCACCTCCCTGGCGGTATCGGATAATTATCTGGCAGTTGGCACCAGGCAGGGTTTAGCCATGGCACCGCTATATGATCTGGAGCAATGGACAATATATGGTGAAGCTGAATTAAACGGGCGCAGTAGTGTGTATCCTGTCTATATTGATGAAGAAAATAATCTCTGGTTCAGTTACGGGTATTGGGAAGAAGGCCTGCTCGATGTTGTAGACACAACCCGGGTGGTTCTGGCCAGAATAATTACCAGTCCTGAACCTCTGCTGGATGAATGGTATTATGAGGATTGTGGTGTAGAAACGAATCGTATTACCGGTATAACCAGGCTTGCAGATAACAGGTTATGCCTGCTGACGTGGGGAGAAGGTTTTCTTGTCAGCGAACAGGATGACTGGTTGCAATTCAAGAAACATGATATCGGAGCCTCCCTTGTTCATAACATTGAAATCGATCATGAGCAGACCATATGGGTTTCCAGCGGTTATCATCCACCTCCCACCACTCCGCCTTTACCCAGAGGAACAGCCGGTGTTTCAAGTTTGAAAAATGAAGTGTGGGAAGTTTTACGGGTGGAAAACAGCCCTATACTTAGTAATAATATCTATTCCATGGAAACTGATGCCTCTAACAGGAAATGGTTCGGTGCTTGGTGGGTAAATACCCAGAGCAATCAGGAATGGGATGACGGCATCAGTATCTATGACGAAGCTGATAATTCCTGGGAGTATATTACCACTGATAACGGTCTCAGGAACAACTGCATAAGTTTCCTGACCGGGGATGCCCAGGGTAACATGTGGGTAAGCTGCTGTGGCGGATCGACTGGAGGAGTCAATATCATCGATTCAAATGATAACGTGGTGCACTCTTTCAGTTATGATACTGTGGATGATTTGAATGATGCCCTTTTTATATTTCTTGGGCAGATGCGCTATTATTTCGGGGGGATCCGCACCGGACTGCGAATCTGGAATAACACTTCCTGGCCTGAAACCAATGGCTCCCTCTGGAGTCAGACACCTTTCAATGAACTGCAATCAGGTGAGATATTTGCCATCACTTCCAGCATTAATGGAGATATTGAAGAAATCTGGGTTGCCTCAGCCAATGGTCTGTTTTCCTATCGCTGGACAACCTATTTTTCGGAATTTGGGCAGTATCTATGGTATACCTGGGGTACATCAATTAAAAGAAAGGCATTCTACAACGGGCAATGGCTGGGTGAAGAAATAGCACATCCCGAATTCTGGTACATCGAAGGTGAAGAAAGACTTTATGGCTCAGTTCCTACTTTCCCTACAGCCCTGCTGGTCGATCCTTTCAACAGGTTGTGGATCGGAACCAATGACAATGGCATAACCATGTATGATATTTCCCGGGACAGATATACCATATATAATGCGGAGAACTCTCCTTTAATATCAAACCGGATAACTTCCCTGGCTTATGATAATTATTCCGGTCGTCTTTATATTGGCACCGATGAAGCCCTCCAGTCTGCTGTTATAGGCATATCCGAAGATTACAATTTCCAGCAGGATCTTGAAACAGTTAAGGCATTTCCCAACCCGTTCTATCCTGACAGGGGAGACCTGTTACGAATTGAAAGCATTGATACCCCGACCATGCCGGTTGGTGATACCAGGTGCTATATTTATAATATGGCGGGTGATCTGATCATAGTTCTGAAAAAAAATATCTTAGAACAGTTCGATTGGGATGGTTTGAATGAAACAGGCAGTAAATGTTCCAGTGGGATATATTTCTACGTTGTTTCTGCCAGTAATGGACAGACTGCCCGGGGAAAATTCGCCCTGATCAGATAAGATGAAGAAAAAGGCACGGGTTTTACTGGTAAGTTCTTACCAGCATACTCTGGTAAAAAGCGATGAGGATATTCTCAGAAACCATTATACAATTACTGCCATGAACGGTAATAACAGGAAATTGAAAATATGGGACGTGCCCGTTTTTCTGTTCTCTCTGATTTACAGGATTGTCTCTGTTCAGATTATCTATGCCGTTTTTGCTGATTTTCGCACTTTTTGTGCTGCCCTGATTGGCAGGATATTGAAAAAAAAGTTAGTGGTAGTTATTGGTGGTTACGAAGTTGCCACTGTTCCAGAATTCAATTACGGGGAATTGCTTACAGCCTGGGGCAGGTTCAAGGTGGGTTATATCTTGAAATCAGCGTCTGTGATTATAGCTCCTTCCTGTTTCAGTGCAAAAGAGGTCGGGGATTTTTCAGGAAGGCAGGATATACAGGTGATTCATCCGGCTCTAAAGGTGGAGATACCCCTTCAGAGTAAGCCCCGGGATACCCAGGTAGTGATGATTGCCAGCGCCATTGCGCGATATTATCCAGTATATAGAATGAAAGGAATAGAAACCTTTGTCGAGGCATCCAGATATTTGCCGGAATATAAATTCAAACTGATTGGAGATTATGAAACTGCGATAAAGGAAAAGCTTTTACAGATCAATCCTGCAATGAGCTTCCTGGGAATGTTATCACACGAAAAGGTACTTGAGATTTTAAGGACAAGTAAGGTATACTGTCAGTTATCATACCGTGAATCCTTTGGGATGGCTGTTGTGGAAGCTATTGCTGCCGGTTGTATCCCTGTTCTATGCAGCGGTGGAGCACTTGAGGAAATAACCAGGGATTACGGGATATATGTGCCTTTTGGAGATCCGGAAGCTACAGTTTCAGCTATCAGAATCGCTGCTTCGCGGACACATGATGAGGAATTGATCGGTAGAATAACTGCTGCTTGTTCGGTTGCTGCCAGGGAATCCAGGCTATGTATGGCGATGACGGGAATTGATGGATAATAGAATCGGGATTTGCAATGATAACGCCGGATGGCAGATATTGCTCAAACAGGAAGGCATTCCCTTCTTTGTAATTTCACCCGGAGTTAGTCTTGACCCCCAGGAAATTTCCTGTCTGGTGTTACCCTATCAGAGTGAAGGCGTCATCAGCAGCGATATCATCTCCTACATCGATGAGGGAGGAGCTGTCCTGATGGAGGCAAGCAGGGCAGCAGATATTTTCGGTGTTGTAACTTCCCGGTCACGATCCCGCTATCGTATTCCCCATAACAGGGAAATATTCGATTCACTTGGACTGACAGATTTCATCAGTTTCCGGAAACTTAAACTGGCTGCTCAGTGTTGCGAGAAAATCGATGACGGATTGGGTATAATATCGTTCTATTATGGCAGGGGAAGGATAACAGTCCTGCCTTTTTCCGTGGAACAGGAAATTCTGAATTACAGTTACTGCCGTCGTAAATTTCCCGGTATAACTGCAGAATTTCCTTCAGAAATAGTGGCTCGCATCTGTAAAGGCAAAGTCAGGAAAATCGTGAGGATTTGCCTGGAAGATCTTATTCACTGGCGGGAATTACCCTTTGTTCAGCTCTGGTATTACCCGAAACCAGTAAGATCCATATTTATTTTCCGGCTGGATACAGATTTCTGTAAGCTGGAAGATGCCAGGTCAATGTTTGCCATCTGCCAGGAAACTGGCATCAGGTCTACCTGGTTCGTCGATACTGTTTCCAGCAGCAGATTAGAAAATTTCTACGCAAAATTTACCGATCAGGAGGTCGGACTGCATTGTTTCAGACATCTTGTTTTTCATGATCCAGGGAAGGACAGGGAAAATATTGAAAGAGGTATTTCAGCCCTGGTGAATGCCGGCATAAATGCCCGGGGCTATGCTGCCCCTTTTGGAGAATGGGATCCCCGTCTGTCTGAAATCCTTCAGGAAAAAGGATTTATCTATTCCTCTGAATTTACCAACAATTATGATGATCTGCCTTTTTTCCCGGTGGTAGACAATAACCAGCAAACTATTCTACAGATACCGATCCATCCTGTCAGCCCGGGAAGATTGCGCCGTTCGCATTATAATGAAGAAATCATGCTGGAATATTACACCCGGATTATTGAGCAGAAGATCTACTGGGGGGATCCTGTCATATTCTATCATCATCCTCATCATCGCCTGGAGAGATTAATCGAGGGTATATTCAGATCAGTAAAGGACTATAAACTTGATAACTGGACGATGCTGGATTTCGCTAAATGGTGGCACAAAAGAAATTCCAGTGAAATATCCCTGGAAATTTCGGGAAATAAAATCAGGATTGATGCTCATCCTGATTTTATCAGAACAGCTTCCCTGAGGATTTCTTCACCCTACGGTGAGACAATTGTACCAGCTTCCCCGGAATATGATATTACGCAGTTGAAATGGCAGAAACAACCAGTACCCGAACCGTTATCGGGCGAGGAAAAGGTCAGGAGATGGCACTGGCGGGACTGGCTTCATGATTATGAATCCTACCTGGGAAGGAGAACTAAATGAAAATTTATCTGGCCAGTTATCAGAGTATCATGCTCAATAAGGGGGGTCCAACCTACAAGTTACTGCAGATGCAGGCAACACTGAATAAACTGGGATATGATGTCAGCCTTTATGACATGTGGGATCAGAATATCACTGCCAGCCAGGACACCCTTTTTCATATTTTTAACGCCAGCCTGGAAACCTATTCTCTGGCGGTCAATCTGATAAAAGCCGGATACAAATATGTCGTTAACCCTATTTTTTTCAGCAACCACAGATATGATGTCCTGAAATTATACCGTTTCTTGGAGAAAATTTTAACTTATCCTCTGCCCCGGACTTATTCCGATTATGAACTGACTGCCCGTATTTGTCAGATGGCTTCTATGGTTTTACCCAATACCAATGCCGAAGCTCAACTTCTGATCAAAGGCTTGAATATTGATTCTGCCCGGGTAAGAGTGATTCCCAATGGGGTAGAGGCAAGATTCGCATCAGCTGATGCCGATATTTTCTTCCGGAAATTCGGATTGCAGGATTTCATTCTCTATGTGGGACATCTTGGTCCTCCCCGGAAAAATGGCAGGAATATTATCAGGGCACTGCAGCGGTTGAATCATCCGGCAGTGATCATTGCTGATGTGATAAACAATGAGGAAGGCAGGTGGTGCCTTAAAGCCATGGAAGAAAGTTCCAATATTCATTTCCTCAACTGGATGGATCATGATGATCCTCTACTGGCTTCAGCTTATGCAGCCTGCCGGATCTTCATCCTTCCCACCCGTTATGAAACACCGGGTCGTGCCGCTCTGGAGGCTGCTCTCGCTGGTGCTGGCATCGTGATCACACCCCGGGGCGGTACCAGGGAATATTTCCTTGATATGGCTGAATATATCAATCCCGACTCAGTAACTTCCATCGTTGGAGGAATGGAGAATGCCCTTCTGAAACCCAGGAGCGATGCCCTTAAAAAGCACATTATGGCGAATTATACCTGGGAAAGGATAGCAGAGCAGACAATCCAGCTTTATCAGGAGATCCTGAAGGCTTGATATGAAGGGTTACCTGCGTAAAACCCTGGAGTATGGTGCCGGGAATCTTTTCAACAAATTAATCCTGCTTCTTTTATTACCCCTTTTTACTCACAGGCTGCAACCAGAAGAGTATGCTGTATATACCAACCTGTTCGTTTTCATTGCTTTTGCCAGTCTGGTCTTTTTTCTGGGACTGCAGCAAGCCCTGTTTTCTTATTTTAACTACCAGAAAACCCCGGCCTACAGGTTTAACCTCCTTTCCTCCATCTATATTACAGTGACTATCACCGGTCTGTTGTTCACTTTCCTTATCTGCATATACCGGGTGGAGCTTTCAAGCCTTATATTGCGAGATTCATCTTACCAGAATTTATTGATTATAACAGCTTTTATTCTTTTATTCGACCTTTATCACGGTCTCACCCTGGTCGTACTTAATAACATGGAGAAGTCAACGCTCTATGTGGTCCTGGGAATGGTAAAAAATATTTTTTTCCTGGTTTTGATAATTATCATTACTCTTCTCGGCAGATTCGGTATAAAAGAGATTTTTCAGGTTGTTCTGCTTTCCTCTTTTCTCTCTTTTCTTATATCTTTAATAGTCATATTCAAATTACTCAGGTTTTATTGTCCTGAAGCATCTGCCCGTAGATATTATTCCTTCGGATTGATGCGCAAGGTGCTCAGTTTTGGTCTGATCATGATACCCGGTACACTGGCAATGATGATCCTGAGTATATCCGACCGTTACATGCTTACCTACCTTTCAGCCAGAGGACTGCATGATGTGGGGATTTACGCCATCGGGTATCGCATAGGCATGATCATGTCCTTTCTGACATCTTTGATCAGCAGGGTATATTACCCTTATGCCATGAAAATTGCCCATGCGGAAGGTTCAGTTGAAAAATATCGCAGGATGTTCGACCTTTATATCGTGACTGGCTGCATCCTGGGCACTCTGGTCTTGGTATATACTCCGGAAATATTCCATCTGTTCATTGCTCCCTCTTATCAGGAAGGAATAAAGATTGTATTCTGCGGAGTGATATCAATATTTCTGCTGGGTATTTTCAATCTGATCAACATAAGTTTCTATATAAGACAGAAAGCTGAGAATATTGCCCTGACAGTTGGTTCTGGAGCAATCCTTAATATAATCCTGAATTTTCTGTTGATCCCCCGATTGGGTATCTACGGAGCTGGATTAGCATCAATTATCGCATATCTCGGCATAGTCATCTTCAATTATCTGAGTGCAGAAAGACTTTATAAAATTGGCTATAACTTGAAGAATATGATCATTTCGTTGATAATCCTCTTTATGGCAACTTCGCTCAATTTCGTAGTGCCTGCTTCTAACCTGATAACGGCAGTTAAAATTATTCTGACCATTGTCATCGGATTTCTCTTTATCGGCAAAATTGTGAAAAACCACGATATAATGGAATTTTTAAAAGCATATCTTACCGGTAGGACCCAATATGAAATTCAAGATAGGTGAAAAATCCGGGGAAGCCATCTTTTCGTCTGACAGCCTGGAAATAACCAAACACGGAAGCAGAATCTTTGTGATTGATAAAAAAGTCAGCGAACTGCATGAAAGACTGTTAAACCCTGTTATCGACGGGGATCCCTGTTATTTTATCTGTGCCAGAGAGGAAAATAAAACTTTACCCATAGCTGAAGACATCCTGAATTTCTTTCTTGCCAACGGAATTAACCGGCAAAGTCAGATTATTGGCATTGGCGGTGGCATTGTCACTGATATAACTGGATTCGCAGCATCAGTCTTTAAACGTGGTTGCTCACTTATTCTTGTTCCCACCACTTTTCTTGCCATGATCGATGCTGCCATAGGTGGTAAGACAGGTCTTAATTACGCAGGACTGAAGAATTGTCTGGGTACTTTTTTCCCTGCCGATAAGATCTATATTCATACTGGATTTTTAAAGACCAATACTCCCGAAAATCTTCTTAATGGCTGGGCTGAATGTATCAAAATAGCTTTGTTGGCTGATCAACAGCTCTATGAAATGCTCAGGGAGAAACAAACAGATGTAAATGCTGATATTATTCACAGGGCAATCGCTGGTAAAATATCCTACTGCCAGAATGACCCGGAGGATAAACAGCAGAGACAGCACCTTAATCTGGGACACACCTTTGGTCATGTACTGGAATCTCTTACCGGATTCAGACTGCCTCATGGAGTGGCGGTTGCACTGGGAATCAGACTGGCAACGCATCTAAGTCTGGAAAAAGAAATGATCGATGCCCAAACTCATCAACAGATCAACGAAATTCTTGATTTATATGGTTTTCCCCGTAAAGTGTCCTCATATCACAGTGAATTCGATGCTGTAAAAACAAGGTTATTATTACGGCATGATAAAAAGGTTGATAAGGATCATGTCTTGAACCTGGTGCTTTTTGCGGGTATGCACAGGGTAAAGATAATAACTGAATATGACTACGGGGGTATTGTTGATAGAATAGCTGACTTATTCGTTTAGAAGGTCTTGGGTCAATACAGGAGCAGATAATGCGAAAAACGCCGGAATAATGCGCCGACAGGCTAAAGTATCTATTAATGATATGCTTGCATACTATTTGGCAGATCATCAGAAAAATAACAACGAAGTGCCTGTAACGGCAAGAAAAGCACCCAGCACGTCTTTGATGGTTAATTTTTCCCTGAATATTATCACTGCCGGAACTAGAATTATCACCGGTACCAGAGCCATAATGGTTGCTGCTACACCGGTAATGGTATGCTGAACCGCGTAGAGAGACAGCGAAACACCCAGAAACGGACCAAAAAAAGCCCCGGCTGCAATTCTGGTAAGGGCTTTCCTGTTTTTCAATCCCCTGCTTACATAATGCCATTTCCGCCAGAAAATATAGAGTAAAGAAAAACCCGCCATCCCGCTGAGTACTCTGATCTGAGTGGCAGCAACGGGATTGTAGTTGCCCATGCCCAATTTGCTTAATACCAGTCCCCCTGCCTGCCCTATTGCTCCCAGGAAGGCAAGAAACAACCCGCTGCTGGAATAGGACATGGTCGGTCTGCGTTTCCTGTCCGCTCTCTGGAATATTACAATAGCCACCCCGCTTATTGTTATAATCATGCCACAAAACTGCCTGATAGACATGATCTCCCCCAGGATCAACCAGCCTGTGATGGTGGTCATGATCGGAACGAGGGACATGATGAGCATGGATACCCTGGCTCCAATGCGGACAAAGGATTCAAAAAGGCAGAGATCCCCCAGATTGAAACCAATTAGCCCCGAAACTGCCAGCCAGAACCAGGTTCGCAGGGAAGCATCCGTGGGGATCAGTAAACCTCTTGTCAATAAACAATAGAGGCTCAGGAAAAAAAAGGCGAATATCAACCTGATCAGGTTTACCGCCAGGGAACCTATCTTTTTGCCGGCTGATTCAAAGAAAAGAACTGTAAAAGTCCAGCATAGGGCAGTGAGCAAAGCGGCAATCTGGCCTTTATAATTTACAATATAATCAGGAATATTAATATCGAGCATGGTGGGGCTTTTTTCTGCTCGGGCAGGATACTGTGATAACAGCTCCAGGAGGTAATATCTGCCTTAATTGAGACATGTGTAAATGTCTCAAATTTTCAGGCTGCAGCATCTTAATCCTGATTACCGTTTCCGGACTTAGTCTGCTGGATTTCCCGAGTAATGCTTCCTGTAATTCACTACAATTGTGGTAGTAACCTTCCAGGATGATATCTTTCATCGGTCTGGTGTTAAGGATCATGAGCCTGGGAAAAATTCTTTCCTGATCGATTGTAATAATATAAAATCCTTTGGCTTCGTTTCTCTCAGCGAAGGAAGTCCTTTCACTGGAACCGGGATATATGATCGGAATCAATCGCTCACCACTTTCTTTCCAGATGATCTGCTGCCGGTGAATGTGACCACATAGAACAGCTCTGAAACAATCAGGTATCATCTTCAAGGGAATTATATCAGGACCTTTCCGGAAAATGTGATTTCCCGGTCCGACGCAGGCATTTTCCACGATCTGGTGCAGGCATAGTATTCTCATGTCAGCATCGGAATCATTTTCCTGCAACGTTTTAATGATAAAGGGAAATACATGCTGAATTTCATCTCTAACAAAAGGGAATCCATACAGGGACAGCCTTATACCCCTGATGGTGAATTTATAAATTAACGGTCTGTGAAAAACATAAATATCAGGATGACAGGTCAGTAGTGATTGAGGAAGAAAGGAATGTTCATGATTTCCCGGCACTATTACCACTTTGATGCCTTGCTCGGCAATATTGAAGATTTCACGATATACCCTGTTAGCTAATTGCTGGGAAATCCTGCTTCTGAAGAACAGGTCACCTCCGTGGATGAGCAGATCAACCTCATCCTCAGCAGCTGCTTGAAGGATTTTTCTGAAATTATCGAAAAAATCAGGACCTCTTCTTCTTCTTTGTATCCGTGGTCGTACCGGATCATCAAAACCCAGATGTGAGTCTGCAGTCAGCAGTATTTTGATCATAGAAACAAAGAAGTATAAGTTGCTGAAGTTGGAAAGTAAAAAAAAATCCCTGGCTTGTCTGGGGCTTTCGGGGCCGTTTCTTGTATTTTTGGATTATCTGTGGCTAGTTTGAAACATCAGGCTACAGCGATTATAAAAAAACGGAGTAACTCCCTGAAAAATCAATAAATATAAATTTATATTGACAGGATGGATTATCAGAAAAAATTTGCCAACTTTGTAAAAATAAATAAGTTATCATAAATTTGTTAAGGAGGTAGAAATGAGACCTGAAAGATTCATCGTTGTATTGCTGCTGCTTGCTCTATTCTGCTTTCTGATTGCCAGGGATATGAAAGAATTCGGTTTCTCCTATAAAGATGTCAGCGCTCGTGAAGCTAAAAAACTCATGGATAAATATCCTGATCTGAAGATAATAGATCTGTCGGGTATTTACGAAAAAGGGCATATACCAGGGGCGATCAACTACTACATCGGGGATGGCTCCTTTGATCGAGCTGTGCAGCAACTGGACAAGAAGGACAGATATTTAGTTTACTACCATGCTGATAGACCTTCCATAGAAGCTGCTGTTAAACTCAGGGCTGCCGGATTTAAAAAAGTCTACCGTTTGCAGGGCAATTATCAGGCCTGGGTTCAAGAAGGGTTCAGGACAGCAAACAGCAGAAAAGCATAAAAAAGAAATACATCTTAATTAAGGGGGGCTTGTACAGAAAGCCCCCTTTTTTTCAGGTAAATTAAATTTGACAATAGTGAAAGAAGAAATATATTTCAAATAAAAATAAATCAGGAGTTTCTTAATGAATAGAACTGTATATTTTTTTTCCCCGTTGATGATATTCCTTTTATTCAGCAGCCTGCATTCAGAAACTATCCGCGAAGATGAAGATATACTCTGGGGACTTAAATTGCTTTATAAAGAAAAACTATTGGATACCGTCGGTCAGGAAGACCAGGTTTCACCGTTGTCCGGCAAGATCCTGAGAAAGATCAGCGAGCTTGAGCAATACTGGAATAAAATAGATGAGACGTGGAACGACTTCCTGGAAAAAAAGCTGCTTTTCAATGAAGAAGGGCAACATATAAAATCCATCTATTATGGGTTTGAAGGTAAGAAGAAATTCCAGATCGGTATTGATGAGCTGCTTTACGATGAACTGGGTCAGAACATTAATCTGACTCAGAAAAGAGATCTCATCGAAGATGATAACATCGCTATCGATAATTATAAACAATATATCTTCGAGTACGGTTATAATGGGAAGATCAGCGAAGAACAACTTAAAATGTACAGGGCCGGCGCATGGAATAATGTGCGGAAAACTGATTTCTCCTATAATGAACACGGTGATCTCAAAGAAATGTATACCTATAAATGGTCTAATGGAAAATGGACATTAGCGGAACATCACACCTTTACCTATGATGATGCCATGACGCTACTTGAGGAACTCATTGAGGAATATTTTCTGGATCAGGTTTTTTCCACGCACTATATAGTACACTCCTATAATGAAGAAGGCCAATTGGAGAAATCTGTAAAACACACCGGAGTGATCGGCAGCTGGAAAATGAACCAGTATACTGACTATAAGTATAATCTCAAAGGTCTCCTTAATCAGAGAATGTTGAAGAAGTTCAAAAAAGGTGCTTGGCTTAATGAAATTGCCTTCCTGTATGTATACGATCGGCAGTCGAATTTGAATAAAATCTATGAAAAAGTCTGGTCCGATAAGGATGGCTGGGTAGACCTGAAAAGAACCGTATATACCTACAAGAGAATGTGATAAAATCAGGTAATATAAACCAGATTGTCTTATCCATTAAATTATTTCAGTCTAAGAGGATTGGTCTTATACTAACTGACAAGGAATAATTCAGAATAACCTGACAATCTTTTCCAGTTCAGCAGCATCGGTTGCATCGAAAGAAGCCATCTCTCTACTGTCCACATCCAGGACCCCTATAACCATACCATTTTTATCTCTTATGGGAATGGCTATTTCGCTACGGGAACGGCTGTCGCAGGCAATATGCCCGGGAAATTTCTCGACATTAGATACTATAATAGTTTCGTTTTTTTCGATTGCCGTCCAGCATACTCCGGTTTTAGGTGGTAAAACCAGGCAAGCCAGAGAACCTTGGTAAGGACCTATGGTAAGTTCGCCCTTTTCCAGCAGATAAACGCCCGTCCAGAAAAAATATTCAAACTTGTGATGAAGCAGTGCTACAGCGGTACTCATCCGGGCGAGACGGTTATCGGTTTTGAGGAACAATCTGTGCAGTTGCTCGGTAATTCTCTGGTAGCGTTCTTTTTTCTTTCTGCTCTCCATGTTCCACCTATTTATGAACTTTTCGGATAAATTCTTCCACTTCAGGAATTCCACCCTGGTAGACCAGATAACCATTATAAGGTTCTTTGGGTGTGATATCACGGCAGATTGGTTTCAACATTATTTCTTTGACCTTCTGCAGATCCTTTGTCTGCCCCAGAGCCCAGCCCAGTTTTACATAAGCCACTTCCGGAAGCATGTTCTCAGCAGGTATCACGCCCATGCTCATCAAGTCTCTTCCGGTGTCGTACACGAACATATGTACATAACCCCATAGTGTTTGTACTGTCATATAAACTGGGATACCAAGCTCCTGACATTTTCTCAGGGCTGGATACAGAGGTTTATTGACATGCCCCAATCCTGTACCCGCAATAACGATGCCTTTATATTCATTCTCAATTAATGAGTAGATCATGTCAGGCAGCATATTGGGATAATAATACAACATCGCGACCTTTTCCTCGAAAAATGGAAAAATCTCAACCTGGCGGTCTTTACGACGACGATTGTAATCATGGCGCAATGGTTTGATCTCATTTCTTGTCACCATTGCCAGAGGGACGTCACCTATGGTTCGGAAAGTCGAACGGTAGGAAGAATGCATTTTGCGTACCCGCGTGCCCTGATGTAAAAGGCCATATTCATCTGAAGTGGGACCAAACATGCAGACCATTACCTCGGCGATATCACTGCGGGCAGCTGTGGTAGTGGCATGAATCAGGTTTAGAGCCGCATCCGATGAGGGCCGGTCTGATGAACGCTGGGAACCGACCAGAACGATGGGGACCGGTGAATTGCGTATCATGAAGGACAATGCAGCCGCAGTATGATGCAGAGTATCGGTGCCATGACCTATCACAATGCCATCCACTCCCTTTTCTATTTCCTTGCCGATAGCTGTTGCCAGTTTCATGTATTCTCTGGGTCCCATATTCTCACTGAAAACAGCAAATAATTTCTCTGTTTCCAGATTGCAGATTTCAGCCAGTTCGGGAACAGCTCCGTACAACTCGCCAGGCGAGAAGGCAGGAATTACCGCACCCGTACGGTAATCAAGACGGGATGCGATTGTACCACCAGTTCCGAACAGCTTGACTTTTGCCTTACCCTTGTCAGTGGGAAAGTCCTTTTCGGGAATTTTATAGTGAGCCTCACGGTATCCAATCTCTCTCATGTTCTCTATTGTATTTATATCCAGACCAATATTGTAGCCGTTGCTTAATTTCAGGACAATGTGCTGGTCATCATCGTTTTCTGATCTTGGTAGTATGATACCGCTGAATTTACCCCTGGTTGTATCGATAACGGCATCGCTCCATACCCTTACCTTGAATTTTTTCAGTATATCGAGGGCACTTCCCCGATATCCCTTGAAAATGTCAGACATCTGCAGGCTCCTTATGTTTGGATTGCTCTTCCCTGACAATTTTGCTCAATTCGCTCAGGGAGATATTCCCGAGCACTGCTGGACGTAACTGCCCCATGATCCAGTTATATTCAGCCAGAGGATGAATAGATTTTTTCAGATTATGGAAAATCCGCTTTAATTCAGAGATATCAGCCGGGATTTTCTTTACGTTGTAGTTTTTATAACCGGCTGAATTCAAAAGAGAATCGAAATCCAACCGGGGATAACGATAATGAACCGGTAACAACAGCGAGATAATTTCCGGATGCAGATCCCGCTCCCGCACCAGACGAAAGAGGTGGTAAATGCTGTCATAGTTGAACTCAGGTCCTGCTTCATGGTGACCCTCGATATATTTCAGACGCTGGCCCAGCAAGGTGCCCAGAAAAATTGACTCAATGTTGAAATCTGTGATTATTCTTTCCATCAAAGGCGATAAGTTATTGCGTAAGATGTAATTAAAACAGTGTGAGGGTATTTTCCAGTTTTCAAGTTGTGCAATCCTATTTTCAAGATTAATTGGTAATCCCCGTCGGATTTTATCTATCAACTCTTCTTTGATGGGGATCGGGGCGGAATCCGTGTCCGGATACATCCTGTCCGCACCTGGCAGAACTCTCTCGAAATCCGTGTTGCCGTCTGCCAGGGCTTGCCGTGTTTCATTGGGAACTCCCAGAAATGCTAACCTGCACCTTTCTGCAATGGTTTCCACTGCCGTATGGATGTCTTCCTCCGGAGCCCAGAACACGAGCTGGGCGTCCTCAGGTTTGCTTCCCAGGATTTTACTGCGTTTCTCTAGAAGCTTCTCATCGAAAACAGGCATCTGATCTTCAGAATGAATCATATTGGGGTATTCCAGACAGGCTATAACTTTCAACCTGCCAGAAATTTCATCAGCAAAGGACTTGCCTGGTTGAGTAAAGAAAGAAAGCACTCCCCTGAATTTAGGTAAATTTACCGCTACCAGTTTCCAGCCTTTTTCCATTGCATTTCTTATAGGAGTATACTGAATGTCAGAAACGTCAAAATTTATCGTCCGATATCTGATGTTCCATTTTTCCGGTTCAAGGATCCTTTCCTGCAGCAGGTTTTTGATCAACAACAGTGCTTTCTGCCTGAAAGCTTCATTGTGAGTTAGCTCCGGTATATTTCTGATGTGAGATACTCCCTTTATTTCCACGCGGGTACCACCTGCTATGCTTACATTTACATCTTGACGTCCGCTTCCTATGCCGGTCCTTACCCGACCCGAACTTCGATTGAGAAATCTGATAAATAAACCGGCATCCCGGGCTTGCTCGGGTGTTGTCAGGTCAGGATAGGTGACGGTCTCTATGAGAGGGATGCCCAGTCGGTCGGTACTGTAGATTCTTTCGTGGCGTATATCGCTTATTTCACGGCAGGCGTCCTCTTCTAAACTGAGCTGTATAATCCTGATTCTTTTATCTTTGAGTACAATTTCTCCCTCGATGCCTACAATGGCTGTCCTTTGAAAACCTGTAGGTATGCTGCCGTCAAGATACTGCTTGCGAGTTATATGCAATTCACCGACAATATTAGTCTTCAGCATAAGTGCTATTTCAATGGCATAGTTGAGAGCTTCCCTGTTGACCCTAAAAGGAGGAGTATCATCGATTTCATAGGTACAGGTGGTATCATTCTTGATGCGATAAGTGATATTTTTGCGGGTTTTGAATTCCATCAAGGCAGTACCATCATAAGTGCCCATCTCGGAAAGGGTAGGGCGCATATGGCGGATAAGTTCAGCGTCAAAATCGTTAAAATCATGATATATACCCGCTGGACAACGGCAGAATAATTTCTGTTCCGTCTTTAACTGCTGATGAACTTCCAATCCGCATTTAAAGCCGAGTTTTTCATAGGTGTCAGGTCTGGCAACGTGACGTTCAATATAACCCACATGTTTCCGTGTTTTCTTATAATTATGGGCTGGATCAAAATCCTTACTCATTTTTCCCTGCTAAATCAGTTTTTACCGATTAAATTTTGGATCTGCTGTTTTTGTCAAATCTAAATATATTAGGAGGAAAGGTCATGATCAATATAAAATATAATTGTTGAATGGTGATCAACTGAGGAAAAATGCGATGACAATTCCCAGAATAGCTCCCCAGAAGACCTCCATGGGAGTATGACCGATAAACTCCTTCAGGTTCTCTTCGATGATGGAATGACCCTCTTTCTTCTTGATATTAGCAACGATCTTATTCAAAACCTCAGCTTGTTTTCCTGCTGCCCGTCGTACTCCAGTTGCATCATACATAACCACTATGGCAAGAACGAGACTGATGGCAAAAAGAACTGAAGCTATTCCTTCCCGAATTCCCACTGAGGTTGCCAGTGCTGTTACAGAAGCGGTATGGGAACTTGGCATACTACCTGTATCGAGGAATCGGCGAAAGTTTATCTTTTTTTCCTTGATCAAGGTTACTATAAATTTAAGAGTTTGCGCTGCAATGAGCGCAACCAGTACTATGTCCAATATCCTGTTCCCGACTATGAATCCGTTACTCATGGCAGATTCTTGTTTATTACCCGCTATTTTTTATGCATGAAAAAAAAATGAGCAGAAGAATGTCAATTTCATTTATGAAAACGGATTGAAGCTCTTGAATTTTTAATATCATGATCTGAATAAAATACCTGGAATAAAAAATAAGAGGCAGAAGTCATGATATAGCAGCTTCTGCCTTTCTGACGGAATATATAAGAGATTTTTTTTTACTTATATTGTCAATTACCCAGCATTTTATCTCTTAGACTGGCAAGAGCGGTATTTTCTCCCAGCCAGATGGAATACACAGCCTTACGGAATTCAAAGCCTGGTATCGTACCCTTGATGATATCATTGACATAAAGACTGGTCCCTACTCCGGGTAGATAAATAATATCGTAGATATCGTCACTCTGTGCCGTCTCTGTGAAGAGGGCATTAAAAGTATCTATTTTGGGCTGCAGGGAATCAGCCACAGCTGCATTGGCAAAACCCTCATTCCAGGCAGAGACCAGTTTTTCCGGGGTAACACCATCATAGACGAAATGCATGCGGATTATGATGGGGAGATCGTTGTTCAGGATCTCTTCTGCCGAAGAACTTTTTTCAGTTAAGTAAAGGGCACCAGCATAAACTTTGATTATCAGTTTCTTGCGCCATCCTGCTCCGTTCAGCTGTAAAATATTGTCCCCAGCCTGTAATTCATCAGGCAGAGTTACTTTACCCAGTTCAAGAGCATCAAGTGCCATAACAAACAATACCAGAGATACTAAAAGCATCAAATTTTTTCTCATATCAACACTCCTTTTATCAGTTTAATGTTCTACCAGTCCGTTTAGTTCCGCTTCATCAAACCACATCATTGTGCCCTGGAGACGGTGAATTTCTTTTTCCAGAATATCCCTGTGGTTCTCCTCCTCCCGAGAAAGTTCCAGAAAAAATCTGCGGATTTTTTCTTCACCTGTCTGTTCTGCTATTTCCCTGTATTTATCCGATGCTTCTATTTCCTTGTTGATAGCGAACTCCAACAACCTCTTGGGATCTTCCAGACCCGGTTTCTCCTGAAAGGCATGAACGGTACTATGATCTAACACAAGTTCTTCATCCGGATAGGCTTGGCTGTAAATAGCTGTCAATTTATCTTCATGAACTTTCTCAAATTGTTCCAGATTTTTAAAAAGTGACACAGATTCTTCATTCTCAAAGGCAATCGCCAGTAACGCATAAAGGTTCTGTGATTTGATCTCATTGATAATAGCTACCTTATAAGCATCCTGTAAAGTACCCATTATCACCTCCCGTTTCTTTACTTATAAATAAGCTCTGAAATGGCAAGATTTTTTTAAGGTATTGAATTGAAATGATTTATTAATATTATAAAAATTTAATACTATTTTTATTTGCATTTCTGAAAATAAAATTTAATTTTTCCTTTAGATACAGAGACGTGAAAAGAAAAAAAGGAGACTCAAATGAAAAATTTAGTTATATTTATCGTAATGCTAGTAGCTGTTATAAATGTTATGTCCGTTAATCCAACCTTGAACAACAGTAAATACGGGGTCGTTATTGAAAAGC